>NZ_JAFLWU010000015.1:0-154814 GCF_017316265.1 Pseudomonas sp. Marseille-Q1929
CTCCCCTCTTCGCCGGCAGCGCAGGTTGTTTATACGAGCCGCCCCTTTTGACGATCAGGTCGGCCATCACATGCAAACCTTCGCCGTCCAGGTGTTGCAGCTTGGGCATCAGCGTGAGGTCGGCCGCGAGGTCGCGGGTGATGTCTTCACGCAAGGCGCCGATGGCCTGGCGCACGGCCAGGCAGCCGCCGTATTGCTCGCGGGCGAGGAACAGGAATTGCGAACGGTTGGCGGACACCACATCGAGAAAGATGCGCACGGACGCATCGATAATGCCGCCCATCACGAATTCGTTGTGGCGTACCAGGCGGATCGTGGCGCGGAAGGTCTGGCCGACCTCGCTGACCAACACGAGCCCAAGCTGATCCATGTCGGCAAAGTGGCGATAGAAACCGGTGGGCACAATGCCGGCCGTCTTGGCCACTTCGCGCAGGCTCAGGCTGCCAAACCCACGGCCACACTCCATCAGATGGCGGGCTGCGTCCATCAGGGCGAGGCGGGTCTGTTGCTTCTGTTCGGCGCGGGGCAGCATGGGCGGGGGCTTTGTCGGCAAGTTCAGCGACGCACTCTAGCAAAACCGCTTCATCGGCGTCGAACTTGCGCGGGGTGATGCGTGACGCGGTCTACAGCAAAGCAAAAGCCCGATCGACGGATCGGGCTTTTTTTTGGGCCACCACAGGCTTAGCTCTGGGCTTCGTGCAGTTCTTTCAGGCGATCAGCGCCGCCTTCAGCAACACCTTCGGTGTAAGCGCGTTTGTTGGCTTGCTCAGCGCCGCCTTCGACCAGACCTTTCTGTTCCAGGCGATCACGGCCACCTTCAGCAACACCTTCGGTGTAGGCGCGTTTGTTGGCTTGCTCGGCGCCACCTTCAACCAGGCCTTTCTCTTCCAGGCGGTTGCGGCCGTTTTCAGCGACAGCGCCTTTGGCGTAGTCACGGTTTTCTTCTTCTTGCGAACCGCTGCGTGCCAGGGTCTGGCTGGACTGCACGGCTTGAGCCTTGTTCTGTGGGGTCGCTTGTTCGGCGGCTGGCAGGGCAAAAGCGCTGGAAGCCAGGACGGACAACAGGACGGTAGCGAGTACTTGGCGTTTCATGATGGGTTGCTCCTTGGGAGGGCGATAAAGTGGGTACAGGGCTAATGCTACTCTCGATAAGTCGATATAAAAGTTCATAAACACAATGGTAATAATCAACAGAATTGATTGTTCCCGGCAGAGGCTCTAACTCGCGCCTCTCAAGCCCGCGGTTTTGCACCGGGGTGGGTATTTTCGACACGTGCATGGGTAACATTGGTGCGCTGTCGTAAGGGGAATCTGTCGATGTGGTCAGAAAACCTGGTTTTTCCCGGCAAATAACGCATTGGGTTAAACCCCCGCGCGGTTTGCCAGTCGTAGTCCTATAAGCTGTCTTAAAAGGCTGTTACCTGGCCGGTCGTATTCAGGAGTCCTGTGCAATGACGCGCACGCGCAAAATCGTCGCTTGGAGCTGTGCCAGCTTCGTTCTATTAATCGCCGTGGTGGTGTTGCTGCTGGCGTTCTTCGACTGGAACCGCATCAAGCCGCAGATCAATGCCAAGGTCTCCGAAGAGTTGCATCGCCCGTTTGCCATCAACGGCAACCTGGCCGTGGTGTGGGCGCGAGAGCCCGATGAAGGCGGTTGGCGCGCCTGGGTGCCGTGGCCCCATCTGATCGCCGAGGACCTGGCCCTGGGCAACCCCGACTGGTCGAAAAAACCGCAGATGGTCACCCTGAAGAAGGTCGAGCTGCGCATCTCGCCGCTGGCGTTGCTGGTGCAGCGCGTGGTGATCCCGCGTATCGACCTGACTGAGCCAAGCGCCGAATTGCAGCGCCTCGCCGACGGTCGCGCCAACTGGACCTTCAAATTCGACCCCAAGGACCCGAACGCCGAACCGTCCAACTGGGTGGTCGACATCGGTGCCATCGGCTTCGACAAAGGCCACGTGACCCTCGACGACCAAACCCTCAAGACCCAGCTCGACGTGATCATCGACCCCCTGGGCAAACCGATCCCGTTCGGCGAAATCGTCGGCGACGCGGATGCGAAGAAAGCCCTGGAAAAAGGCGCGGCGCCGCAAGACTATGCGTTCGCCCTCAAGGTCAAAGGCCAGTATCACGGGCAGAAACTCGACGGCAGCGGCAAGATCGGCGGCCTGCTTGCGTTGCAAGACGCGGCCAAGCCGTTCCCCCTGCAAGCACAGGTCAAGGTCGGCGATACCAGCATCGCCCTCGCCGGCACCCTGACCGACCCGCTTAACCTCGGCGCCCTCGACCTGCGCCTGAAACTCGCAGGCTCAAGCCTCGGCAACCTGTACCCGCTGACCGGCGTGACCCTGCCGGACTCGCCGGCGTATTCCACCGACGGCCACCTGATCGCCAAGCTGCACGAAGCCAGCGGTGCGTCATTCACCTATGAAAACTTCAACGGCAAGATCGGCAACAGCGATATCCACGGCAACCTCGCCTATGTCGCCAGCCAGCCACGGCCCAAGCTCAGCGGCGCGTTGGTGTCCAACCAACTGCTGATGACCGACCTCGCGCCCTTGATCGGCGCCGACTCCAACGCCAAGCAAAAGGCCCGTGGCGGTGAAAGCAAACAGCCGGCGACCAAGGTGCTGCCGGTGGAAGAGTTCCGCACCGAACGCTGGCGCGACATGGACGCGGACGTGGAATTCACCGGCAAACGTATCGTGCACAGCGCCGAACTGCCGTTCACCGACCTCTACACCCACCTGGTGCTCAACGACGGCCAACTCAGTCTCGAACCCCTGCGCTTCGGCGTGGCCGGCGGCAAACTCGACGCGCAGATCCGTCTGAATGGCCGCATCACGCCAATGGAAGGCCGCGCCAAACTCACCGCGCGCAACTTCAAGCTCAAGCAGCTGTTCCCCACCTTCGAACCGATGAAAACCAGCTTTGGTGAGCTCAATGGCGACGCCGATATCGCCGGTCGCGGTAACTCCGTGGCAGCGCTGCTGGGCAGTTCCAACGGTGACCTGAAGATGCTGATCAACGACGGCGCCATCAGCCGAGGCCTGATGGAAATCGCCGGGCTCAACGTTGGCAACTACGTGGTGGGCCGCCTGTTTGGCGACAAGGAAGTGAAGATCAACTGCGCGGCCGCCGACTTCGGCATCAAGACCGGCCTGGCCACGACACGCCTGTTTGTGTTCGATACCGAGAACGCCATCATCTACATCGATGGCACTGCGAACATGGCCACCGAACAGTTGGACCTGACCATCACCCCGGAGTCGAAAGGCTTTCGCCTGTTCTCCCTGCGCTCACCGTTGTACGTCAATGGGCCGCTCATCAAGCCCAACGCCGGCGTGAAAGCGGTACCGCTGATGCTGCGTGGCGCGGGCATGGTGGCGTTGGGTGTGATCGTCGGCCCGGCGGCGGGCTTGCTGGCGTTGATCGCGCCGAGCGGGGACGTGCCGAACCAGTGCGCGCCGTTGTTGCAGCAGATGAAGGAAGGCAAAGCCCCGAAAACGGTAAAGGGCTAGGCCCCACTGGGAATGAAAATATCGCCGGGCGTGCAAGGGGTGCCAATCTGGAGGGCCGGATCCTTTTTATAAGGCGTACCGTCCGGGTTGATTGAGTAGAACACTTCATGCAGGTACTGCTTGCCGTCCAGCACGAAACAACGAAAGGAGGCATGGGTGGGAAATGCGTTCTTCATCTGGGCGAGGGTTACGCTGCTGCCTATCCATTTGTCGAACATTGGCTCGATGTATAGCCCGACTTTTTGCAGCCTGACGATGTCATTGAAATAGTCACTTTCTGTTTTGCCTGAGCAGGTTCCGTGTTTTTTCCATTCATGTCTGAACATCCCTTGCGGAGCTACAGTGACTAGCTGAGCAATGGCGGGGGTGTTGGCAATCTGGTCGAGCTTTGCGTCGCTGATATCGCAGGCAGTGGTGGATTGGCAGCTGGGGGCGGTGTTGCAAAAGGCGGGGTGGCGATTGGTTTTCTGCCCCACGCTGTCGTTGTAGGGCCAGATGCCGTGGGTGAGAAACTGTTGCGGCGGCTTATCGCAGCCTGCAGTTGCAGGTTTCAGCTTGCAGAAACTTGGCTGCCAGGTCTTGGCGTAGACCCAGTAGGTGAATCCCGCGCTGCTAGGCGTGATTTCTTCGTTGGCATCCAGGGCCTGGGCACCGTGGCTGATCAGCAGCATCGCCAAGGCCGTTGCAACGAACCGGATACTCTTCATGAGCGGTTACCCCACCTTCGTTCGGCCAGCGGTATTGTCGGCGAATGATGGGATTACTGATTAGCCCTTTTGCGATGGGGAATCTACTGTCAACACTAACAGGTGGGCACGATCAGACATGTGGGGGCCGGCAAGCCAGCTCCCACATTGTCAGGTGTTGTTGGTCAGAGGCCTTGCAGAATATCCGCCATGTCGTCGGCGTGTTCTTCTTCCTGCGCCAGGATGTCTTCGAAAATCCGGCGTGTCGTTGGGTCTTTATCGCCGATGTACTGGATGATCTCGCGATAACTGTCCACCGCGATCCGTTCCGCCACCAGGTCTTCGTAGACCATTTCCTTCAAGTTCTTGCCCGCCACGTACTGCGCGTGGGAGTTCTTCGACAGCAGGTCCGGGTTGAACTCCGGCTCGCCGCCCAGCTGCACAATGCGCTCGGCGAGTTTGTCGGCGTGCTCGGCTTCTTGCGTGGCGTGCTCCAGGAACTCGTCAGCCGCGACTGACGCCTTGAGGCCGCTGGCCATGAAGTAGTGGCGCTTGTAGCGCAGCACGCAGACCAGTTCCGTGGCCAGCGACTCGTTGAGCAAGCGGATGATTTCTTTGCGGTCGGCGTCATAGCCTTCGGTCACCGCGCCGTTTTCGACGTTCTTGCGGGCGCGGCTGCGCAGGGTGGCAACGTCAGTCAGGTGTGCTTCAGTCATCTCGATCTCCTGGGGCTAATCCGGTTTTGCGCCACGCTCTGTCGGCGTGATCGCTCAAAGTTGTGAGTCCCGGGCGACGCAAAAAGTTTTATCGGATTTACCCACGGCGTCATCAGCCCGACTTGAGGTTGGGCTAGGCTTGCGCTCAGGTCAGCCGTTTCGAGGACGTTCGCCCCATGCCGCAGTCGTTAGCCACGCGTTATCCGTTAGTGCTGGTACCCGGCATGCTTGGTTTTGTGCGTCTGGGGTTTTTCCCCTACTGGTACGGCATCGTCCCGGCGTTGCGTGCGGGCGGGGCGCAGGTGTTTGCCGTCCAGGTGGCGCCGCTGGATTCCAGCGAGGTGCGCGGCGAGCAGTTGCTGGCGCAGATCGAGCAGATTCGCCGGGAGAGCGGCGCCGACAAGGTCAACCTGATCGGCCATAGCCAAGGCTCGCTGACTGCGCGTTATGCGGCGGCCAAACGCCCAGAGTGGGTGGCGTCGGTGACGTCGGTTGCCGGGCCGAATCATGGTTCGGAGTTGGCGGACCATATCCACCTCCATTACCCCATCGACGGCGTGAAGGGGCGGCTCATGAGCGCGCTGTTCCATGTAGTCGCCTGGGTGATGGGCGTGCTGGAAACCGGCTATCGCGGGCCGCGCTTCAAGGCGGACTTGCAAGCGTCCCACCATTCGTTGACCAGTGCCGGGGTGGCGCTGTTCAATCGCCAGTATCCCCAAGGCTTGCCCGACACCTGGGGCGGGCAGGGGGCCGAGGAGGTCAATGGCGTGCGTTATTACTCGTGGTCCGGCACCTTGCAGCCGGGCATCACCGACCGTGGCCGCAACCTGTTCGACGGCACGAACCGCAGCTGCCGCCTGTTCGCCCGCAGCTTTGTGCGGGAGAAGGGCCAGTGTGATGGCATGGTTGGGCGTTACAGCTCACACCTGGGGGTGGTGATTGGGGATGACTTTCCCCTGGATCACTTTGATATCGTCAACCAATCCATGGGGCTGGTGGGGAAGGGGGCGGAGCCGATCCGGTTGTTTGTGGAGCATGCCCAAAGGCTTAAGGCCGCCGGGGTATAGCAGGTAGACCGTGTCATCGTTCATCGCAGGCAAGCCAGCTCCCACATGTTGATTTGCGCACACATTCCAAATGTGGGAGCTGGCTTGCCTGCGATGGCGTCAGTTCAGGCTACCCTCACCGGCGTGGTCCAACGCTCCGACAAAATCACCCCGCCCAACGTCAGTAACCCACCGACTAAGTGATACAACGCCAACTCTTCCTTCAACACCACCGCCGCAATCAGCGCCGTAATCAACGGCAGCAAATTGAAAAACAACGTAGTCCGGCTCGGCCCCAACGTCTTCACCGAATGCATCCACGCCAACGGCGCCAGCATCGAAGCCAGCAAGCACGCATACATCACCAGCGGAATATTCGCCCAGCCCAGGCCGGCTTTCTGCGAGAACAAATACAGCGGAAACAACACCACCACCGCCACCAGCACCTGCAAATACAGCAACACCAGCGGCGGCAGGCGCAGTTGCCATTTTTTCAGCAGGGTGCTGTAGACCGCGTAGGCCAAGGTGGCCACCAGCATCATCGCGTCGCCCAGGTTGACCCCATGTTGCAGCAACGCGCCCAGGCTGCCGGACGACACCACCACGACCACGCCGGCGAATGACAGCACCGCACCGGTGAGGGCGCCGTAGGTCAGGCGCTGGCCAAGGCTGATGATCGCCGCCGTCAGCGCCATCAACGGCATCAGCGACAGGATGATGCCCATGTTGGTCGCCGTGGTCAGCGACGCGGCGTAGTACGCCAGGCTCTGGTACACCGCCATGCCCAGCACGCCAAGGATGGCGATCTTGCCCAGGTTCGGGCGGATCAGCGCCCAGTTGGCGAGCACCGGCTTGAGCATGAACGGCGTAAACAGCAGCGCCGCCAGCAGCCAGCGGTAAAAGCCGATCTCCGCCGGGAAGATTGTGCCGACGGCCAGCTTGTTGACCACGGTGTTGCCGGCCCAGATGAAAATGGCCAGCAGGGGATACGCGTATTGCATCGAAAGAAACCAGGTGTGTTGATGAGCCGGGATTATCCCTTGTCTGGATCGAAGCCTATACTGCGATCCAGACAAACGACCTATGTATCCAGACAACATGGCCAGACACACCGTACGCCTCGCGGATTTTGCCAGCCTGCCCAGCCCGGTCTACTTCCGCTACTCCGATTTTGCCCCCGACACCGAATGCACCCCGCACCAGCACGGCTGGGGTTCGCTGGATTATTCCGCCAGCGGCGTGATGCGCATGGAAGTGGCCGGCAACCGTTTTATGTCGCCGCCGCAGTACGCGGTGTGGGTGCCGCCGCACACTGAGCACAGCTCCTACAACGCCGAGGCCATCGTCTACCACTCGGTGGGCCTGGCCCCTGAACTCTGCGCCCAGTTGCCGCCGCAGCCGTGCACCCTGGCAATCAGCGAGATCCTCAAGGCGATCCTCAGCGACTTCGCCCAACGCGACGTGAATATCCCCGAGAGCGAAGCCGATATCCGCCTGGCCCAGGTGCTGGTGGACCAGCTCAAGCAGGCGCCGATCCACGAGTGCTTTCTGCCCTACGCCCGTCATCCCGGCCTGCTCGGCGTGCTGGAGGGCATGCAGGCCGATCCCGGCGACAACCGGCCGCTGGCCCATTGGGCGGCGCAGGTGCACGTGAGCGAGCGCACCCTGGCGCGCCAGTTTGTGCGCGAGCTGGGCATGAGCTTCGGTGAATGGCGCCAGCGCCTGCGCTACCTGGCGGCCATCGAAGCCCTCGATAGTGAACACAGCGTGCAACACGTGGCCTTCGACCTCGGCTACAGCACCGCCTCGGCCTTTATCGCGATGTTCCAGCGCCACGCTGGTTGCACGCCTGAGCAGTACCGGCGGTCGAATATCCGAAGTCGGTGAAGATGTAACAGGCTTTGACTACACTGCTGGGTAGGCTGTGCCCCTCGGCACAGTAACAGGGAGAAAACTCCATGAAGATGCTGCGAATTCCGTTGTTGATGATGGGCCTGCTGCTGTGTTCCCAGGGCTTTGCCGCCACCGCCCAGCAAAACAAGATGACCACCTGTAATGCCGAAGCCACCACCAAGACCCTCAAGGGCGACGACCGCAAGGCGTTCATGAAAACCTGCCTGTCGGCCCCGGCGGCCAATGACGCCAAGACCCTGACGCCGCAGCAGCAGAAGATGAAAGACTGCAATGCGTCGGCGAAGACCAAGGCGCTGGCCGGCGATGCGCGCAAGACCTTTATGAGCACTTGCCTCAAAGGCTGATCGCGATTCTGTGGGCCCTGCAAATCAAATGTGGGAGCTGGCTTGCCTGCGATGCCGGCACCTCGGTCTATCAGCAAGACCGAGGTGATGCTATCGCAGGCAAGCCAGCTCCCACACTTGATCGCATTAACAACCTACCTACTCGCTTGATTCCCTCAAGGCTGGCAGACTGCCCATCCTTTAACGCCGTTTGTTTTGAGGCTGTATGCCAACGTTTTCTCAGCGTCATGTGTTGTTGCTGGCCAGCTACATCATCATTTTCGGCGGACTGCTGCTGGTACTGCCGCTCAAATTACTGCCCAGCCTGCTGGCTGGCCTGTTGGTGTTTGAACTGGTCAACATGCTCACCCCGCAACTGCAACGGCTGATCGAAGGCCGGCGCGCTCGCTGGCTGGCGGTGGCCTTGCTCGGCACCTTGATCGTCAGCGTGCTGACCCTGATCTTTGCCGGCGCCATCAGTTTCCTGCTCCACGAAGCGGAAAATCCCGGGGCTTCCCTCGACAAATTCATGGGCGTGGTCGATCGCGCACGCGGCCAGTTGCCGCCGTTTATCGACGCCTACCTGCCCGCCAGCGCCGCCGAATTCCGCGTGGCCATCGGCGACTGGATGAGCAAGCACCTGAGCGAACTGCAGTTGGTCGGCAAAGACGCCGCCCACATGTTCGTCACCTTGCTGATCGGCATGGTGCTTGGCGCCATCATCGCCCTGCAACGCGTGCCCGACCTGACCAAACGCAAACCCTTGGCTGCCGCGCTGTTCGACCGCCTGCACCTGCTGGTCCAGGCCTTTCGCAACATCGTCTTCGCGCAGATCAAGATCGCCGCGCTCAACACCGCCTTCACCGCCGTGTTCCTCGCCGTGGTGTTGCCGTTGTGCGGGATTCACTTGCCGCTGACCAAAACCCTGATCGTGCTGACCTTCCTGCTGGGCCTGCTGCCGGTGATCGGCAACCTGATGTCCAACACGCTGATTACCATCGTCGCGCTGTCGCTGTCGATCTGGGTGGCGGTGGCGGCGTTGGGGTATTTGATCGTGATCCACAAGATCGAGTACTTCCTCAATGCGCGGATCGTCGGCGGGCAGATCAGTGCCAAGTCGTGGGAGTTGCTGCTGGCGATGCTGGTGTTTGAGGCGGCATTCGGGCTGCCGGGCGTGGTGGCGGGGCCGATTTATTATGCGTATCTCAAGAGTGAGTTGAAGCTAGGCGGGATGGTTTAAGTATTGTAGTGATTGGTCTGGCCTCTTCGCGAGCAAGCCCGCTCCCACATTTACTGTGTTTACACATTTAGACTTGTGAATACAGTCAGTGTGGGAGCGGGCTTGCTCGCGAAGGGCGCGCCACGGTCTTTCAGCTAAAACTCAGCAGCCATACCGCTTGCTGGCCTCAATCGCCAACCCACTGCCGATACTGCCAAAGATATTCCCTTCCACATGCCGCGCATTCGGCAACATCGCCGAGATGCTGTGGCGCAGTGCCGGGATCCCGCTGGAACCGCCGGTAAAGAACACCGTGTCCACCTGCGCCACGCTCACTGAAGCGTCGTTGAGCAACTGCGTCACGCTACCGCGCACGCGCTCCAGCAAGGCGTCGATGGACGACTCGAACAGCGCCCGGCTCAGGTCTACGCTCAGGCCTGCTTCGATACGGTCCAGCGCCACGTGGCGGCTGTCTTCGTGGGTCAGCTGGATCTTGGTTTCTTCCACTTCCATGGCCAGCCAGTGCCCGGCACGCTGTTCGATCAACTTGAACAGGCGGTCGATGCCGCCGGTGTCTTCGATGTCGTAGCGCATGCTGCCCAATGCCAGCTGGGACTTTTGCGAGTACACCGAGTTGATGGTGTGCCAGGTCGCCAGGTTCATGTGGTGGCTGGTGGGCATGTAGGCGCCGCTCTTCATGCGGCTGCCGTAGCCGAACAGCGGCATCATGCCGTTCAGCGAGAGCTGTTTGTCGAAGTCGGTACCGCCGATGTGCACGCCGCCGGTGGCGAGGATGTCGCTCTGGCGGTTGTCGTTGTGACGGCGGTCCGGCGACAGGCGCACCAGGGAGAAGTCAGACGTACCACCGCCGATGTCGACGATCAGTACCAACTCTTCCTTCTGGATGGTGGACTCGTAGTCGAACGCGGCCGCAATCGGCTCGTACTGGAACGAAATGTCCTTGAAGCCGATCTTGCGCGCCACGTCCACCAGGGTGTTCTCGGCTTCCTGGTCGGCCATCGGGTCGTCGTCGACGAAAAACACCGGGCGGCCCAGCACCACTTCTTCGAACTCACGGCCGGCGTTGGCTTCGGCGCGGCTCTTGAGCTGGCCGATAAACAGTGCCAGCAGGTCGGTGAACGGCATCGCCGTGCCGAGCACGCTGGTGTCGTGCTTGATCAGCTTGGAGCCCAGCAGGCTCTTGAGCGAGCGCATCAGCCGGCCTTCGTAGTTTTCCAGGTACTCGTGCAGCGCCAGGCGACCGTACACCGGGCGGCGTTCCTCGAAGTTGAAGAACACCACCGACGGCAGCGTGATCTTGTCGTCCTCCAGCGCAATGAGCGTCTCCTCGCCGGGGCGGATCCAGCCGACGGTGGAGTTGGACGTGCCAAAGTCGATGCCGCAGGCACGGGCTGGGGATGGGTTTTCCATGACAATCAGGTTCCGGTTGAAAAACGGCCGCGCAGTGTATGCCAGTCGACGGCGGATGCGTAGGCCGACCATCTGTTAAATCTCGCTTGAAACTTGGCGATTCGCCCCCACATCTGCTGCATACGGCAAGCGCCGATAACACTTTGACGCACCCCCAGGCCACAAGACTCAACAGGTGCAAACCACCGCACGTTGTGCCCCGGGCTGTGCGATCTCGATTAAGGATGGTGAACCGCCGATGGATTTCAAAGACTACTACAAGATTCTGGGTGTCGAGCCGAGCGCGGACGACAAAGAAATCAAGGCCGCGTACCGCAAGCTCGCGCGCAAATACCACCCGGACGTGAGCAAGGAAAAAGACGCCGAAGCCAAGTTCAAGGACGCGTCCGAAGCCTACGAGGCGCTCAAAAGCGCGGACAAGCGCGCCGAGTACGACGAGCTGCGCAAATACGGCCAGCATGGCCAACCGTTCCAGGGACCACCGGGCTGGCAGAGCCGTGGCGGCTTTGGCGGCGGCCAGGACCAGGGCGACTTCTCGGACTTCTTCAGCTCGATCTTCGGCTCCCGTGGCGATGCCTTCGGTGGCGGCCAGCGCCGTCCGACCGGGCGCAAGGGCCAGGACGTGGAGATGCAGTTGACCGTGTCCCTTGAAGAGACGCTGTCCACCGAGTCCAAGCAGATCAGCTTCCAGGTGCCGCAGTACGACGCCTCGGGTCGCCACGTCAGCAATACGACCAAGAGTCTGAACGTGAAGATCCCCGCCGGCGTAGCCGACGGCGAGCGCATCCGCCTCAAAGGCCAGGGTGCACCGGGGATTGGTGGCGGGGCCAATGGCGACCTGTACCTGATCATCAAGTTTGCGCCCCATTCGAAATTCGAAGTCGAAGGCGAAAACCTGGTGATCACCCTGCCGCTGGCGCCTTGGGAATTGGCGCTGGGCGCAGAAGTGGCCGTACCGACCTTGACCGGCAAGATCAACCTCAAGGTGCCCGCCGGCAGCCAGAACGGCCAGCGCATGCGCGCCAAGGGCCACGGTTTGCTGAACAAGGCTGGGGAGCGGGGTTTCCTGTATATCCAGCTCAAGGCCGTGATGCCTAAGCAGGCCGATGACGAAACCATCGCACTGTGGCAGGAACTGGCGAAAAAGGCTGCGTTCAACCCAAGGGAAAACTTCTGAAGTTAACGGCCAGGCGCTAAGTATCTAGCGCTGATTCCCCGGTTGGCCATGATGTGCTGATGCTCCCCTACACCGGAGCGACATCATGGCCGATCTTTCTTCCGGCAACCTGCCGGCGGCAACCCGTAGTATCCACCGCGACTTCCTCGAAAAGGCCAGCCCCGCCTGGCTGATCAACGCCACGCCCGCACGCCGTGCGCAATTCAAAGATGCCCCTGCGCAACTGCCAGACTGGTATCAACGCGCATCACCTACCCAGCGGCACACACTGAATCAAGCATTCACCGCCAGCTTCGCCGCGCAAACCGCCCTCGACAAGGCCGTGGCGCCGCTACAAGACATCGACAGCTTTGCCGAGCCGCTGTTGGTCAATGCGTTGCAGAAGCAGTTCAAGGTGCAGTTGGATGTACACAAGACGCTCGTGCACTTGCGCAAACCCATCGAGCTCGGTGTGCTCGGCACCACTATTGGCAGTTTCGAAGTGCTGCGCCTGCCGCTGTTGCAAGCCGCGCTGCATAACTTCGAAGACTGGGAGTGTATAACCGGGGCGTTTCATGCCTCGTCGGGGTTTCTCACCCGCAACGCAACGGGGGATAGCGTCGAGCCGCTCAGCACTGCGATGACCGTCGCGCAGTTCACCGGCCTGTGCCGTTCACTGGACATTGGCGCGCAGTATCAGCGCTACCTCAATGACTACCTGCACCCCAAGGATTCGGCAACGGAACAGGCGCTGAAGTACAAGTTCAGCAATGCACGCAAGGCCGACCTGACAGCGGCGGCCGAGTTGGCGTTGCTGCGCAAGGATATCGAACCGGCCGATTATCAAATGATTCTCTCGGTGGTCAATGGCGAAAAAGACCCGTGGATGGGCAAAAAACAGGTGTGGTTCCGCGACCTTGGCCTGGTAAAAAAACGCATGAGTGGCTGTGTGGCTTTTGTCATCAGCGAGAAGTATCGGTACACCGATGAGCTGATTCTCTATATTCCCCATGACCCGCATCATCCGTTGAAACGCTTCACTTGGGCGCAAATGGAGGCGATGTTCAAGCAACGCTTCACTGCGCGCGATACCCCGGACCCGGGGGATGGCAGCCCGACAACCTATCAACGGTTTTTCAGCCAATTCGTGGCCTATGGCGACCTTGCGGCGTATTTCGATGCGTTCACC
Organism: Pseudomonas sp. Marseille-Q1929; assembly: GCF_017316265.1. NCBI lineage: Bacteria > Pseudomonadati > Pseudomonadota > Gammaproteobacteria > Pseudomonadales > Pseudomonadaceae > Pseudomonas > Pseudomonas sp. Marseille-Q1929. The sequence goes on from NZ_JAFLWU010000015.1 coordinate 13,202, forward strand.
GAGGATGTGCCAGCGCCAACGTTCGCGGCCAAGGTGGCGCCCTATGTGCCCTTGCTCAGTGAACTGAGCAAGGGCTTGAACCCATTCATGATTTTCACCAGCGTGCGAGAGTTCCCGCCTGGCCCGCCGCCCGCCAAAGTACCCGAGCCGGACCCCTATCTGAACCCCACCGCATTGGTGCGCAAGGGCCATGGCATTTGGGCCGACAACGTTGATCTGTGGGCTTACCTGTTCGACCAACACCGCGCCAAGACCCTCGCCGATGCGCGCAGTCACGCCGTGCCCACCGCCGATGTCGACGCCCGCGCACGCTCCGAAAAGCTCGCCAAGTTGCTCAATGTGGGTCTGTTGGTATTGAACACCGTATCGATGTTCGTACCGGTGTTGGGCGAGGTGATGATGGGCGTGATGGTCGGCCAACTGCTCTACGAAACCCTTGAGGGCACCATCGAATGGAGTGAAGGCGACCGCCGGGCCGCCAAGGCGCACTTGGTGGACGTCGCTGCAAACCTGGCGCTGCTGGGGGTGATGGCCGCGGGCGGCAAGCTTCTGCCCAAGCTCGTTGCCGCCAAACCCGAACCGCTGATCGAAGACCTTGACCCGGTGACCCTGCCCTCCGGGCAGCAACGCTTGCGGCGCACAGACCTCAAAGGTTACGAAAGCCCGGTGAGCTTGCCGGCCGATATCCGCCCCAACCCACAGGGCGAGTACCTGCACGCTGGCAAGAGCTATATTCGTTTGTCGGGAGAGGTCTATGAAAAAACCTTCGATACCTCGCTTGCACGCTGGCGCATTCAGCACCCCACCAACCCCGAGGCTTACCAACCCCTGTTGAGCCACAATGGCGCCGGTGCCTGGCGGCATACCCTGGACCGGCCGCTGACCTGGGAGCGCCAAACCCTGATGCGCCGCCTGGGGCCTGCGGTTGATGGGTTGACCGATGAGCAATTGGTGAGTATCGCCGACATCAGTGGCACCAGCGATGACGCCTTGCGCAAGCTGCATATGGACAACGCAGCACCGCCCCCTGCGTTGGCCGATACGCTGCGGATCTTCAAGGCCGATCAGGACGTGGCGCAGGTGATCGAACAGGTCAGCACCGGGCGTGCGGTGGATGGGCGCTACCTGTACACCTTGCCTTTGGTCACCGAAATGCCGCGCTGGCCAGTGGGGCGGGTGCTAGAGGTGTTCGATGAACCGAGCCTGGCAGGGCCATCGCAGCGTTATGGGGTGGAGCGCTTGTACCCAGGCGTCAAGTTGAAGGCGCCGATCCGGGTGAGCCGCGCCGATGTACTCAGCAGTAAATTGCCGGCGCATATTCTCGACGCCCTGGATGAAACCGAAGTCGTCAGCCTGCTCGGCGCTGAACCGGCGCGCGTGCGTGAGAGCCGGCCCCAGGAGTTTCGCAAGCAGCTCGCCGAGTACGCGCGCACGCGCCAGCCAGCGCTGTTCGACAGCCTCTATACCGGCACCGAGAAACCCGCAGCCATGGTCGCCAAGCTGCAACGCCTGTTCCCCGGCCTGAGCGAACACGCCGCGCAAAGCGTGCTGGCCGATGCCGATGGCGAGCAACTTGCCCGGCTGCGCAAGACCGGGCGCGTGCCGTTGGCGCTGCAGGAGCAAGCGCGCTGGTATGTGCGCCAGGGCCGCGTTGGCCGCGCCTATGCAGGCTTGCACATGGAAAACATGCAGTCCGCCGACAGCAAGCACCTGGCGCTGCATACCTTGAGTAAGCTGCCGGGCTGGCCGGACGGGATGCGCCTGGAGAGCCGTGCCGGCAGCATCGACGGCACCCTGCTGGACAGTATCGGCAGCGAGAGCGCCCTCCAGCGCAAATACCTGGTCAAGCAAGGGCCGGTCTACCAGGCGTTCAACGAACGCGGCGAAGCGCTCAACAGCCTGGCGCCTTACGGTGACAATTTCTACGCGTCGATCCTGCATGCCCTACCTGATGACGCCCGCCAATCGCTGGGGGTGCCGCATGTGGGGCAAAGCCAGGAACTGCGACGGATGATCATCGACTACGCCACCGAACACCCCGTGGAGTCGACGCAAATCGTTGAGGGTACGCCGGCACGGCAAGCCTGGTTCAACCCCCCACGGCGCATTGCCGGAAAACTATTGGGTTACCCGCTCAGTGGCCGCGGCGAGGGTGCAGTGGCTGCGCTGGCAAGCCGGGCTCGGGCGCTGTACCCGCTGATGTCCGAGGCACAGGCGAATGAGTTTGTGCTGGCACACCTGCGCGAGGGCAAAAACGATCATCAAGTGCTCACCCTGCTGGAGAACCGTCGCCGCGAATGGGAAACCCTGGACAGCACGCTGAGGGCCTGGGAGGCCGCGGCCCCGGCAGATCCTTTTGAGATGTGGCTGTCGGGGAATGACCCACGGCCGCGCATGGCAACTGCACTCAGGAGAAGTTGGCAGCGCGGCCCGCTGAGCGAGTCGCCGGGCAGTGCCGACCTGGTGCTCAATGGCGACGCCGCCTTGCCGGTCCTGGGCGCAGATTTCTCCCATGTGCGCAGCTTGACGATGAAGGGGCGCGGACTGATCGAAGGCAATATCGGCCAATTGCTCAGTCAAGTTCCCAGGTTGCAAAGCCTGACGGTGGTGGGCGGCGACGCGGTGCTGCATAGCTTAATCGACGGGTTGGAAGGGCTGCGCGACCTCACGCGTTTGCACATCGAGCCCATGACCAACATTTCAGGGGGGGAACAGACGCGGCTGGAAGGCCTGACTCAACTCCAACACCTGAACCTGAACTCGGCGTATCGGCTGCCGCGACCGCTTGATGTCAGCCGCATGAGCACGCTGCGCAGCTTGAAACTTTCGGGCGGCGGGGAGCGCGACTTTCCAGTGGGTGTGTTCGGGCTGCCCGACCTGGCGCAGTTGGAACTGCAGGGCACGAATATCGAGGCGTTGCCGCCGCAACTCTTCGAGCCGGGGCGCGGGCGCCTATGGGCCGGGCTGTCGTTCAAGTGGTCGAACTTGACCCAAGAGCGCTTCAGCGCTGCGTTTGACTTTGTTAAAGCCCAGCCGGAGCACGTGATGGACCCGCACCAAATGGTCCGGGACTATTGCATCGGGCGGTTCAAGGATCACCTGGGCCGACCGTTTCAGAGCAGCCCGTCGCGCAGTCTGGATTTGGCCTCGGCGTTCTTCGTCAAATGGCCTGATGCCCAGGCGCAGGTGGACGCCATGGGGGGGCTGGCCGCCGAATTTAGTGAGTTGACCCAACGCCTTGAAGCCTGGGCCGGCCAAGCGCCGGATCGGCTGGAACAGTTCGCACGAGCCGATACAACCGCCGCATTGCGCGGTACCTGGTATCAGGGCGTGTGCCAGCGCTATGGCCTCGACCAGCCGTCACTGTTGACCTTGCCCAGCCTGGCGCTCACCACCTTGCCGGAACTACCGGCTGAAGGTTTCGCGCATTTGACGACACTGCGTCTGCAACACGCGCGGGTGCCTGAGGAACAACTGAGCAGGTTCATCCAAGGCTTCAGCGGGTTGCGCACCCTGGACCTGAGCGGCAGCCAAGTGGTCGCGTTGGATGTGAGTCATTTGCAAGCCCTGGAGGCGTTGAGCTTACCCGGCAGCACCCTGCGCAGTTGGCCGGTGGGGGCTGAACAACTGCCGCATTTGCAGTGGCTGGACTTGCGCGCCAGCCACATCACCCATCTGCCCGACGCAGTGCTGGCACAGGACCGCCTGCTGCTCGATACCCATCTTGCTGGCACGCCGTTGACTGCCGACACACTCGCCGCGCTGGCGACGGCGCGCCAGCGGATTGAACAGCGGCTGGGCTTGCCGGAAGGAAGCTTGAGACTGTTTGAGCAAGAGCCGATCCTCGATGCTTTCCCTCCGCTAGAAAGCGGTTCCGAAGTGGCTCAACACCTCTTGCCTTTGCTGGCGCCCTTGCCCGTTGAGGGGGGAACGTCGTTGGCGCAGCAGTTGCAGCGCCTGCACCCGGCGTTGGGTTCCGAAGGCGCTGGCCAATGGCTTGAGCGCCTGCGCAGCGAAGGGTTGGACGACTCGCAAGTGGGCGAGCGCATCCAGGGCTGGGAGCGCAGCTTCGACACGCTGACGCGGTGTTTGAATGGCTGGTTGTTCCGGCGCATGGTCAACCTCGAGCGCGGGCATGTGGTGACGTCCGGAGTGCGTCGGGCGGCGGGCGAAAAAATAATCGCCAGTTGGCGCGCCGGTGTTTGCACCGTTACCGAGGCCGCCGATCGCGAGCTGAGTTTTCACGGCATGACCCTCGGTAACCTGCCCGAGCTGCCCGCCACGCTGGAGCATGTCGAATCCTTGAATCTCAACGGCGTGCAACTCTCTACCGAAGGTTCCGACGGGTTCCTGCGGGCCTTCCCACGGTTGCGGACGCTGGTGCTGAGCAGCAACCCCCTGACGGCGTTTCCCGACGCCGTGGAGGGTATGTCTGAGCTGGAGCGGTTGGAACTGTCGGCAATCGGTCTCAATAACGCTGAACGGTTGTACCCCATGCTGAATTCGCTTGAACGCCTGAAATGGCTGGACCTGAGCTACTGCGACCTGGACAGTTTTCGCATCGAGCCCGGTAGCCGTTTGCAGACGTTGAACCTGAGCAACAACGAGTTGAAGCACTGGCCCGAAGGCACACTGCAGTCGGCGTCCTTGCGTACGTTGGACCTGAGCAGCAATCAACTTGAAGATATCCCGGCCGGTGCCTTGGAGGGGTTGCATGATGAGTTAATAAGCGGCGTCGACATGTCAGATAACTTCGGCCTTGGGTTGGACGATCTGAACCGCTTGCAGGCGTATGCCGCCAGGGTCGGCCTCGCAGAGGATGCCGAAGTGCTGGGTATGAGCCCGGCCAATATCCAGCAGCAGATTGACGAGCTTGAGCACCCGCAAAGCATCGACAGCAGTGGCGAGGGGGGGAGCGACTCCGAGGTCGATGTGTCGCCCGTGCAGTCTGACGAGGAGTTGGAAGGTGCACACACAGAGCAGATGTATCGCGATACCTGGCTGGAGAACTTGCCCGCCGACGCACAGGCGCACAACCGTGCCCTCTGGGAGCAACTGGCAGCCGAACCCGACAACGAAGCGTTCTTCAACCTGCTATCGCTGCTGCCGCAAACCAAGGAGTTCGATGCGTCCCGCGCGTCCTTGACTGCACGGGTCTGGCGGGTAATGAAGGCGGCAGGCGAAGACAGTCAATTGCGTGAAACCCTGTTCGCGCTGTCCAGCACCCATGGCACCTGCACTGACGGGCGTATCCTCACCTTCAGCGGGCTGGAGATCAAAGTGCTGGAATTCGAGACCCTGCAAGGCCTCGACCCCAGCGACCTGGCAAGCAAAGGCCCGGCACTGCTGAAGCTGTCGCGCAACCTGTTTCGCCTGGAGCAGGTTGAACAACTGGCGGCCAGGCATATGCGACCCCACTCCGATCCGGCAGAGGTGCGCCTGCAATATTTGATTGGCCTCAAGCACCGGCTCGCGCTGCAAGGCGTGCCCGAACGCATGCGCTTCGCGATCCCGATCAGTGGCCCGGTGATGGAGCGCGAGGCCCAAGCCATCGAAGCGCTGGAGAAAACCGACGTGTTCTACCAGAACCTGATCAGTCGCGATTACTGGGTTGATTACCTCAAGGGCCGATACCCCGACGACTTTGCCGCACTGGCTCAACGCAGTGCCGAACAGCGTGAAGCCGTGGAAGAGGCTCACGCAGACTTTGGCGAGGACTATCTCAGTGCTCTGCAAACCCTCGACCATGAGCTGCAAGCTGACGAAACCCAAACCCGACTGGCACTTTCGCGCCGAGCGGACGCGGCCTTGAACCCCACGGCGGGTGACCCGCAGCAACCGGGCACCTCCGCTGGCCTGCCCCGTTAACTAACTACCGCAGGCTGCTTGGCCGGGCATGGTCTGCTCCGGGTTTTCATTGATTCGGAATTGAAGACCATGCCCGCTGATCCAACCACGCCCCCCGGCCTTGAGCCGCAAACCGCAGCGTACGAGCTGATCAAGCAAAAAACGCCGGACTGGCTGATCCAGGCTTCGGCGCCGACACGCGATGCATTCAAGGGTGTTTCAACCCATGCTGTCGATTGGCTCAGCACGCTCGATGCCACCCAGCAACGGCAGATGCAGCAGTACAACGCCGCCAGCGCGGACTCTCGCAATACCCTTGATCAGGCCATGGCAGGCTTGCAGTCGGCCGAGGCATTTGCCAAGCCGTTGCTGGCCGAAGCGCTGAAAACCCAGTTCAACGTCGAGCCCGACCTGGACGCAACGTACATCGACCTGCGCAACCCGGTTGAGCTTGGCGCACTGGGCATCCGCGTCGGCAGCTTTTCGGTGTTGAGCCTGTCGCTGTTGCAGGCCGCGCTGCACAATTTTGAGGACAGCGAATGCGAGCCGGGAGCGTTTACCTCGACCTCGCGCTTCAAGGCCGGGCCTGGAGAACGCGACGCTAGCGTGACACTGGGCTTGAGTATCCCGGCATTCCTCAAGCTCTGTCGCACGCTGGATATCGGCGCGCAGTACCAGGCTTACCTCAAGCAGTTTTTCCAGACGGCCGATGGCCTGCGTGCGCAGGTGATCCAGGCGCAGAAAGACGCGTTGCAGGCCGCCGCCTATCTGGCGCTGCTCAAGCAGGATATCGGTGCGGGCGACTATGCGGTAATCCAGGCGGTGATTGCCGATCAGCGTGAGATACGCGATGGCGGCAAACCGGTGTGGTTCAACGATGTCAGCCTCATGGGCTTGCGCCTGTCAGGCTGCACGGCGTTCGTGGCGGTGGAAAAACAGCAGGCGGCCCAAGACGTGCTGGTGTACATCCCCCACGACCCGGAACACCCGCTGAAAAAATACCCCAGTCGCCAGGCCCTGGAGGCCGAACTGACCCGCCAGTTGATGGCTGACGTGCCCAGCGCAGGTCCAGGTCGCTATCAACAGTTCCTCAGTTACCATCTGGCCTATACCGACCAGCCTACCTATTGGCGCCGTTTGACCCAGGAAGCGTCCGAACAGCCGCGTGATGCGTATGGCGTTTTTCGAACCAGCCGATATGTGCTGCCGTTTGTCTCGACAATAGTCTCGATCTTCCTTGGGCCCAAACAGCTACCCCCGATCAAGCCTGTGCGCGAGCCGATCGAGAATCCGGACTTTCATATCCGCGTCATTTCCAAGCGCGAGTTGTGGCAAGAGAACGTTGACCTGTGGGGGGACAATTTCGATAAATTGCAGGCCAAGCTGATCGCCGATGCCCTTGGCCATGCAGTGCCTACGGCGCAGGTGGATGCCCAGGCCCGCGCGAAAAAAATCGCTGACCTTGAGCAGGCTGGGTTGTTCGCATTGAATCTGGTCTCGATGTTCGTGCCGGGCCTGGGTGAAGTGATGATGGGCGTAATGGCTGCCCAACTGCTCTACGAAACCTTTGAAGGCGTGGTGGAGTGGCACGATGGCGACCGCGAGGCTGCCTTGGCGCACTTGACCGACGTCGCGGAAAACCTGGCCTTCATCGGTGTGATGGCCGCCGGTGGCGCGGGGGTGCGCAAGGTCCTCAGTACCCCGCCAGTGATCGAAACACTCCAACCCGTCACGCTGCCCAACGGCGCGCAAAAACTCTGGAATGCCGACCTCGCGCCCTACAAGGCCCCGCTGCAACTGGCCGCGGATGCCCAGCCTGACGTGCTCGGTTTATATGCCCACCAGGGCCAGACCGTGGTGCCGCTGGAGGGCGAGCACTTTGCGCTGCGGCGCGACCCCGTCACGGCCGAATACCGTATCCTGCACCCCACTCGGCCGCAGGCTTATGCGCCACGTCTGGCCCACAATCACGAGGGCGCCTGGCAGCATGAGACGGAGCACCCATTGATCTGGGACGAACCCACCACCTTACGGCGCCTGGGAGCGGTGGTGGACGGTGTCTCCGAGCTGCGCTTGCAACAGGCCTGCGAGGCCAGCGGCATAGAAGTCGACGCCCTGCGCGCCGGGCATATCGACCACGAACCCATGCCCCTGGCGCTGGCCGACAGCCTGCAACGCTTCAAGGCCGCCGACGCGCTGACGGACTTCATTGAGCAAATGAAATCGGCCGATCCGGCGCAATACGCCAAGGCCGACCCCGCGCTGCAAATGAACCTGCTGCGACGCCGGGGCATGCTGCCGGAGGTGGCGATCACGCTGTTCGACTACGGCGGTGAACAACTCTGGAGTGAGCCGCTGTCTGCGCAGCAACCACGCCTTGCAGTGACGTTGACTGAGGGCGGGCTGGGGCGCGGCGAGTTCCTGCAGGAGCTGCTCTGCAGCCTACAAGCTAATGATCGGGCGTTGAGCGAGTTCCCCGGTCAGGCCAGCGACACCTTGTCCGAACGCGCCAGGCTGTTGCGCCAGTACCTGGCCGAGCAGGCCGAGGCGTCCGAGCGCACTCTGGTGGAAACGCGATACCAGTCGCACAACCGCAGTACCAACCCTGATGTGCTGCGGATGCAAAACGCTTACCCCAGTCTGCCAAGCCCTATGGCAGAGCACCTGCTGAAAAACCTCAGCGCCGACCAGTTGAGCCTTTTTCGCAGCCACGGCCTGCTTCCGCCAGCGGTGCGGGAGCAAGCGCAATGGCAGGTACAAGAGCTGCGCCTGGCACGTGCCTACGAAGGCTTGACGGTGGAGTCGCTTGCGAGCGCAGACAGCCAGCGCCTACAGGCGCACATGCAGGATTCGGAACTGACACGCGAGGCCGCGCGCGAGCTGTTGCTGGCGCATCCGCTGCGCAAGCCGGCCTACGACCCGTCGATGCGCCTGCTCGGTGGCGGGCGCGGTATCCGTCAACTGCTGAACACTGCGGGCAACGCGTTGCGCACGCCTTCGCAGCGTGCACTGAGGCTGTATCCCAGGTTCAGTGAGGCCGACGTGGGCGCGTTCATCACCTCACTCGGAGCGGATGTGCGCGGTGGCTTGTCACGCCTGGAGAGCGAATATGCGACCCTGCAACAAGACCTGAAAACCTGGGTTCGCGCGAATGCGCCACAGGCGAATGCCACCGCATTTGATCGCCGGGGCGGGTTGGTGCGTACCTATGCCGATGAAATAGAACGTTGCTGGCGCCGCGAAACGCTCAACCTGGAAATCACCCCGGCAAGCCCCCTTGAGCTGCCGGCCTTGAACGCTGATTTCAGCCACGTTGAAACCCTGAAGTTGTGCAATACGCCCTGGAGCGAAGCCGCGCAGACCTTCCTGAATAATTTCAAGCAACTCAAGCTGCTGAATATCCGCAAGTCTGGGCTTACCGAACTGCCTCAAGGCCTTGGCGAGAGAAGCCGCCTGACCCATTTGCGCCTGTCCGAAAACCGTATCCGGCTGACGCCTCAGAGTGTCGAACAATTGGCGGGCCTTAGCCGGCTGAGGTTGCTGGACCTGTCGGAAAACCCGCTGGGGCTGGCGCCAGACCTCAGTGGCATGCCGCAGTTGAGTTATGTGTTCTTGAATAAAGCAGGCCTTGAGCAGTGGCCCGGCGGCGTTGGCGAGTTGGTACATCTGCAGGAACTCAACCTGCGCGACAACCGGCTGCGCACCATCCCGATTGAGCGCCTCGAACCCTCACCTGAGCAGTTCGAAAGCACCATCAATCTCAACCAGAAAATCGCCCTGGGCGGCAACCCCTTGTCTGCCGAGGCCGGGCAGGCGTTGGACGCCTACTGGCAACGTTTGTCACAGACCCACCCCGAGATGATGCGCGACGGGCGCGGCGACACGTTTGCAGCCCAGACCCTGCAGCTCGCCCAGGTGCGGCGCATGTACCCCAGCTATGACATTGGCCAGTGCCGACAATACATCTGGAACCTGGGGGCTGAGGCTGAAGCCGAATTGGCCCGGATCAGCCTGGAATTCACCACGCTCAAGGATCAGCTCGATGCCTGGGTGTTCTCCGGCGGCGGCACGAGACAGCGCTATGTGCGCATGGGCCAGGTGTTGGAAAACGCCGCCACCCGCGATGATCGGAGCATGGCCAAAGTCCGGATCCTCGCATGCTGGCGAGGCGATACACCGCAAAAGCTGTCCCACGACGGCATAGCCTTCGGGCTGGAGTTGGACCTCAGTGATTTGAGGCTGCCCAGCCTGCCGGACCTGGAGGCCGACTTCAGCCACGTCGGCTCGCTCAAGCTGAGGGGCATGGGGCTGCGAACCTCGCCCGAGGGTTTTCTCAGCAGCTTCCGTGGCTTGCGCTGGCTCGATATGTCGAACAACCAGCTGCGCGAATTGCCGCCGGCCGTGGGTGAAATGCACGGCGTGACTCGGCTGTTCCTCGACAATAACCAGATCAGCCTGACCGCTGAAAGCGCCCGGATGCTGGCCGAGTGCACCACCCTCAGGGCGTTGTGGATGGATGGCAACCCTTTGGGCCGGGTGCCGGATTTCACGCAGATCCCGGATATCCGTTCTTTACGCCTGAAGGGCACCGACATTGATCACTGGCCCACCGGGTTGGGCTCCCAAGAGTTGCTCGACGAAATCGACCTGAGTGACAACCAACTGACCACACTGCCGGATGAAGTCATCGCGCCTGCTGACCATGAGCTTGTACGTTCGACTCGCCTGTGTTCCATCACCAAGGTCAGCAGCAACCCCTTGTCCGAGTCGACTTTGCAACAGGTGCGGGTGCATGCCGCGCGGTTGCAGCGTGAACAGTTGGTGCCTGGCAATCGCCAGCTACAGCTGGTCAGTAGCGCCTTGGGCTTGCGCACACCGATGGTGGTCAGAACAGTGGATGCTGCGTTCGAGCGCTGGAGCCGAGGCTTTAGCCCGGAGCAAACGGGCACCAGGACCGCGCAGTGGATAAGCCTGCGTGACCAACCGGGCAGCGACGGGTTTTTCCGGGTACTGGACGATTTGCAAATCGCCCTCACCGATTATGACGACTTGCAACGCCGCGTCTGGGAGGTGATCGACAGCATCACCGAGCCGAACCCCGAATCTGCCGCCCTGCGCGATGAAATGTTCACCTGGGCGGGGCGGGCCGCGTGTTGTGATCGGGCGGCACTGTCGTTCAGCAACCTGGAAATCATGCGCATGGTCTACCGCGCCAAGGCCGCGGCAAGCGATGCCTCTCAAGGCCCGGCGCTGTTGAAACTGGCGCGAGGCTTATTTCGCCTGGATGAGGTGGAAAAGACCGCACTCGCCGATATCGCCACACGCACTGAGGCGATCAATAGCGACGCGACGCTCTCGCCCGGGGAAAGGGACGTCTTGATCCAGCTGTTGGAAGAGGTGCAGACTCGCCTGGACTATCGTTACGGGCTCAAGGGCGCAGAGCAGTTGGACCTGCCGGGCCAGCCGACCCATGTGATGTTCCCGTCTTTGGGCAGAGTCACTTCGGACCAACTGACCGCCGCCCGCACGCGCATCCTGGCCCTCGACAACTCCCCCGAGGAATTCCAGGCCTTGCTGTCCCGCGACTTCTGGAAGGACTACATCACCCACAAATACCGTGCGCAGTTCGACGCACTGAGCAAGCCCTCGCACGAGCAGGTGGCGCAGTTGCTCGAACGGCTTGAGAGCGGTGAGCTCACGCGCGCCGACTGCGATGCTCAGGCGCAAGTGGTACAGGATCAATTGGCCATCGATGAGGCGGCATTGATCGAAAGCCTGAGCCGTGCCGAGTGGCGGGAAAATCCGCTGGCCGGACCGCCAGAATCTGGCACACGATAACTAAATAGGCGTTGGCGCCGGGGCTGTTCGATAGGCTGGTTTTTTACCCGTCACGGATGGCCCCCAATGTCAGAAGCACACAGTCAAAACGTTCATTACGACTTCATCAAAGCACGCATTCCCACCTGGTTCACCCAGGCATCCGCCCGGCGCCAACAGGAACTCGCCAATCACCCGCTGCAACTGCCTCCCGGGTACGCGAGCGCCAAGTTTGCCTTGGCGGCCGGTCACAGCCGAATGCGCGAAGCCCTGAACGCCATCGAGTCCCGCCTGGGCGTGATCGAAGACATCGTTGCGTTCGCCGAGCCCAAGCTCAAGGCGGCGATCAAGCAACAGTTCAACCTGGATCTGGATGTCCATCGGGTGTATTTCGCGCGTAAATTCCAGCCGCCGAGCCCTGGCTATATCCCCCAGTTTTTGGATGTCGATGAGTCTCGCGAGTCCTCACTGACGGCCCAATACCAGGGGCATTCCCTGCTGGAGGCTGCGTTGGCGAATTTTGAGCCCAGCGAAGAAAAACCGTTGCCTTGCGCCGATTGCCGGATCATCACCACTTGGGGTTCCTATGATGACGAGGTGCTCCCCACCTATGACGTGCTGGCTCGCCACGCCGTGGCGATTACGCCCCATGGGTTTGCCAAACTCTGCCGCACGCTGGATCTGGGCAAGCAATACCAGGCTCATATCCAGGCCGTGGTGCAGCCAGACGATAGCGCCCAACGCCAGGCGCTGGAGCAGCAACTTGAGCAGTTTGCACGCGAGCAACTGGCGCTGGAGGTCGACCTGGCCAGCTTGCGCGCTAGCACGGTCAGCGCCGCCGCCCGCACAATGTTGGCGCAACTGCTGGCCGACCCGGCAAGGGCCATTTTGGACGGCAAGCCTGTGGTCGTTGCGGGGCTGAAGGTGTTTGGCGCGGTCCTGGTGGGGCCGCTGTTGATCGGGCCGCAGCGGCAAGGCAGTCGTCGCGCCGAGCGCCTGGTGGCCTGGTTGCCAAACGACCCGGTGCAGCCGTTGAAGGAATACGCCAACAGCGGCGACTTCATGGCCGACCTGCGCGTGCGATTACACAGCGCGTCCTATCGGCGCTTTTTCAGCCGGTTTATCCCGGCGCGCGAGCAAGGCACGTTTTTTCAACAGTTCAACCGGTTATATCGGCCGGATGAAGGGCTGGGCCGCGACAGTGATTATCCACAACAATCAAGGCTGCCAAATTTACCGGTGGATGAGTTCCTGATCACCGGCAACCTTTGGCATGCGTTGCGCCAGTCCCAGGTCCGCAAGATCTTCGGTGATGCCCGCGCCGTCGCGGTGCCTACCGGTGATGAAAATCGCCAGGCCCGCCTGCAGCGGCTGCAAAGTTATGTGGAGGCGGTTATCAACCTGTGGAGCGTCGCCGCATTTGCAGTGCCAGGCCTTGGCCTGCTGATGCTGACGGTGGGGGCGGCTCAACTGACCGATGAGGTGTTCGAGGGTATTGAAGCCTACGAGCAAAGCGAAATTCGCGAAATGTGGGCGCATTTTTCCAGCGTGGCGATGAACGTGGCCGCTCTGGCGGGTGCTGCCAAGGTGCTGCCGCATATCCAGGCGTCGTCGCTGGTAGACGGCCTCAAACCGGTGACAATGGACAGCGGCGAGCAAAAACTCTGGCGCCCGGAAATTGCCCCATACAAGGCACCCATCACCTTGCCCGCCGACGCACGCGCCAATGACCTGGGCTTGTATACCCACGAAGGCAAGACCGTACTGGCCCACGAGGGCGACGCTTATCAGGTGCGCCATGACCCGCTCACGGGCGATTACCAGATCCAGCATCCAACACGCGCGCAGGCCTACGCGCCGCGCCTGGAACATAACCACGAACAGGCCTGGCTGCACGAGGCGGAACAGCCATTGAACTGGGATCGCCCGACCGTGTTGCGGCGTCTGGGGCAACCGGCGGAGGGCGTGAGCAGCGAGCGTCTGCTGCAGGCGAGCGAGGCCAGCGGTGTCGACGCCGATACGTTGCGCGCCGGTTACCTCGACCATCAACCCACCCCGCTGGCACTGGCCGACACCTTGCAACGCTTCAAAATGGCCGAGGAGGTCGAAAGCTTTGTCGCGCAGATGAAATCCAGCGAGCCGGCGGTATATGCCAAGGCCGATCCGGCGCTGCAAATGGAGCTGTTGCAGCGTCGCGGCATGCTCGGCGATACGACATTGCGCGTGCTGGACGCCGCTGGCAACCGGCTGTGGGATGATCCCGCACCGCCATCGGTGGCACGTCGCGTGGTGGTGCTCGATGAGCGCATGTCAGCCCGGGGCGAGTTGCTCAACGAAGTGCTGTACACCCTGCAAGGCGTGGCCCCGGCCCTGCGCGAATTCCCCGGCGAAGCAGGCGAGCCACTGCCCGAGCGCGCTCGATTGTTGCGCCAGTACCTTGCTGACCAAGCCGAGGCGTTCAAACATACGCTGGTGCAGGAACGCTATCAGGCGCACACCCTTGGCAATGATCCCGATGTCGGCTTGATCCAGGCGGCCTATCCAACCCTGCCGCGCTCGATGGCTGAGCACTTGCTCAGACCCCTCACGGCTGAAGAGTTGCAGACGTTTCGCCGTCGCGGGCGATTGCCCGACAACGTGCACGAAAACGCCCAATGGCAGGTGCAGGAACTGCGCGTGTCACGCGCTTATGAAGGGCTGTATGTCGACGCGCTGGCCAACCCGGACAGCCAGCGACTGGCCTTGCGTACGCTGGAAACCCTGCCCGGTTGGAAACGCGGCAGTCGCGTCGAACTGCGCGAACATACCGCCACCGGGCAACTGATGGATGCCATTGGTGACTCGGCTGCGGCGGAGCGTAAGATCCTGATAATCAAAGAAAACGGTCAGTTCGAAGGGCCCTTGCCTCGCGATATCTACTCGGCGATGTGGCACAGCCTGACCGACGAAGAGCGCCTGGCATTGGGCGTGGCGAATCCATCGCAGTTGAAAGCACTGATTCAGCAATCACCTTTGCCCCGTGGGCTGATGCGTACGGTGTTACTCGAAAACCCTTTGCACAAACCCGCCTACGACCCGTCGATGCGCTTGTTGGGCGGAGCCTTGGGTGTTCGGCGGCAGGTCAGCAATTTGTTCCGTTCACCGCAGGAACGCGCGCGCAGGCTGTACCCGACGCTCTCCGATGCCCAGATCAGCGCCTTCATTGAGTCCCTGGGCACCGACGTCCGGGGCGGGCTGGCACGGTTGGAAGCCGAATACGCCACGCTCGAACGTGACCTGAAACGCTGGGCGCACGCCAATATGCCGCAAGAGGCTGCCACTGCCTTCGACCGCCGTGGCGGGGCCGTCAGGGAATATGCCGACGCCATCAAAGGCTGCTGGCGCCGCGAAACGAACAGCTTGAAAATCCGATCTGGAAGCCCCCTCAACCTGCCGGGCCTGAGCGCCGATTTCAGCCATGTCGATACATTGGTGCTGTGGAACACCCCCTGGACTACCGAGGCACAAACCTTCCTTGGCCGTTTCGGGCAGCTCAAGCATTTGAGCATCGAACGTGCGGCCATGACCGAGCTGCCTGAAGGGCTTGACGCGATGCCACAATTGACCGAGCTGTCGTTATCGGACAATCACATACGTCTGACGCGGGCGGGTGTCGAACAGTTGGGGCGTTTGACCGCATTGGAGGCGCTGAATCTGAGGGGAAATCCCTTGGGCCTGCCATTGGATTTGAGCACCATGCCCCGCCTGAAAATCGTGGATTTGAGCCGTGCCGGGTTACAGCAGTGGCCAACGGGGTTGCGAGAGTTGGGAAAGCTGGGAGGGCTAAGGAGGCTCGACCTCAGCTACAACGAGCTACGTACGATTCCGACAGAGCATCTGAACCCGCCTGCGGAGCACTTCGATAAAGTCGTCAGAATCAACAGCGTCACTGACTTGCGCGGTAACGCGTTGTCGGCGCAAACCATCCTGGATCTGGACAGGTACTGGCTGCGCCTGTCACAGAACCATCCTGAACTGATGGCGCAGGGGCAGGAGTACGCCTTTGCCATTGAAACCCCTGCGATTGCCCGGGTTCGGCGGTTGTTTCCCGATAAAACCATCAGGCAGGCCAGGGCGTACGCCGTGGACCTGGGCGACAGGCTGGAGGCTGAATTGGCCCGGCTCGACCAAGAATTCGACGCGCTCAACCAAGCGCTCGATGCGTGGGTGTTCAGGGGCGGAGGTACCCGCCAGCGTTACGTGCGCATGAGTCATGCGCGGGAGCTGGTCGGCGGGCGTGATGATTGGCACACGGCTAAAGTGCGCATACTCAAGGCCTGGAGGGGAGAGTTGGCGCAGGAAACCGCGCGTGACGGCAGCCCCATCGGCATGGTGCTTGACCTCAGCGACCTGCGGTTGACCAGCCTTCCGGACTTGACCATGGATTTCGAGGGGGTCGGTTCGCTGCAACTCAAGAACATGGGCCTGACGGAGTCACCTGAAGCCTTCCTCTCGCGATTTCGTGGCCTGCGCTGGCTGGACATGTCCAAGAACCAGTTACGCGAACTGCCGCCGGCACTGGGCGAAATGCCCAACTTGACCCGGTTGTTTTTGAGCAATAACCAGATTCGCTTGACCCCCGACAGCGTCCGCACACTGGGCGGTCTGACGCGGCTGAGGGCTCTGGTACTCGGTAACAACCCTCTGGGTATCAGCCCTGATTTCACGCTGATTCCGGACATCCGTTCACTGAACCTGGTCAATACTCGCATCGCCAACTGGCCGCCCGGGCTCGGTTCGCAACCGTTGCTCGACAGCATCCTATTGGACAACAACCTGCTGACCACGTTGCCTGAGGACGTGATAGCCCCGGCAGATGATCAGTTGGCGGCTTCGTTGCCGCTACGCTGCCGTGTCATGTTGAGGGGCAACCCACTCAGCGAGGTGACGTTGCAAGGTATCGCCGACTATCAGCGACGGGTGGAACTTGCCGGCCTGACCTCCAATGCGTACCTCAACGTTCTGATTGCCAGTAGCCACGAGGTGCGCGGCCCAGTTCCCCTGCGTGTTGCGGGGCAATCCTTTCGCCGCTGGGCAGTGGGTGAATTGCCAGAGCGGGTACACGCTCGCCAGGCGCAATGGCTGGAACTGCGCGATCAACCCAACGGCGACGGTTTCTTCCGCATGCTCGACGACCTGAAGGCCGCCGACGGCGGCCATGTCGACCTGCAACGGCGGGTATGGGAGGTGATCGACAGCATCACCGAGCACAGTGTCGAGTCCGATGCGCTGCGTGAGGAAATGTTCACGTGGGCGGGACGTGGCACCTGCTGTGATCGAGCAGCACTGTCGTTCAGTAATGTGGAAATCATGCGAATGGTCTATCGCGCCAAAGTCTCGGCGACCGATGCGACCCAGGGCCCGGTGTTGCTTAAACTGGCCCGTGGGCTGTTTCGATTGGACGAAGTGGAGAAAACCGCCCTGGCGGATATCGCCAAGCGCACGCGTGATATCAACCATGACCCGGCGCTGTCGCCTGAGCAGAGAAGCGCGAAGATTGATCGGCTTGAAGACGTCGAAATCCGCCTGGCTTATCGCTACGGCCTCAAGGGCGAGGAGAAGCTGGCGCTGCCGGGCCAACCGGACTTCGTGCAGTTCGTCGCCATGGGCGGCGTCAAGCAGGCCGACTTGGACAAGGCCCTCAAACGTATCCGTGCCCTGGACAACTCGCCTGAAGAGTTGCAGTCCATCTTGACCCGCGACTTCTGGAAGGACTACGTCGCCAACAAGTATCGACCGCAGTTAGAAGCACAGAGCAAGCCCTACCACGAGCGACTCGCTGCGATGCTTGAGCAGACAGAAAATGACACCCTGTCCGGCGGCGAATACCTGGACCAGGCTAATGCACTGAAAACCCGGTTGGCAGCTGAGGAGACCGCGTTGATCGAAAGCCTGACCCGCACCGAGTTGCGGGAAAACCCGCTGGCCTAGAACAGAAAGTAGCGCTGGGCCATCGGCAATACCTCGGCCGGTTCACACCACAGCAACACGCCGTCGGCCTTGACCTGATAGGTCTGTGGGTCAACCTCGATCTGCGGCAGGTAATCGTTGTGGATCAAGTCGGTTTTCTGCACCTCGCGGCAGCCCTTGACCACGGCGATCTGCTTTTTCAAACCCAGGGCTTCGGGCAATCCGGCGTCCTGGGCGGCCTGGCTGATAAAGGTCAGGCTGGTGGCGTGCAACGAGGCGCCGAAGCTGGCGAACATGGGGCGGTAGTGCACCGGTTGCGGCGTCGGGATCGAGGCGTTGGCGTCGCCCATGAGGCTTGAGGCAATGGCGCCGCCCTTGAGGATCAGGGTCGGCTTGATCCCGAAAAACGCTGGGCGCCACAGCACCAGGTCGGCCCACTTGCCGACTTCGATGGAACCAACGATGTGGCTCACGCCGTGGGTGATCGCCGGGTTGATGGTGTACTTGGCGATGTAGCGCTTGGCGCGGAAGTTGTCGTTGCCAGGGCCGTCGCCAGGCAGTGGGCCGCGTTGTTTTTTCATCTTGTCGGCGGTCTGCCAGGTGCGCGTGATCACCTCGCCGACGCGGCCCATGGCCTGGCTGTCGGAGCTGATCATCGAGAACGCGCCGAGGTCGTGCAGGATATCTTCGGCGGCGATGGTCTCGCGGCGGATGCGGCTTTCGGCGAAGGCCACGTCTTCGGCAATGCTCGGGTCGAGGTGATGGCAGACCATCAGCATATCGAGGTGTTCGTCGATGGTGTTGCGGGTGAACGGCCGCGTCGGGTTGGTGGAGCTGGGCAGCACGTTGGCGAAGCCACACGCCTTGATGATGTCCGGCGCGTGGCCGCCACCGGCGCCTTCGGTGTGGTAGGTGTGGATGGTGCGGCCTTTGAGCGCGGCGAGGGTGGTCTCGACAAAACCCGATTCGTTGAGGGTGTCGCTGTGGATCGCCACCTGCACGTCGTATTCATCGGCGACGCTCAGGCAGTTGTCGATGCTCGCCGGGGTGGTGCCCCAGTCTTCGTGCAGCTTCAAGCCGATGGCGCCGGCCTTGACCTGTTCGATCAACGGCTCGGGCAGGCTGGCGTTGCCCTTGCCGGTGAAGCCGATGTTCATCGGGAACGAATCGCTGGCCTGGAGCATGCGCGCCAGGTGCCACGGGCCTGAGGTGCAGGTAGTGGCATTGGTGCCAGTGGCCGGGCCGGTGCCGCCGCCGATCATGGTGGTGACGCCGCTGGTCAGCGCTTCTTCGATCTGCTGCGGGCAGATGAAATGCACATGGCTGTCGATGCCGCCGGCGGTGAGGATCATGCCTTCGCCGGCAATCACCTCGGTGCTGGCGCCGATGGCCATGGTCACGCCGGGCTGGATATCCGGGTTGCCGGCCTTGCCGATGGCGTGGATGCGGCCGTTCTTCAGGCCCACGTCGGCTTTGACGATGCCCCAGTGGTCGATGATCAGCGCGTTGGTGATCAGGGTGTCGACCACTTCATGGGCGAGCAACTGGCTTTGGCCCTGGCCGTCGCGAATGACTTTGCCGCCGCCGAATTTCACTTCTTCGCCGTAGACGGTGAAGTCTTGTTCGACTTCGACAAACAGCTCGGTGTCGGCCAGGCGGACCTTGTCACCGACGGTGGGGCCGTACATGTCGGCGTAGGCTTGGCGGCTGATTTTCATGTGTGTGCCCTGAAATATTTGTGTTGAATGTGAAATCGCTATCGCAGGCAAGCCAGCTCCCACAGGTGAGTGCATTCCAAAGTGACAACTCGGTCAACTGTGGGAGCTGGCTTGCCTGCGATGAGGCCCTAAAGATCACCCATAACCCGCCCGGCAAACCCAAACACCCGCCGTCCACCGCTCAAATCCACCAACTCCACCTCGCGACTCTGCCCCGGCTCGAATCGCACCGCCGTCCCTGCCGGAATATTCAGGCGCATGCCCCGGCTCGCCGCGCGGTCAAACGTCAGCGCGTCATTGGTCTCGAAAAAATGATAATGCGAACCCACCTGGATCGGCCGGTCGCCGCTGTTGGCCACGCTCAGGCTGATCGTGCGGCGGCCGACGTTGAGTTCGATCTCGCCAGGCTGGATCTGATATTCACCAGGAATCATGCAGGTTGCCCCAGGGTCTTGAAGTAGATGGCGGTCGGGCTGTAGCGCCCGTCCGGGCTTTGGCAGTAGTCGGGCAATTCACCGATTTTGGTGTAGCGCAGCGACTGGTAGAAGGCCTCGGCCGCTGAGCCGGCTTCGGTGTCCAGGTACAGCAGGCCGCGCTTGTGCTGGCGCGCGGCGAGCTCCAGGGTGTTCATCAGCTGCTGGCCCAGGCCGTGGCGGCGTGCGCTGCTGTGCACCAGCAGTTTCTGCACCTCGGCGCGGTTCAGGCCATTGGCTTTCTGGCACAGCGCCAACTGCACGCTGGCGATCACCTGTTCGTCGCGCACCACCACCCACAGCAACAGGCTGGTGTCTTCGATGGCGGCCTGCACGCCGCTCAAATACGTGCGTGCCTGAGACTCGTCAAAGTCGCCCATGAAACCAACGGAAGCGCCGTGCTTGACCGCATCCAGCAACAGCTCGATCAAGCCCAGGCGGTAGTGGGCGAAACTTTCTGCATTGACTCGACGCAGTTGGGTCGCGCTCATCGCTCTCACTCCTTGGGCGGCTCGGCGCCCGGGTTCAAGGCCAGTTGCATGAAGGTCAGGTC
Organism: Pseudomonas sp. Marseille-Q1929; assembly: GCF_017316265.1. NCBI lineage: Bacteria > Pseudomonadati > Pseudomonadota > Gammaproteobacteria > Pseudomonadales > Pseudomonadaceae > Pseudomonas > Pseudomonas sp. Marseille-Q1929. Next base: position 33,559 of record NZ_JAFLWU010000015.1, read on the forward strand.
CAGCCAGCGGCCGAACTTGATGCCCACCTGGGGCATCTGCCCGGTGGTGACGAAACCCAGGCGTTCATGCAGGCGGATCGAGGCGAGGTTGCCGCTTTCGATGGCGGCGACCATCACGTGTTTGCCGCCGCTGCGCGCGCGTTCGATCAGGGCTTGCATCAGCAGCGGGCCCAGGCCCTTGCCGCGCTGGTCGTTGCGCACGTACACCGAGTGCTCGACGCTGTAGCGGAAACCCTCGAAGGGTCGCCAGTCGCCGTACGAGGCGTAGCCGGTGACTTCGCCGTTTTCCACCGACACCAGGATCGGATACTGCTGCGCCTGGCGCGCGTTGAACCAGGTTTGGCGGTTGGCCAGGTCCACCGGTTGTTCGTTCCAGATCGCCGTCGTATTCAGCACCGCATCGTTGTAGATATCGCGGATCGCCGGCAGGTCGCTTTCAAGTGCATCACGAATCATGGCGGCTTCTCAGGCAATCGGCTGGTGGACGGTGACGAGCTTGGTGCCGTCGGGGAAGGTGGCTTCCACCTGGATGTCCGGGATCATTTCCGGGATGCCTTCCATCACCTGTTCGCGGCTGAGCAGGGTGGTGCCGAAGTGCATCAGGTCGGCCACGGTGCGGCCGTCGCGGGCGCCCTCCATCAGGGCGGCGGAGATGTAGGCGATGGTTTCCGGGTAGTTGAGCTTCACCCCGCGTGCGAGGCGGCGCTCGGCGACGAGGCCGGCGGTGAAGATCAGCAGTTTGTCTTTTTCCCGTGGGGTCAGGTCCATGGTTCAAGGTCTCTCTTAGACTGCATTCTTATAAACAACTGAGATCAAATGTGGGAGCGGGCTTGCTCGCGAAAGCGGTATGTCAGGTAATAAATTTGTTGCTGACCCACCGCATTCGCGAGCAAGCCCGCTCCCACAGTTTTGATCTTCATGTGCTCCAGATTCTAGGTGAAACAGCTTCCCGGCCCAGTAAGGCAGGGCGCAGCAATTTCCATAAATCAATCAGCCATGCCCGCGCCAACAGCGCTTCACTGGTCAGGCAACGCGCCACCAACAGGCCCGGCAATTGGCTCAAGTCGCCGCGAACGGCATGGGGCAGGGCACGGCATTGTTCGAGTAATTCGGGGTCAATCTCGCCCGTCAGCAACAACGTGGCAAACACCGGCCGCCCATCCAGCCCGATCGGCGAGTCGAGCAAGCCATCGGCACCCACAATGCGTTGGCGCTCATGCCAGAGCAACTGGCCGTCACGGCGGATATCGAGGTGTGATTGAAAGTGGCCCAGGTCAAACCGCTCGCCACTGGCGGGGCGGCCGAGGGCGACCACGTCCCAGTAGAGCAGGCGCGCATCGCCTTGCAGCTCGATGCGCGTGGTCAGTTCGGCCTGGGCCGCGCTGAATACGATGGTTTCCTGGGGCAGCCATTCCAGCGTCGCCCCGGCTTCGACCGTCAGATCGAGTTGTTGAAACGCCGGCCCGCTGGCGCGGTACCACTTGGCCGCGCCAGGGCTGGTCAGCTGCGCCCAGGCGCCGCTGCCGACATGGGCGCTGATGTCCAGGCGATCACCGCCGGCAATCCCGCCAGGCGGGTGCACGATGATGTGTTGGCACACCTCGGGGCCTTCGGCGTACAGGTGCTTTTGCACCCGCAGCGGGCCGAGGTGGCGGCGCATCACCGGGCGCGTGGTGTCGCCGAAACGCGCGTAGCCGAGGTTCAGCTCGGCGTGCCAGCTGGGGGTGAACAGGGCAGGGGTAACGGGCAGGTTCATGGTGTGTGCTTTTTATCAGGACGCCACAGATTAGATGGTAACGAGGCCACGCACACCCTCGCTTTCCATATTTTCACCACGGCCCTGGGCGACGATTTCACCCCGTGACATCACCAGGTACTGGTCGGCCAGTTCGGCGGCAAAGTCGTAGAACTGCTCCACCAACAGGATTGCCATATCACCACGGGCGGCGAGTTTTTTGATCACCGCACCGATCTCCTTGATCACCGAGGGCTGGATGCCTTCGGTGGGTTCATCGAGGATCAGCAAGCGCGGACGGCTGGCCAGCGCACGGCCAATCGCCAACTGTTGCTGCTGGCCGCCGGACAGGTCGCCGCCACGCCGGTGTTTCATTTGCAGCAGCACCGGGAACAGCTCGTAGATAAACGCCGGGACTTCCTTGGCCTCGGAGCCTGGGAAGCGCGCCAAGCCCATCAGCAGGTTTTCTTCCACCGTCAGCCGCCCAAAAATCTCGCGGCCCTGAGGCACGTAGGCGATGCCGGCGTACACCCGCTGGTGCGGTTTGAAGCCGGTGATTGCCTTGCCTTCCCAGTTCACCGCGCCTTCTTTGGCCGGCAGCAGGCCCATCAGGCACTTGAGCAAGGTGGTCTTGCCCACGCCGTTGCGGCCGAGCAGGCAGGTGACTTCGCCGACCTTCACGTCAAAAGACAGCCCGCGCAGGATGTGGCTTCCGCCGTAGTACTGGTGCAGTTTTTCGACTTGCAACATATCCAAAACCTCCTCGATCCCCCTGTGGGAACCGGTTCAAATGTGGGAGCTGGCTTGCCTGCGATAGCGATGTATCTGATGCACCGCTATCGCAGGCAAGCCAGCTCCCACATAAAGCAGTCTGTGGCAGCCTTATCGGCCGAGGTAAACCTCGATCACGCGCTCATTTTCCTGCACCTGCTCCAACGACCCTTCAGCCAGCACGCTGCCCTGGTGCAACACGGTCACATGGTCGGCAATCGCGCCGACAAAACCCATGTCGTGCTCCACCACCATCAGCGAGTGCTTGCCCGCCAGGCGCTTGAACAGTTCGGCGGTGAATTCGGTTTCGGCGTCGGTCATGCCCGCCACCGGTTCGTCCAGCAGCAACAGTTGTGGGTCTTGCATCAGCAACATGCCGATTTCCAGGAACTGCTTCTGCCCGTGGGACAACAAGCCGGCCGGGCGCTGTACCGAGGCGGTGAGGCGGATGGTGTCGAGCACTTCATCGATACGGTCTTTCTGCTCGCCACTCAGGCGCGCGCGCAGGCTGGCCCACACGGATTTGTCGGTCTTCTGCGCCAGCTCCAGGTTTTCGAACACGCTGAGGGCTTCGAACACCGTGGGTTTCTGGAACTTTCGGCCGATGCCGGCCTGGGCGATCTGCACTTCGCTCATGCCGGTGAGGTCGAGGTTTTCGCCAAACCAGGCGGTGCCGTGGCTGGGCCGGGTCTTGCCGGTGATCACGTCCATCAGCGTGGTCTTGCCCGCGCCGTTGGGGCCGATGATGCAGCGCAGCTCGCCCACGCCGATGTACAGGTTCAAGTTGTTGAGGGCCTTGAAACCATCAAAGCTGACGCTGATGTCTTCCAGGGTCAGGATGGTGCCGTGGCGCGTATTCAGGCCCTTGCCTGCCGCCTGGCCAAGGCCGATGGCATCACGGCCGCTGCCGGCGTCGAAAATAGGTTCCAGCATGACGTTCCTCATTTCTTCAGCAGCCCGATCACGCCCTTGGGCAGGTACAGGGTGACGATGATGAACAGCGCCCCAAGGAAGAACAGCCAGTATTCCGGGAACGCCACGGTGAACCAGCTCTTCATGCCATTGACCACTCCGGCGCCGAGCAGCGGGCCGATCAACGTGCCGCGCCCGCCAAGGGCCACCCACACGGCGGCTTCGATGGAGTTGGTCGGCGACATCTCGCTGGGGTTGATGATGCCCACCTGCGGCACATACAACGCCCCGGCCAAACCGCACAGCACCGCGCTCAACACCCACACGAACAGCTTGAAGCCGCGCGGGTCGTAGCCGCAGAACATCAGGCGGTTCTCCGCATCGCGCAGCGCCGTCAGCACCCGGCCGAACTTGCTTTGTGCCAGGCGCCAGCCGATGTACAGGCTCGCCACCAGCAACAGCACCGTCGCGACAAACAGCACCGCCCGCGTGCCCGGTTCGGTGATGCCAAAACCGAGGATGCTGCGGAAATTGGTGAAGCCGTTATTGCCGCCAAAGCCGGTCTCGTTCCTGAAGAACAACAGCATCCCGGCGAAGGTCAGCGCCTGGGTCATGATCGAGAAATACACGCCCTTGATCCGCGAGCGGAAGGCGAAGAAACCGAACACCAGCGCCAGCAGACCCGGCGCCAGCACCACCAGGCACATGGCCCAGAGGAAGTGCTCGGTGCCGACCCAATACCACGGCAATTCGGTCCACGACAAAAAGGTCATGAACGCCGGCAACTCATCGCCGGAGGCCTGGCGCATCAGGTACATGCCCATCGCATACCCACCGAGGGCGAAGAACAAACCGTGGCCGAGGGACAACATTCCCGCATAACCCCACACCAGATCCAAGGCGAGGGCGACGATGGCGTAGCAGAGGATCTTGCCCACCAGCGTCAGGGTGTAGGCGGAGACATGAAAGGCGCTGTCGGCGGGCAGCAGCGACAGCAATGGCAGCGCCAGCAGCAGGATCAGAATCACCGCACCTACTGCAATCGTTACCTTGGGGCCGGCCTTTTGCGTGGCCGTGAGCATCAATGGCTGGTTCATCAGTCGATCACCCGTCCTTTCAGTGCGAAGAGTCCCTGCGGGCGTTTCTGGATAAACAGAATGATCAGCGCGAGGATCAGGATCTTGCCGAGCACGGCGCCGATCTGCGGTTCCAGAATCTTGTTGGCGATGCCCAGGCCAAAGGCGGCCATGACGCTACCGGCCAACTGGCCGACACCGCCGAGCACCACCACCAGGAAGGAGTCGATGATGTAGCTCTGGCCCAGGTCCGGGCCGACGTTGCCGATTTGGCTCAGCGCCACGCCACCCAAGCCGGCGATGCCGGAACCGAGGCCGAACGCGAGCATGTCCACGCGCCCGGTGGGCACGCCGCAGCAGGCCGCCATGTTGCGGTTCTGGGTGACGGCGCGCACGTTCAGGCCCAAGCGCGTCTTGTTCAGCAGCAGCCAGGTCAGCACCACCACGCACAGCGCAAACGCGATGATGACAATGCGGTTGTACGGCAGCACCAGGTTGGGCAGCACTTGAATACCGCCGGACAGCCAGGCGGGGTTGGACACTTCGACGTTCTGCGCACCAAACACCAAACGCACCAGCTGGATCAGCATCAGGCTGATGCCCCAGGTGGCGAGCAGGGTTTCCAACGGGCGGCCATACAAGTGACGGATCACCGTGCGCTCCAGCGCCATGCCGATGGCAGCGGTGACAAAAAACGCCACCGGCAGCGCGATCAGCGGGTAGAACTCGATGGCTTGCGGCACATAACGCTGCATCAGCATTTGCACCACATAGGTGGAATAGGCGCCAAGCATCAGCATTTCGCCGTGGGCCATGTTGATCACGCCGAGCAGGCCGAAGGTGATCGCCAGACCGAGGGCAGCCAGTAGCAGAATCGAACCCAGGGACATGCCGCTGAAGGCTTGGCCGAGGATCTCGCCCACCATCAGCTTGCGCTTGACCTGGGCCAGGCTGGTTTCGGCGGCGGTGTGCACGGCGGCATCGGTTTCCACGCCGGGGGCGAGCAAGGCTTCCAGGCGCGTGCGCGCCAGTGGGTCGCCGGTGTTGCCGAGCAAACGCACGGCGGCGAGGCGCACGGCCGGGTCGGTGTCGACCAATTGCAGGTTGGCCAGGGCCAGGCTGAGGGCGGTGTGTACGTCCTCATCGGTCTCGCTGGCGACCTGCTGGTCGAGGAATTTGAGCTGCGCGGGTTGCGCGGTTTTTTGCAGGGCCTGTGCCGCAGCCAAACGCACCTTGGGGTCGGCGGCGAGCAGTTGCTGGCTGGCGCGGACGTTGTCGATCAGCCCGCGCAGGCGGTTGTTCAGGCGCACGGTCTTGGTTTCACCGTTGAGCGTGAGTTGGCCTTGTTGCAGGGCGTCCACCAGCTCGATGCGTGCCGGGTCGGGCTGGGCGGCCCAGTCCTGGAGGAGCTTGGCTTGTTGGGCCGGGTTGGCGGCCAGGAAGTCTTCGGCGTCGCTGGCGTGTGCGGCGAAAGGCAGCAACAGCAGGGCGGCGAGGATGAAGCGGTACAGGGCAGTGGGCATATGATTGGGCCTTGCTCAAACTAATGTGGGAGCTGGCTTGCCTGCGATGGCGGTGGGTCAGTCAACATCGCTATCGCAGGCAAGCCAGCTCCCACAGGGATTGTGTCGGCCTCACGTGCCGACACCCCTCGGGTCAGTTGCTCTTCACGGCGTAATCCGGCTTCTTGTCATTGCCCGGAATGTACGGGCTCCACGGCTGGGCGCGGATTGGCTCCTGGGTCTGCCACACCACCGAGAACTGCCCATCGGCCTGAATCTCGCCGATCATCACCGGCTTGTGCAGGTGGTGGTTGGTCTTGTCCATGGTCAGGGTGAAGCCCGACGGCGCGGCAAACGTCTGCCCGCCCAACGCTTCACGCACTTTGTCGACGTCGGTGGACTTGGCCTTCTCCGCCGCCTGCGCCCACATATGGATGCCCACGTAGGTGGCTTCCATCGGGTCGTTGGTCACGGCTTTGTCGGCGCCCGGCAGGTTGTGTTTCTTCGCGTAGGCTTTCCAGTCGGCGACGAATTTCTTGTTCACCGGGTTCTCCACCGACTGGAAGTAGTTCCACGCCGCGAGGTTGCCCACCAGCGGCTTGGTGTCGATGCCGCGCAGTTCTTCTTCACCCACGGAGAACGCCACCACCGGTACGTCGGTGGCTTTCAGGCCCTGGTTGGCCAGTTCCTTGTAGAACGGCACGTTGGAGTCGCCGTTGACGGTGGAGATCACCGCAGTCTTGCCGCCGGCCGAGAACTTTTTGATGTTAGCCACGATGGTCTGGTAATCGGCGTGGCCGAACGGGGTGTAGACCTCTTCGATATCTTTATCCGCTACGCCTTTGGAATGCAGGAACGAGCGCAGGATCTTGTTGGTGGTGCGCGGGTACACATAGTCGGTGCCCAGCAGGAAGAAGCGCTTGGCGCTGCCGCCTTCTTCGCTCATCAGGTATTCCACGGCCGGGATGGCTTGCTGGTTCGGCGCTGCGCCGGTGTAGAACACGTTCGGCGACATCTCTTCGCCTTCGTATTGCACCGGGTAGAACAGCAGGCCGTTGAGTTCTTCGAACACCGGCAGCACGGATTTGCGCGACACCGAGGTCCAGCAGCCGAATACCACGGCGACCTTGTCCTGGGTCAGCAACTGCCGGCCCTTTTCCGCGAACAACGGCCAGTTCGACGCCGGGTCCACCACCACCGGTTCGAGCATCTTGCCGTTCACGCCGCCCTTGGCGTTGATCTCATCGATGGTCATCAGCGCCATGTCTTTAAGCGAGGTCTCGGAGATGGCCATGGTGCCCGACAGCGAATGCAGGATGCCGACCTTGATGGTCTCGGCGGCCTGGATTGTCCAGGTCATGCCCATGGCGGCAATGGATGCCGAGAGAGTGAAAGCCTTGATCAAGCTGCGACGCTTCATGGTGCAATCTCCGTGACCGATTTTTTTTGGATGGCTGATAAAGAGGAGATAGCAAAGGCTGTGCCGAAGTCGTAAAGCCTGGCAGGCAAGGGGTGCAGAAGGGCGGTGCGGGTCATGGCGCGCACCATTGTGGCGCTTGTCGGGCGTACGCGTGCACGCCGATGTGCTGTTGTGGTGCCTGCCGAACATTATGTAGCGCACGTTCGCGCAGTGGCCGACCGAGGATGGTGGAACCTTAACCACTGCCCTTAATGGAGCCCATGATGAATGAGGATGACCCGTACCCCTCCGATCTACCCGCGCCTGCGCTGGAAGCAAAGCTGGCCCTCGAAGGGCCGTTCATCAGCGCCGATGACGCCGCGTTCTGGGCGCACCAGCGCATCGACAAACGCGATGCAGAATACGGCGGCGCGATTCTTCGCAAAGCTGGGCGCTTTTATGCTTCGACGCCTGTGCGCGGCGGCGCGCATGAGTTCACCCCGTCTGACGTGATTGCCCTGGACGATGAGGGCAAGATGCTGCTGCCGTCCGGCTATGCCCCCTACGCGTTTTATCACTCACATCCTGACGCCAACGAGAAGTTTAAAAACAGCTCGCTGACGGAGGCGCAACGCAGTGTCCTCAGAGGTTTTTTTTCTTACCACGACACGCGACTCATCATCGATTTAGGCGCTGTCGTGCCTGCCCACTACTTGTCTGGGCCTGATGGCGGGCTGCTCAAATATGTGACCAGCGATACGCCCAAGGAGCGTGAGCTTCGCAAGCGTATAGCGTTGGATAGTTATAAAAAACTGCACTCCTTTGACGATTTCATTCCGCTGCTGGCCGAGGCGGGTGAACTGACGGTCGTCGTGGCCAACAGTGCCTGGGGCGGTGAGCGAGGGCGCGTTACCAAGAGCTGGAAACTGGGTACCCCGTTGAGCGATGCGGGGATGCAGCCACTGTGTTCCAAAATCGCATCCACCCCAAGCCTGGGGCATCTTTTGCCAGAGGGGCCGGAGCCGGTGTTTGGCTACCAGCTCAAGGCCCTCGATAAAGATGAATACATCGTGCCCACCCAGGCCTGGGAGCGCCGCGAGTTGACTGACCCATCGCGGCTGTTTCCCAAGCGCGCGGATGGCGGTGTGAAGCTACCGTCCGGTTTTCGTATCAGTGCCGTCTATTGCCGGCTGGGCACCGCCGGGATGTGGCTGCGTCCATCATTTTTTCCCCCGACACTGTTGGCCGCCGTGGACGGGCAAGTGAAGGCGGCCCCGACGTTGTACAGCCGCGAACCTCAAATGCGCCTGGTCCTGCGTGGTTGGGACGGTCGGCTCTGGGCCTACCAGTATACCGGCACGGACGCAGAAGCCCGGTACCTCGGCGATGATGGCGTGGCTATCGAAAGTCAATTGAGGGAGCAGACCCTGCCCTTGGTGACGTTTGCCCAGAGCATGCTGGGGATTGGCGAGATCGTGACGTTTCAGCGGCCGACAGACCCACCGTCGCAAGGCGTGCTGGCCCAGGCTTCCTTTGAGCAACTGCAAAAAACCATGAGCCCGGCCTTTATCACGGCCGACGATGCTGCGCGTTACCTGCATGAGCGCCCGCATGCGCGGAAATCGCTGCAGCTCGGCTACGTTCTGCAGCGTGACGATGACCTCTTCGTGTCGACGGCCGCCATCGGCGAGTCGGCGCTCAGCCGCCAATTGGGCCTCACCTTTGACGGCAAGGTTGTCACCGAGCTGTTCCTGCCGACCGGGTATCGTTATGCCGGGTTTGTGGTACTGATGGCGAATATCCTCGAGACCGCCAAACAGGGCTTGCAGGACCGGACGGAGGAAGAGGTGCAACAGGGCAAAAAGCTGTCGCTGGAGGATGAGGCCAAGCTTTACTTGAGCACGCCCAACTATGAATTCACCGCCAGCGTCATGGCCGCTGACGTTAACGTCCCCGCCCTGTATTACTCAAGCCCGTTTGAGTCGCTGGTCAAATACGTGCGTAGCAACACTCAACTGGAGCGCGATTTCAGCGGGTTCCTGATAGAGGCTCTGCGTGTCAAAAGCTTCAAGCCGCAGTTGGATGGCTTTGACGGCAGCTCGGTTGAAATGGTCCGCAAAATGGTGCGCCTGGGCGAGCTGCATGTGCTGCAAACCAGCCCCGCCTGGGGTGGCTCGCTGGGCAAGATCCCGAGCGCGTGGGCCGCCTACCGGTCGTTTACTTCCGCCGCGCCGGTGCCACCGACCTACAGCTGGGTATTCGAGCATGCGGATACGGCCGCCACCTATGGTCAGGACCAGTTAGCGGCGATCGGCGGGGAATTGTCGTTCATCCTCAAGTCACTCAAGGCCGACGCCTACGTGGTCACCCTCCCTGTGGCCCTGCGCCCAGGCCTGCCGGTATTTTCTCGGCAGCATGTGTTTAATGGCCTGCCGACGGGCTACGTGCCCTTCGGCGTCTGTCATGCGCCTCGCCCGCCGCTGGGCTTGAAGATCGAGCAACACTGGTTGTACGAAAGCTTCATTTCGACTGGAGAGTTGGCGGCGGCCATTGCCGAATCGCGCGAGCCGATTAACCCGCTGCGCGTGCTTTACCTGAGTACCCGCGACGGTGCGCGGCTCAAGTACACTTTTTCCGGCAGCACTTTGGAGAGCCAGCTTTATGGCGTTACCCCGACGGGCGTCGTCACCGACAACGGTCACCTGGCATCGCTGATTGCCAAGCACTCGACGCCTCAGCAATTCGTGCGGCAAGTGGCGGCGGCGGGGCGGCTGGCGGTGCAGCAGGTGGGTTCGATGGGGGATGTCGACGGGACGGGCGACAGCAACTGGGTGCCGTTCCTGCGCTACCCGAAGCTGACCCTCAGCCGTCCCTTCCTGAGCGCCGACGATGCGGCGGCGTTTGCCCATGAGCAGGTTGGCCGGCAGCGTGATGCGCAGTATTGCGGGGTGATCCTGCAAACCACCGGGCAACGGTTTGTCGTCACGCTGCCTTGGCTGTGTCCTTATGGGCAGCGGTTCAACCTGGGCGCGCTGTTTCCCACGGATCACCTGGGTACCATGATCGTGCCGCAGGGTTTCACGCTGTACGGGCAATACGCGTCGTGCACGGCGCATGCGCTGCTGGATCGCACGCGCATGGAGCGTTACGGCTGGTCGCGCAACGAGGCTTATGTTGACTGGCAGCTGTTTGGCGATGATGACCTGCGCTACCTCATCGGCAACCGCCATCAGGTCTCGGTGGCGTACTTGTCCAGCGACGAAGACGCGCTGCTTGGGTATGACCTCAGCGGCTCCACCGCCGAGCTGGCCCTGCTCAAACAACTTGAGCCGGGCGCGCAAGGCAATGCGCTGGATCGGCAACGCGGCGAGGGTGGGTTGCGCCCGGAAAACATGGTGGCCGCACTGGCGACCCTGGGGTTGCGCATTGTGCAAGGCAGCCGCTTGTGGGGCCTGGCGGGAGCGGTGGCCGCGCACTGGCGAGCCTATGCGTCCGAGCAAGCCTTCGAACGGCCTGAGCAGGTGGTCTTCGGTGCGGTGTTCGCCACGGCGGATGAAGCGGCACAGGATGCGCATGCCCGTGTACGGCGTGATTTTGGCTCAACGCAAACCTGCTTTGCCTTTGTGCTCAAGCATCAAGACAAGGAGGAATACGTGGTGTCCGAGAGGGTACCGGTCACCAGGGCCACGCCGTTGTTCAGCCTGGTGAGCTTGTTCGAGGCCGCTGATGTCGGCAGCTATGTGTACCCGTCCGGTTTTACCCTGCATGGCTTGTTCTATGCGCGCCGATGGAAGCCCCAGGGCTTGTCGAATGGCGAGCTCTGGCTGGCGGCGCATTTTATCGACTCGAGCAATCTGTACGTCGCGTTCCTGGCCGCCAAGCGCTGGCAAACGCTGGGCAGCACCACGACCTTGGCGGTGTATGTGTCGACCCTGGACAATGCGTTGCTGCGCTACCAGCCAGCGGTTAAGACGACCTTGTTCGATGCGCAAAAGCATGCGTCGGGCCAGTTCGAAGATGTCCACACCTTGCTGGCCAGCGGTCAACTGACTGCCCAGGACTTTGTTCACCGGGTCATTCGTGAAGCGGGGTTGAGCGTGATCGCCACCAATGACTGCTGGGATGAAAGCGGCGTGTTGACCGCCGACTGGCTGCCCTACGCAGACTTCAGCCGCCGGGCCTTGAGCCCGGCGTTTTACCAGCAGGCAGACGCGGTGCGTTATGCCCAGGCATTGCTGGGGCCAGGGCGTGAATCCATCTATGGCGGGTTGGTACTCAGGCGCACCGATGGTTTATTCGTGGCAACCGAGCCGGTCACCGTGCCCTCGGAAGACTTTGATCCCAAGTTCATCCTGCCCGACGAGGACGTACTTCCGGACTTTTTGGCGCCTGGGACAACCCTGGTGGCGCGCTATCGCTCGCGGCGCGACAGGCTGCCAGCGTTCCTGCTTGATGAGGAGGAATTGGCGGTATACCGCGGCATGTTTTCCACCGACGTACTGGCCACCGCGTTCACCTGCAGCCACCTGTGGTCGAATGAATACTTGTTGGGGCTCGATGGCTCGTTGATCGGCTTCAATTGCAATGGCCACGGGATCGACTTTCAGAACGCCCGGCAGAAAGCCCAACGGGTGCTGGACCGCCAGAGCCTGCAACAGGCGTTGGCGCCTGCCGCTCAGACGCCCCACGACCCCCACAGCAACGCCATTGAGCAACAACTGCGCGACGGTCGTAAAACGCCCAGCGAGGTGGTCAACCAGGTGCTCAACGTCGCGGCCATGCAGGTCGTGCAGGGCAGTGACCTGTGGGGCAATGCGCAGCAATTGCCGCGAGGGTGGCGGGTGGCGGGTGAATTCGTCAGTCCTGAAAAAACGCCTTATGCGACAGCGGACCGTGCCTGCGGGCCGGTGTTCAGCCATATCGACGATGTGGCCCGTGATATCCATCGACACGCCGGGGACCGCAGTGAGTTGAGGTTCGGGTTTATCGTCAAGGCCAATAACGGACACTGGATGGCCAGCCGGCCAGTGTTCGGTGACGGCGCGCAGTTCCCCCGCAGCCGTGTGTGGCCGGGTGGAGTATTACCGCCGACCTGTACGGTGCGAGGGGTGTATGTGCTTGCGCCGCAGCAGCAGCCCCGTGAGCTGAGCGCTTCACCGGTTTATCGCAGTTTCGTCAACCCGAGCCTGTTGCGCAGCGCCTTGGGGGCGGTGCGTCAGTACACGGCAGGTGCGGATACTTTCCTGCCGCTGTACCTGTCGTGCGCTGACGGGGCGCTGCTCAAATACCAGGCCGCAGTACTCGACAGCGACTGGGATTCGCAAACCCGGCTGCAAGCCTATGTGAAAAAACTCAACGGCCCGTTCAACCCTGCCGAGTACATCCGCAAGGTGGCCCGTGCAGGCGTCCTCGAAGTGCTGGTCCGTGGTGAAATCTGGGCAAGCCAGGGGCCGGTGTCGCAAAGCTGGACGCCACGCGAAGCCATTGCCTACGTCCCGGGTGAGACTGAGCGAATCGCCCTGGGCCCATTCTTTTCCCATGCCGACGATGCGGCCCGCTACCAATGGCGTCGCTTGCGCCATGATTCCAGCAACGCCTGGCTGGGGGCGATTCTCGGCAACGGTACTGTGCCCGCCAGCACCGTCCTGATCACCGAGCCGGAGCTGGACAACGCGTCGCCCGTAGAGGTGGGGCTGCGCGCCTCAACGCCGGCTTACCAACGCTTGTTCGGCCATGTGATGAACCTGCGCGAACCCAAGCCATCGCCCAAATACCCGGTGGGTTATCAAGTGATCGGTGTGCAGCAGCTCTACAACATTGAGCGTGACCGCGAAGCCCTGGCAGACCGGCATGAGGAGGCATTTGCGCGTAACTTCCTGCCGCGCACGGAAATAAGGGCGTTTATCGAGATGCTGCGTGTCGATAACGTGGTTGGCGCCCGTTACTACCTCACGCCCCGCAACGGCGCGTTGCTGGCCTACCTGCCCAGTTATCTCGACGCTGAAAGCAAACTGCTGCGCGAAGACTGGCCGTACTACCTGCGCGACAAACCCAGCCAAGCGATCACCGCCCTGGTCAATACCGGCAAGTTGTACATCCTGGAACCCGACAGTTTCTGGCAGCCGCGCGGGCACGTATGGACAGGATTCTTGATGGCGTTGCGGCGGCAGTAAGGCGCTTGCGCAGGATGTTATTTATGTAGCCCCCCACGTGGGGGCGCCGCTTTCAAGATGAGGGCATGTTCAGGCCGGCACGGTGAAGTGCGGGCCTGATTTATCGAATCTTGATGATGAGGTGTATTCATGGAAGAACCCTACAAGCGCGCAACACGTGATGCCCGGTATCAACCACGACCAAACAAGGGATTACGTTATGCCGATGCACACTGAAACTGTATTGGCGAACACCCTGAGCCCATCGTTCCCGATGGCTGACGACGCTGCTCGTTATGCCATGGCGCAATTGCCAACCCCCCTGGGGACGTCCATGGGCGGTTACATTCTCAGGGCTTCCGAAAGCGCTTTTTGTGCGACCCACCCCGTTGCAACCTCGTTGCAGGACTTGCTGTTTGCGGATGCCATCACCCTGGCGTCCGCCCATGACCGCCAGTTGCCGCAAGGTTATCGCTACGCCGGATACTATTTTCACGACGTCGACCTTAGCGCTGAAATACAGCGTTTGCAGCCAAGTTGGACGGCGCAGCGCATTGCGCTGATCCAGAGTGTTCCAAGTGCCACGGCGGTCGTGGCGTCCCATTCGCACGGCCTGGTGTTTTTCACCGGTAGTCCAGAGGGGGCGCTGGTTAGATTCGTGTCTCACATGCCCGCCGAGGCGGTCATGACCGCGACACCGAAGGAGCAAGGACTGTCGCTGCCTGTGGAACGCAAGCCCGTGGAGAACTATGTCCGCGAGCTGATGGGATACGGTGAGGTATCGGTAGTGGTGACCTCTGAGATCTGGGCGGGATGGCGGGGGCGTCTTACGGCTCAGTGGCAAGCGTTTACCGCAAGCCCGCAGACACGCGTTTATCAGCCGTATTTCAGCCAGGTTTGCCCGACTGCCGAGGAGGCCATGGCGGTGGCTCATCGCTTGATGTTACGCAGGCCAACGCTTCAGCAAATGGGTTTTTTGCTCAAGAACCTGAGCTCGGACTCCTTTACTGTGACTGAGCCGATAGAGGCTCGGCCGGCGGACTTTGACCCCCTGCGGATCTTGCTCACCGACACCGACGGCGGGTTCTACTTGCCGAACAATTTTTACGTCGAGGCGTTTTATGTATTTGCCGGCAAGGTCTCTTTACCGCCGACCGTGCAAGATCCAAGGCTCTACGCGCGGTTTGTTCAGCCCCAGACATTGGCCCATGCGCTCTACAGGAAATACCTGGGAAACATTGCCGCGAGTGCGCTGTACATAAGCCTCCTTGACGGCGCGCAGTTGCGCTACACCTTTTCCGGTTCGGCGGCTGAATCCTGGCTCTACAATGCGGACCAGGTGCCCGAGCGCAGTGTTGATAACGGCCTGCAAACCGAGTTGGACAGCGGGCGCCTGACGGGCGAGGCTTACGTACGGCGTGTCGCTGCTGCGGGGGATTTGAGCGTCTTGAAAACCAGCGCGCTGTGGCGTACCACCGGACGGGTCAACGCGCATTGGCAGCGGCCCGCACAGCCTGCTTTTCCGGGCTTGAGCCCGGTGTTTGTGTTGGCAGACGATGCCGCGCGGTATGCCCATGCACTGATTGGTAGTCGCAGGGAGCGTGAGTACATCGGCCTGATTCTCCAGAACGCGCAGCAGCGCTTCGTCGCAACGCTGCCGCAAGTGAACGCTGCCGGCCGCTTCGACTTGAGCCGGGTTTTCGCCGTCGACAGCGCTGGTGTGCCTATCGAGTTACCCGAGGGGTTGAGTGTGTATGGCCTCTACAGTTCGCGCGCGCGCAGCGAGACGGTGGGGCAGACATGGGACGGGGTAGAGGCGCGTGTCGCGGCGCAGATGTTCATGGACACTGATATCCATCGAGTACTCGCACTGGGCACTGCCATACCGTTGGCTTATTTGTCCGGGGCGCCAGATAGCCTGCTGGCCTTCCAGGCGTTCACGGCGGGGCCTGGCACGGCGTTGTTCGAGCTGACTGCGCCGGGCAGTGGCGGCAGCCAGCTGCATCAGCAATTGCAGGCTCGGACCCAGGTCCCGAGTGGTGCCGTGCTGGAGCTCGGCCTGGCGGGTGAGCTGCGGGTCGTGGTGGGCAGCGCGTTGTGGGGGCCTCCTGGCAAGGTCGAAAGCGACTGGTCGCCCCCTCACGTGCTTGACCGTCATGGGGTGCCGGCGCAACCCGAGCTGGGGCCGGTCTTTTCCAGCGCCCGTGAGGCGGTTGCCGAGGCCTGTGAACGTGGGCGGCGGGCGTACGCAATCGACGCGTGCGGCCTGGGTTTTGTGCTCAAGCACAAGAACAGCGAAGCATTCGTCGCCACGCAGACGGTACCGGGGGAGGTGCTGGATCGCCTGTACCACGCCAGTGAGTTCGGTGCGCCGGCGTTGATCGAGTCATTTGCGGTGCATTGCGTCTACTACCGCGCCAGCCGGTTGCCCAGAAGCCTGACCGGGTATGCCGCCTGGTTAGTCCGGCACTTTATCGGGGCCAATGATTTTTACCACGCGCTGTTCGATCAGCAGGGCGTACGTCGCTTGAACCCGTTGCACGACCTGACGCTTTACCTGTCGCCCCTCGACGGGAGTTTGCTGGAGTACCGCACCGGCGATGAGCCCTCATGGTTGTTTCAGGACGAAAAGGGCGCAGCCGATCCGCGTGCGCTCCCGGCCAAGCTCGGGTTGACACTGACCGAACAGGCGTACGTGCGCTATGCGGCACGGGATGGGCAACTGACAGTGTTGACGACCAGCGAGTGCTGGGACGAGCCAGGGCGAGTGGGCACCCAGTGGGTCCCTTTTGCACAAATCAACCGACGTCAGCTCGCCCCGGTGTTTCTGAGTGCCGATGATGCCGCGCGTTATGCACAGGCGCGCATGGGCTACGCGCGCAAACAGGTGTACGGCGGGCTGATCCTGCGGCGGACCGACGGTTTGTTTACCGCCACGGAACCGGTCGCGGTGTACGTGGAGGATTTTGCGCCAGGGTGGATTCGCCTCGACTCGTTGGTTGACCAGTCGCAGTTCCTGGGCGGTAGTACCGCGGTGGCGCGCTATCACTCGCGGGTGCCAGGGCAACTGCCATTTGCACTGAGTGACAATGAGCGGGAGTTGTACCAGAACATGTGGGCGACGGATTTCCTGGGCGCGATGCTCAACCTGTCCCATCTCGACCCGCACACGTTTACTGGCCTGGAATACTTGATGTGTGCCAATGGCGCCTTGTTGAGTGTGGCGACCCAAGGCGGTGCGCTTGAGCACTCTCTCGCCGGGTTGTTGAGCGTGCGTGCCGGCGCCGAGCCGCTGGACAACGCGATCGAACGGTCCATGCGCGACGGCACGCTGCAGCCCCGCGAATATGTTGACCGGGTCGCCCGCGCGCTGGTGTTGCGCGTCGTCACGGGCAGCGGTTCGTGGGGCCGCGCGGGGCGTGTCAAAAGCTGGCTGACGAAGTGGCCCGGGGTGACAGTGGATGTTCCGTTCAGCCCGATTTTTGTGCAGATGGACGATGCGTTGCAGTGGGTCCGTGAGCAAAATGACCTTCGCCAGGCATTGAGCTATGGCGTGGTACTCAAGGCCCGTCACGCTGAACAATACGTGGCCAGCCTGACAACGCTGGTCGACGGGGAACCGTTGAAATTGGATCGGTTGTTGTTCAATGGCGCGCCGCCGGAGGGCTTTGAGTTGAAGGGGCTGTACCTGTGCCCACCGGAGCAGCCGGAAATTTTGCCCGATAGCGCGGTGTACCGAAATTTTGTTTCGCCCACCGACCTGGCTCGAACCTGGGGTATCAGGGGCTCGAAAAAGCAAGGGTATTTGCCGGTGTTCCTGGGGTGTGCCGACGGTGCGTGGTTGCAGTTGGAGCCCAGCCATGGCGTGCCTGTCGGGATGGATATGGACGCGGCGGCTACCGACCTGGCGCGCCTGAGCCGGGGCATGTTGTTGCCTTTGGCGTATGTACGCCAGGTGGCTGTGGGCGTGCCGTTGACGGTGCGGGTAACGAGTGCGATATGGAGCACTAAAGGCCGGGTGACCGGTGATTGGATGCCGCGTCGTGCGGCACCGGCAATAGACCCTGGACTGACATTCGGGCCGCTCTTTTCCCACCCGGATGACGCGGCCCGCGACGCTCGTCGCCGGCTTGGGGCCGGTTCGTCGGGCGAGTTCATGGGGCTGGTGCTGGAGGACTCGGCGAGTACTGCGTTCCTGGCAGTCCAGCCACAGGTCGACCGGGGTATTGAGTCGTACGCTTCTGAGCGGCTGTTTTTGTACGAAAGCACGTTGTTGGCGCCATCCCCGCCGGTGCCGGCGTATCCCGCAGGCTTCAAGCTTTACGCGGCCCACTTGTTCTTCAAGGCAAGGGCTGCCGTCGAGGGTGACAGTGCCGAGGATCGACGGGTGAGTGAGCATTTTGCTTCACGCCAAGAGTTGGGTTTTTACCGCAACCTGTTACGGGTCGGTAGGGGCCGCGGCGGATATTGCTATCTATCCACACGCCAGGGCGCCTTGCTCAACTACAAGCCCGCCTGGACAGACTACGAAGAACAGCTGTTTGCCGACGGACTCCTCGACCCAACGCCGTATCCGCCCGCGCAGTGGCTTGCTCGGCTGGCCAGCGCTGGCGTTTTGAGGATACTGGAGCATGACGACTACTGGACGCGACGGGGCGTATTGAAAGTGGAATGGACGAAGCGCAACGGTGAAGACATTCCACGCCAATACATTCAACCCGGGCCCCGCGCCAGGGACGAACTCTGACGACGCAGGCTATTTATCTACCGATCTGAAACCGCGCCCGGCCCTGAAAATCAAGGTGCCGGGCGTTTTGCCTCGGCATTCTTTCAAGGAGTTGTCATGGCTATCAGATTGTCCCGCGAAGAGCGGGCCGCCAGTTCGAACCGTGGGGCTGGAAGGCTGCCCACGTTGAGCCCGGCGTTTATCAAGGAGGCCGATGCGGCCTACTGGGCGCATTTGCACATCGGCGAACGCCGTGATGTGGAGTACGGCGGGGTGATCGTGCGCGATTCAGCCGGCCTGTATTTCGCAAGCTACCCCTTCCAAAGTGGGGCTATGCAATTTGACCTGCGCGATATTTTGGCGCTGGGAGACGATGGCTACTATCAGCAGCCACCCGGCTATACCTGTGTGGCCAATTACCACTCCCATCCTGCGCAGCATGCACATATCAGCAGTCAAAACCCCGGTTTCGATGAGCGTATGACAAAAGCATTCCTGGGCTTTTTCTCCGGTGTGGACTTTTACGCGGATGTGCATGACCGCGACTTTTTCCCGTCTTCTTATTTGTCCGGCCCGGACGGTTCGCTGATTCGCCACACTCCCAGCGGTTCGCCGGCGGAACGCAGTTTTGCGCTGTGGGTGCAGGCGGGAAAACCCGCCAACAACCCTGTCGGGGTTTACGGCCCCTTCGATGAGTTCATCAAGAAAGTCGCCAGCTTCGGTTCGTTGAGCTTTATCGTGGCGACCGAATGGTGGGGCGGCTCCGTCGGGCGGGTGCCCGCCGATTGGGGGGTGTTCGAACCCTTTACCTCCACCGAGGTCACCGAGCAACCGTTGTGTTCCAGTGTCTTCGCTCAGGCGAAGCTGGCGGTGATGACGGCGCTACCTTCGCCGGCGCAAGAGGGGCAGGTCGGTTTTGTGCTCAAGCACCTCACCCAGGAACGCTACGTGGCCACGCTGGCATCCCCCAGGCGCGCACCTTTGTTTGCGCTGGATGCGGTGTTTCCAAAAGGGGCTGACGGTACGCCGCAATTGCCCGCCGAGTATCGCTTGGAGGGCATTTACTTCAGCGACTGGTCTGTCAAAGAGCAGATGCCGGCCCGGGAAGACTGGCTCGCCAGCGCGTTTTTCTCCCCGGCACAGGTGGTCGCGGCGATTCAACAGGGGCAACGCACTGAGGCGCTGCAGGCCCCCAGCCGTTGGTTGCACCTGTACATGCGCGCCTTGGACAACACACTCCTCCAACTCCAGGTACCTTCGGCGACCCTGTCCACCGAACTGTTCAAGCGCGAGAGTGACGGCACCCTCAATGATAACGGCGCCCAGGCGGCGTTGACGGCAGGCACCTTGAGCCCGCGCAACTATGTGCGCAGGGTGATCGATGCCACGCAGCTGTGGGTGGCGCAGCCCGGAGGGCTGTGGCGGGAGGTCGGCAAGGTGGACAGCCGCTCTGTGTTGTTGAGCAACATTAATTCGGCAACGCTGAGCCACACGTTTTTCTCCGCCCGTGATGCAGCGATGTATGCCCATGAGCAAGTCGGGCATCAACGCAGCTTCTACTACGGTGGCTATGTACTAAAAGGCACGGATGGTCACTTTGTGATCACCCAACCGTTGGCCAGTGTGGCGCATCCGTTTGCGTCCACGCTGTTTTTTCCGGTGAACGAGGTCGGCCCGCTGATTCCGCCAGAGTCTTACGAGCTGCATGCCCGCTACGGCTCCCACACGGCGCTGTCGATGGTCGACCCCGAATGGGTCAAACAGCGGGGCTGGTCACGGGACGAAGCCTTGATCAATTTGCAGGTGTTTTCCACCGAAGAAATGTACTCGATCATTCCGGATCGACGGGTGGCGTACTTGTCCGGGGCTGAGGATTGCCTGTTGGAGTACACGCCGAATCAGTCGTCGCAAGAAGCCTTGCTGCTGGCCAATATCGGCCCTGAGGCCGGGGATAACAGCCTGAGTCGGCGCCTTGATCGTGGGGCGATCCGGCCTGACGATTGGGTGCGGCGCCTGGCGGAGTCGGGGGAGTTCAAGATCATTCAGGGCAATGCGTTATGGGGGCCGCGCTCGGTGGTCTACAGCGATTGGTCGCCCAACTTCACCTATGCACCGCGATCCGGCCCGCTTGATTACGTGACCTATGGCGGTATCTTTGCCAGCGCCGATGAAGCGGCTCGAGACCTGCACGCGCGGGTGCAGGGGCGGCGGTTACCTCAAGAGGCGTGCTTTGCCTTTGTGCTCAAGCATAAAAGCCGGCCACAGTTCATCGCCACCGAAGTGGTTGGTGCGCGTTCTGTAGACGATCTGTTCGAGCTGAACAGCCTGTTTCCCCGTGTACACCGGCGGGACAGCTACCAGCTGCCCGCTGAGTTTAAGCTGCAGGCCGTATTCCGTTCGCAGCAATGGTCGCCTCGCCGGCTGGTAGGCGCCTCTGGTTGGTTAACACAGCATTTCGTCATTCCCGAGGTCTTGTTGGCGTCGCTCACGCGCGCCCTGGAGGATGAAAAAACACGCCTGGCGATTTACTTTTCCATGCTCGACGGCGCGCTGTTACGGTACCGGCCGTCACCTATCAACCTGGAAAAGAATGGTGAGGCCGACCGGTTACTGGGGCAGGCAAAAACCCAACTGGCCTCCGGGGCGAAGACACCGCAGGCATTTATCCGAGACTGGGCGGCCAGAGGTGACCTGCAAGTGGTGCGTATCAGCCAGTACTGGGACAAGACTGGGCTGGTCGGTACGGCCTGGAACGGCTATGAACACATTGCGCCGCGCCGCTTGACCCCGTGCTATGCGTTTGCCGATGATGCCGCGCGCCACGCGCAGGCATTGGTGGGCAATGGGCATAAGCGCACGTATGGCGGAGTCATCCTGCAATTGCTCAATGGCCTGTTTGTGGCGACGGAGCCCCTGTTGATTCCAGCACACGGAGAGACACTGAAATGGATCTTTCCTGACCCCACGATTGCCACCGGGCTCTTCCCGGCCGGTAGCACCCTCGTCGCCACCTACCGATCCTTGCCGGAGCGAGAGGTGCCGATACTGCTCTCACCCACGCAAAAAGCGGTTTACCAGGGCATGGTGCCCACTGAGGTCATGGCTCATCTGTTGCAGCAGACAACTCAGGCCAAACGCCAATACGTCTTTGGCCCCACGGGGTCGATACTCAGCTATCAGGCATCCGGCTCCACCGAGGAAACACTGCTCAAGCGACGTCTGGGCGCGCATGAGCAGCTCAAGGATGATTTTGTCGACAACCCGGTCGAACAGCAGCTGCGCGCGCAAGCCCTGCTACCCAAGGATTTCACCGATACCGTTGCCGAAGCCGGCGACTTACGCGTGGTCCAGGGCGACACCTTATGGGGCAGCCCGAGGCGGTTGAAAATGAGGTTTGCGCTTAACCAATATCGCCCCGATCCACGGGCAATTATTCAAGTGTCTGCCGACTCGCCGTGTGGCCCTGTGTTTAGCCGAGCGCTGGATGCCGTACGCCACCTTCAACGCCGGCGGACATCGGGTGCTCATGTCGAAATCGGCTATGTCCTGCGGGCATTCGGGCGGGAGCATTACACCGTAACAGCGCCCCTTCGCAGGGAGCACTTTGAGGATTTGAGGTCGTTCTTTGTTGACGGCAAAGTCCCTCAAGGCTTCTATCTGCTGGGCGTCTACTTGTGCGGGTCGACTGAGGCGATCGGCGCGCAGAGTGATGAAATGTCGGAGCACTTCTTTGCGCCCGCGCGCATCGCCAAAGCGCTGTCGGTCGTGACCCAACCCGAGAATGCGCAGGTGCAGCCGTTGCCGGTGTACCTGCTTTGCCCTGATGGTGCATTGCTCTGGTATCAGATGCCCAAGACAGTGGTCATGTCTGAGTTGTTCAAGACGTTGCTCCGGTACACCGCCCTACTGCGAAATGGCGAGTCGACAGTGCTCGACTACGTACGTGAGTTGGCTGCGGCAGGCGAGCTGCGCATTCGACTCACGAGTGAAATATGGGGGCGAAAAGAGCGGGTCAACGCGCAGTGGCAACCCCGGCGGGCCGCGCACAGCTTTACCAGTGACCCCTACTTTCACTCGTTCTGTGGGCCTCTGTTTTTCTATGCCGATGACGCCGCGCGTTATGTGCAGCAATTGATCGGGCCGTTTAGCGCGAAGACGTATCTGGGGGCAGTGCTGGTGCCGCCGCGGCTATCGACGTTTGTTGCGATTGAACCGGTGGAAGATCGGCTCGGGTTCGACAAGAGCACGCTGAATCGCTTTTTTTGGCCTGGGCGCGCGGGGTTCGATGTGCCGGCCGGTAATGACTTGCATGGCTACAAAATTGCTGCGGTGCATGCTTTCTATAAGTCAATCTCGTACGCCAGCAGTCTCAAACCGCTGGATAGCAGGCTGCTGCCCAATTTTGCCTCGACGCAGGACCTTAGTGCCTACCTGTCGGTGGTCATCAGCAATCTTCCTGACGCCCAGTGCATTTATCTGTCTTGTCGGGGCGGTGCGTTGCTCAAGTACGTACCTGCGCTGACCAGTGCAGAGTCGACGCTACTCAAGGTCGGGCCGGTTGCCTCGCCAAGTGCGCTGGTCAGCCAATTGCGCCGGTTGGGCAACCTGTCGGTGTTGGTGACCGATACCTTCTGGATGCGGCGGGGGACGTTGGGCGAGGAGTGGGCTGCACCGAGTTCAGGTGAGGATGAACCTTGGTACGGACATATAAAAGACGAGCTTTGACCTGTTCAGCGCTTGCGCATCAGCCCGATAAAAAACAACCCGCCAATCGCCGCCGTGGCCACGCCAATCGGCAAGTCCTCTGGGGCGATCAGTGTGCGTGCCGCCACGTCTACCCACACCAGAAACAGGCTGCCGAGCAGCGCACATACCGGCAGTAATCGGCGATGCTCGGCGCCCACCAGGCGCCGGGCGATGTGCGGGATCATCAGGCCGACAAAACCAATGGAACCGCTGATGGAGACCAGCACGCCGGTCATCAGCGAGGCCACCAGAAACACCTTCAAGCGCACGGCGCGTGCGTTGAGGCCCAAGGTTACGGCGGTCTGCTCACCGGCCATCAGGGCGTTGAGCGCACGCGCCATGCCGAGCAATACCAGCAGACCCAACAGTACCGTTGCGGCCGGAATCGCCAGCAATTCCCAGCGCGCCAGGCCCAGGCCGCCAAGCATCCAGAACATCACCGCCGACGCGGCGCGATGATCGCCCATGAACAGCAGCAGGTTTGCCGCCGCCATCATCACAAACGACACCGCCACGCCGCACAGCAGCAGGCGATCACTGTCCAGTCGCCCGTTGCGGCTAGCCACCGCCAGCACCACCAGCATGCTCAGCATGGCGCCGATAAACGCGGCGCTGGGCAGGGTCAGCAGACCGATGACTTCACCCACATGCAGCACCACGATCACCGCACCCAACGTCGCACCTGAGGTCACGCCGAGCAGGTGCGGGTCGGCCAGCGGGTTGCGCGTGACCGCCTGCAACACCGCGCCGATCAACGCCAAACCGGCGCCGACCAATGCCCCCAGCAGCATGCGCGGCACGCGGATCAGCCAGACGATATGTTCCTGCCCCGCCGGCCAATTCACCTCGCCGATGCCAAAGGCCTTGTACAGCATGATCCGCCACACCACGTCCACCGGCACCCGCGCCGGGCCAAAGCCCAGCGAGAGGACGCAGGAAACCAGCAACAGCGCCGCGAGGGCGACCAGCAGCAAGGCGTATCGACGGGAGATCATTCGCCGTGGAACCCCTTGGCCAGGGTTTCCACGGCCAGCACGTTGTCGATCCCCGGCGTGGCCTGCACGTAGGGGATCACGATAAACCGCTGGTTCTTGATCGCGTCCACGCCTTGCAACGCGGGGTTATTCAGCAGGAATCGCTGCTTCTGCTCGGCGGTGATTTCGCTGTAGTCAACGATCACGATCACCTGCGGGTTGCGCTCCACCACCGTTTCCCAGTTGACGCGGGTCCAGCTGGCGTCGACGTCATCGAGGATGTTGCTTCCGCCGGCTGCCTCGATCAGTGCTTGCGGCATGCCCAGGCGCCCGGAGGTCATGGCGCGGTCTTCGCCGCTGTCGTAGAGGAATACCCGGGGCTTGTCGTCGGGCAGGTCTTTTTGCACCTCATCGACCTGGGCCTGCATCTGCGCGATCAGGGTATTGGCGCGGTCCTGCACGTCGAAGATCCGGCCCAGGTTGCGCAGGTCGTTATAGGTGTCGTCGAGGGTCGCGGCCGGGCGCTTCATCACGAAGGCGCAGGATTCGGTCAGCTCGTACACGTTGATGCCCAGGGGTTGCAGGCTGCTCGGCGTGAGGTCGCCGCCGACGCGCATGCCGTAGTCCCAGCCGGCGAAGAAGAAATCCACGTTGGCGTTGAGCAGGGTTTCTACCGACGGGTACTTGCTCGCCAGCTCCGGCAGACCGTCGAGGGTGTTGGCCATTTCCGGCGTCACCGACTTCCAGCCTGTCACGCCGCTGTAGCCGGCCATGCGCGGCTTGAGGCCGAGGGCGAGCATCATCTGCGTCATGTTGATGTCGTGGCTGACGGCGTGCTTGGGCGCTTCCTGGAAGGTCACGTCGCGGTTGCAGCTTTTGACGGTGACCGGGTAATGGGTGGCCTCGGCGAATGCTTCAGCGGCACCGGACAACAAGGCTACAGCCAGCAGGGAACGCAGGATCATGGTTGGGTTATCCAGGTGATTCGGGGGTAGTCGGACAAGGGATGGCGGTCGATCAAGGCTTCGACGCCAAACACCTCGCGCAGCAATTCGGCGGTCAGCACTTCATGGGGCGTGCCGCTGGCGACGATGCAGCCGTGGTTGATCACGTACAGGCGATCACAGAACGCGGCGGCCAGGTTGAGGTCGTGGATGCTGGCCAGGGTGCCGATGCCCAGGCGCTTGACCAGCCGCAGCAGCTCAAGCTGATAGCGTGGGTCGAGGTGGTTGGTGGGCTCGTCGAGGATCAGCAATTGCGGTTGCTGGGCCAGGGCGCGGGCGAGGATCACCCGTTGTTTTTCCCCACCGGAAAGGGTGGCGAAGGCGTGTTCTTCGAAGCCGTGCATGCCCACGGAGCGCAAGGCGTCTTGCACCAACTGCTGGTCGTGCACGGTGTCGCCATCGAACAACCCCTTGTGGGGCGTGCGGCCCATGGCGACCACTTCATCCACCCGCAGGCCGAAGGCATCGGGGAATTCCTGGAGCACCACGGCGATGCGTTGCGCGCACCATTTGGCGCTTTGTTTCCACACGTTCTGGTGGTCGAGCACGACGTCGCCACGCGCCGGCTGGGTGAAGCGATAGGCGCAACGCAACAGGCTGGTCTTGCCGCTGCCGTTGGGGCCGATCAGGCCGACGAACTCCCCCGCACCGACCTGCAGGCTGGCGTCACGCAGGTGGAACTGGTGATGGCAGTGGCTGGTTGGGGACCAGTTGAGGTCGGTGAGGGTTAGCGATGTCATCAAGTCTCTCAAGTGCAACACAGATCAAAACTGTGGGAGCTGGCTTGCCTGCGATAGCATCACAGAGGTGCAGCTGTTACACCGAGGTGTCTGCATCGCAGGCAAGCCAGCTCCCACACAAGCCAGCTCCCACATGGGGCTCTGTGGTGTGTTCGGTTAGAAGGTGTAGTCCGCCGTGACGAAGAACGAGCGCGGCTCACCCAGAATCCATTGTTGGCCGTCATTGTATTGGCTGACGGCATAGGTGCGATCAAACAGGTTATTCAATTGCAGCCCCAACGTGGTATTGCGCATGGCCTTCCACGACACCGTCGCATCCACCACGGTATAGCTCGGCAGCTCATTTTGGTTGGCCATGTCGGCATACCGCGCATCCACATACCGCACGCCGGCGCCGGCGCGGATGTCGTCGGTCACGGCCTTGCTCAGCCACAGGTTGGCGGTGCGGCGCGGCACGTCCACCGGGCGGTTGCCGTCGCGGGAGACTTGTACGCCGTTGACGTCCTGCTTGAAGTCGTCGTACTGCGCATGCACCAGCGCCGCGTTGGCTTGCAGGGCCCAGGCGTGGGGCAGTTGCAGGTCGAGGCTGGCTTCCAGGCCACGGGAGGATTGCTGGCCGACTTGCTGTTGGCGGCTCGGGTCGCCCGGAACGTCGGTGAGCAGTTTCTTTTTGACGATGTGGTACGCGGCCAGGGTCCATTCGCCACGCTGGTCCCAGAAGGCTTGCTTGATGCCGATCTCGGTTTGCTTGGCGGTGGACAGGTCGAACTGCTGCTGGCCGGGGCTCAGGGAAATCAGGCCGCCGACGCCGTCGGTGCTGGTGGCGTACTGGCCGTAGAGCGAGGTGTCCGGGGTGATCGCGTAGACCAGGCCGGCTTTCCAGTTATTGCCGGTGAGGGTTTTGTCGGACTGCTCGCCGGTGCGCAGGTTGTCGCGGTCGACGTGGGCGTAGTCGCGACGGATGCCGGTGACCAGCGCCAGTTGATCGGTGAGTTGCAGGCGGTTTTCGGCGAAGCCGGCGACGGTTTTGGTGGTGGTGGCGAACAGCGGTTGGAACGCGCTGTCGCTTGCGAACTGGCCGGGTGCCGGATGGTTCACGTCGATGGGTTGGCCATCGGCAAAGCTGTCGGCGAACGGCGAGTTGCTGGCCAGGCGGAAGCGGATGCGGTTGTATTCCACGCCGGTCACGGTCTGGCTGTCGAGGCCGAACAGGGTGTGCTTGAAGGTGAAGGTCTGGCGGTCGCCGACCTGTTCCTGATTGTGCTTGATGCCGTAGTTGCCGCTGCGGGTGAGCTGGCCGTCGGTGAAGTTGTAGTTCTCGGCGTTCTGCCAGCGGCGCTGGTTTTTCAGGTAGAACAGCTCGTTGCTGGCGCTGAGGTTATCGCTGATCTGCCACTCGCTAGTCAGGCGCGTCCACTGGTCGTTGTAGTGCTGGATGTCGTCGCGGACGTTGTAGTTCTTGTCACGCAGGCCCTTGTGCAACTGGCCGTTGATCAGCGGCGTGCCGAAGTAGTTTTGCGGGCGCTGGTCGCCGTAGTCGCTGGCGAGGGTGAAGCTGAGGTTGTCCGCCGCTTGCCAGCGCAGGGCGCCGCTGATGAAGTCGCTGCTGGAGTCGCCACGGTCGATGAAACCGTTGCTGCGCAGGCGGTTGAGGTTGAGGCGATAGCTCAGGTTGTCGGTCAGCGAACCGCCGCTGTCGAGGGCCTGTTGCTGGCGGTCATAAGAACCATAGCCGAGGCGGATGTGGTTTTCGATCTCGCCTTCGAACGGCTTTTTCGGCACGGTGTTGATCACCGCGCCAGTGGCGCCTTCGCCGTACAGCACCGAGGCCGGGCCGCGCAGCACGTCCACGCGTTCCACCGCCCAGGTGTCCACCGGGAAGGTCGAGGTGCCCATGCCCATGTACATGCGGTTGCCGTCGTAGAGCTGCATCACCGAACCCTGGCCGGTAAAACCGCGGGCCGACAACGAGGTACCGCCGTCGCCCGGCGTGCCGGTGCGGCTGATGCCGGTGGCGCGGGAAATCGCGTCCTGCACGCTGGCGTCGCCCCGCTCGCGGATCTGCGCACCGGTCTGGCTTTCGACGCTGCCGGGGGTTTGCAGGGCCGTGAGGTTCAGGCGCGAACCGGCGGTGGTCGGGGTCTTCAGGTCGATGTGTTCATCGTCCACAGCCGGTGCGGTAACGGGGCTGGCGGGCAGGGTCAGGGCCTGGGCGCTGGTGTGCAGGGCGAGCAGGCACAGCCCGGACGCGAGGTACTTGTTCATCGGTTGATCAGTCTTCTTGGCAGGGTGCTCGCCGCAGGGCGCGGCGAGCAACGATAACGCAGTAAGTGTTATAAGTTAACACTTATTCGCTGCGCGGCAAAACGTCGCGCAAGGCTACAGAAGTGCTCTATGGCGGGCATCTCACGGGTTTCATGTCGAACCTGAGGCAGATTCATGTCGGTTGAAAAACCGTGACAGCACCAGGCGATCCAAGGCCCACACAGCGATCAACGACGCGCCTACCAGCGGGAAAACAATCGCCAGGCCGAGCATGATCACCATCGCGGTTTTCCACTTCGGCAGGTCATGGCGCAGCGGCGGCACGCCGAGCTTGCCCTGGGGTTTGCGCTTCCACCAGATCACCACGCCGCTGACGGCGCTGAGCAGGATCATCAGGCAGATCAGCAACACGATCAGTTGGTTGACCCAGCCGAACATCTTGCCTTCGTGCAGCATCACCCCGGTTTCGGTGGCGCGAGCGACGGTGTTGTAGTGCGCCCAACGCACATCGGCGAGGACCTTGCCGGTGTATTGGTCCACATGCAGGGTGGCGTCGTTGCGCGGGTCGTCGGCGAACACCGCGACGGTGAACACACCTTCGGCGGTGGTGGGGAAGGTGATGCTGTAGCCGGGCTCGACCTTGCGCGCGTTGGCCAGGTCCACCACCTGTTGCAGACGCAACGTTGGTGCGGCGGGAGCCGAGTGCATGGCGCCGTGGTTCATGTGCTCGGCGTGGTCGCCGGACATCGGCATCGGCGTGTTTTCCATGGCCCAGGGCACGGTCTGTTGGCTCGCGGTATTGAGCACGCGGGCTTGCTGGTCGGACTGCGGCACATCGTTCCACATCGCCGCCGGGAATTTATTCCACAGGTCGGCGTATTGCTTGCCCCAGAAGCCGGTCCAGGTCATGCCGCTGAGCAGCATCACCAGCAGCAACGCGGCGCCCCAGAAACCGGTGACGGCGTGCAGGTCGCGCCAGAACACGCGGCCGCGACTGCTGAAACGCGGCCACAACACACCGCCCGGCGACTTGCCGCGCGGCCACCACAGGTACACGCCCGACACCACCAGCATCACGCCCCAACCGGCGGCGAGCTCCACCAGGCGGTCGCCGACGGTGCCGATCATCAGCTCACCGTGCAGCGCGCGGGCGATGGCTTGCAGGTTGTACTTGGCGTCCTGTTCACCGAGGACGCTGCCGCGATAAGGGTCGATGAATACCGTCACTTCGCGGCCTTTATCGTGCATCACGAACTGCGCGCTGCTGGTGGTGGTCGCGGGCGGCAGGTATTTGCTGATGGCGGCCTGGGGGTAGGCGGCCTTGGCGCGTTGCAGCTGCTCGTCGGCGGTCAGCGCGTGTTCGGCGGCCGGGACGGTGAGCAAGTCGCCGTACATCAGCGGGTCGAGCTGGGGTTTGAACAGGTAGATGATGCCGGTCAGGGCCAGCAGCACCATGAAGGGGGCGACGAAGAGGCCGGCGTAGAAGTGCCAGCGCCAGGCCAGGTTGTAGAAGGAGATGTTTGGGGTGCTCATCAGGGGTGCTCCGCAACGCTAAATTTATTGTAGTCAGTCAGGCCGCCATCGCAGGCAAGCCAGCTCCCACAGGGGAATGCATTCCAAACTGTGGGAGCGGGCTTGCCCGCGATGCTTTTAGAAGCTCATGTCGACCTTGGTCCACAGGGTGCGACCAGGCTCCTTGATGGCCTGCGGATCATTGGCCGGGTAGCCGAACCCGGCATTGCCCGCCAGGTTCAAATGCTCGGCGTAGGCCTTGCCAAACAGGTTGTCCACACCGGTGCTGACCTTGAAGTTTTTGTTGATGCGGTACGCCGCGTTCAGCGAGAACACACCAAAGCCGCCGCTCTTGTCGTAGTCCTTGCCGACCACGTTGCCCTTGTTCTGGTCGATGCGGTTTTGTGCTGCGACTACACGCCACAAGGCGCCGGCGCTCCAGTCGTCTTCGCTGTAGGTGAGGCCCAGGCGCGCGTCCAGCGGCGGCATTTGTGGCAGGGCCTTGCCGTCGCTGCTGTTCTTGCCCCAGGCGTAGGCGAGGGTGGCGTCGGTTTTCCAGTGGCGCGTGAGTTTGTACGCCGCGCCCAGTTCGCCGCCCATGATGCGCGCGTCGACATTGCGCGCCTGGGAGGTGGTGCCCATCATCCCGGGCTTGTAGTCGAACAGGATGAAGTCCTGCACGCGGCCGATGTAGCCCGAGGCCCAGGCTTCGAGGTCGGCGGATTTGTACTGCGCGCCGAAGTCGAGTTGGGTGGTCTTCTCCGGTTTCACGCCGTCGAAGGCATTCACCGCACCCGCTGCGCCGGTGTTCGGCGAAAACAGCTCCCAGTAATCTGGGAAGCGTTCCGAATGGCCCAGGCCGGCGTAGAGGGTGGTGGGGCTGTCGGCCAGGTCGTGTTCATAACGCACGAAGCCGGACGGCAAGGTGTCGGCGCGGGTGTTGTCGGCTGTCGGGTTGGGACGCTTCATCATTCCGGAACCGCTGGTTTGCCGGAAGTCTTTGGCAGACGCACGATCCAGGCGAGCGCCGGTGATCAGGCGCTCGCGGTCGGCGGCGTACCAGGTGAGTTCGCCGAACACTCCGTAGTTGTGGAAGTTGGCGTCCTTGACCCGGGGCAGGTCCTTGTAGGTGTCGATGCCCATGCTGCTGCGCTGGCGGTGTTCGTTGGTCTGCGCATCCAGGCCGCTGATCAGCTGCACATCGGCCCAGCGCCAGGTGGCCTTGATCCGCGCGCCGAGGGTGCGACGGTCGACGTTGGACGCCATCGGCCCGGCCATCATGCCGGTGCCGGACGGCGTGCGCAGGCTGTAGTTGTCCATCACGTGGTCGGCGTAGTTGTAGTAGACCTGGGCCTCGACCTTGTCCAGCACCTCGCCGATATTGGATTTTTCGAAGCGCAAACCGAGGCTTTCACGCAGGAACTGCGAGCCGTCCATGCCGCGTCCGGCGTAGCGCGCTTCGCCATCGCCACGGCCGGCGGTGAGTTCCAGCAGGGTGTCGGCGTCGGGGGTGAAACCAACGGCCACGTCACCGTTCCACTTGTCGTAGCGCGAGGCGACGGTGTCGTTGTTGCCGTCCTTGTAGTCATCGGCGTGGGCCTGGTTGCCGATCACCCGCACATAGCCCAGCGGGCCACCGGCAGCGGCATCGATGACCTTGTCGAAGCGCCCGTTGGAGCCGGCCAGCACGCTGGCGTTGAGGCGTGTGCCCAACTCGCCGAACTGCTCCGGCTCACGTTCGAACAGGACGGTGCCGGCGGAAGCGCCCGGGCCCCAGAGCACGGTTTGCGGGCCTTTGATCACGGTGAGCTTGTCGTAGGTTTCCGGGGAAATGTACGAGGTGGGCGCGTCCATCCGGCCGGGGCAGGCGCCGAGCATCATGCTGCCATTGGTGAGGATATTCAGGCGCGAGCCGAACATGCCGCGCAGCACCGGGTCGCCGTTGGTGCCGCCGTTGCGCACCAGGGCGAAGCCGGGGATGGTCTTGAGGTAGTCGCCGCCATCGCTGGCGGGCACCGGTTGGCGCGGGTCCTTGGGGTTGGTGATTACGGTCAGCGGTGAGCTGGGGGCAATCGCGGTGATGACGGTGGGGCTCAGTTCGTGTTCATCGGCGTGAGCCAGTGGCACCCAGAGTGCGCCGCACAGAACGGCGAACACGGGGGTACATCCCAAACGGGAGTCAGCAGTAAACCTGGACATGACAAATTCCATCAATCAATCGTAAACAACACGGCCAGCAGCCTGCGGCTGTCTGTCTAAAGTCGGCCGGGGTGAAGTAACGCTGTGAAGTGCTTACGAGACGATGGGCGGCGCACGGCTGCGGGCGCCGGGGAAGATGCTCTGCCGGGCATGTCCCAGGCGCGTGGCGGGGGTGAGGGCGGTGGCCGGCGATGGGGCGCCGAGGGTGAGCGTGGAAACGCCGCCGGGCAGGGCGGGGCAGCTGTAGAGCAGGTCGCAATAGCCGCACTTGGCCCAGAGGGCGTGGTGTTCGTCAGGGGCTTTGGGGTGATGGGATTCGCCGTGGTCCATCGGCATGTCCATGGACATGCTTATCGACATACCGGCGTGATGATCCATCGGCATCGCTTGGGAAATCAGCGGACCGATAAAGATCATCAGCATGGCGAACAGGCTGATCCAACTGCCGCGCGTTACGCGGGCGTGTGGCGACAACCTGGCGCGAGGGGCGCCCATCGAGTGTTGGCCTAGTGGGCGTGTTTATGCTCGTGGGCGGCCATCGGCGGCACCTTTTGCACCGACACTTCCACCTCGACCTTGCCGGCTTTTTCGAAGGTGAGGGTCAGCGGGAACTGCTTGCCGTCGGCCAACAGGCTGCGGTCTTTGAGGCCCAGCAGCATGACGTGGTAGGCCATCGGCGCAAAGGTCAGCTCGCCCTTGGCGGGCACGGCGACGTTGGGGACTTGCTGCATCTTCATCAAATCGCCCTGCATGACGTGTTCATGCAACTCGGCTTTGTCGGCGACTGGCGTCTCGACGCTGAGCAGGCGGTCCGGCGTTTCGCCGGTGTTATGAATCACAAAGTACGCCGCTACCGTTGGCGCATTCGGCGGCAACTCCTGGGACCAGGGATCGCTGACCAGCAAGTCGCCGGCCTTGTAGTCATCGGCATTGGCAGCACTGAACACCGGCAGCAACAACGCGGCCAGAAGCAGGGAAGATTTGAGCATGGCAGTTCTCCAGAACGGTTCTAAACGCAGTTCACTTGCGAAGACATCAGACCGTTGGAGAGGCGCGCGGGTTGAGGCTTGGCCATTGCTGGCGCGGTGTCGGGCTTTGCAGCCGGGGCGGCGGCAAGCTTTGAGCGGTGTTGAATTGGGTGAAGTACAACTGCGGCACGTGCCCCGGCAACGCCACCAATGGCGCCGAGCCCGAGCAACACCAGCAATGCTGCATGGTGGAATGATCGTCCTGCTGCGGTGCCGGGATGTCCAGCTGGCCCAGGGCGATGGTCTTGAGCGTGGCGCCATTGGACGAGCAGAAACTGCCCCACAACAATTGCTGCACCGGGTCCTGGGATTTTTGCATCGCGCTGGCCAGCGGCATGGCAAAAGCGTTGAACAGCACTGCAAGGCAGGCGATCCAGACGATTGCAAAGCGTTGACGGGCCATGGCGGACAATCCGTAGGGTTAAACGATCAGGTGGGTATTTAGCCTGATCGTAGGGGATAAGTAAAAAGGGGTGGTGTGGTTTGGTGTCGCAGTGCTATCAGATCGCTGTGGCGTGAAGCTTGAGGCCCAGTGCTTTCATGACCTTCATGATAGTTGCGAATTCGGGGTTGCCAGTGGTGGATAGGGCTTTGTATAGGCTTTCGCGGCCGAGGCCGGCGTCGCGGGCGATTTGGGTCATGCCTTGGGCACGGGCGATGTTGTTCAGGGCCGTACGAATCAGCAGTCCATCCCCGCAATCCTCTTCGAAAGCGGCTTCAAGGTACTCGGCCATGTCCTCGGGGGTCTTGAGGTAGTCCGCGACGTCGAAATCTGTAAATTCAGTCATGGGTTACTCCTTTTTTCAAAGTCTTCAGCAATTTTCTTCGCGTGTTGGATGTCGCGCTTCTGAGTTGATTTATCGCCTCCTATCAGCAGTAGGTAAACCACATCGCCCTTACGCGTGAAGTAAATCCGATACCCAGGACCATAGTGGATGCGCATTTCTGATACGCCGTTTCCTACTGAAACGCAGTCTCCGAAATTGCCATACGTTGCGTTATCTAGCCTTGTCATTACGCGGGCGCGGGCAGGATTTCTGCGTAATGAAACGAGCCACTCCTGAAACTCCTTGGATTTCTTGAAATGAATCATCTCTGATCGTATTCCTTGGGATACACGATGGCAAGTTGCGACGCACTGCAAACGCAGGCATCCCCATTGCGGCTAGCTGATGCGAAACCGCGTGGGGGAGGTTAGGGCGGGGGCTTTTGGCTGAGCCAGCCAGTTGGTTCGGAAGTGTTTGTAGGTGGATTCGGCTTCTCTGCGAAACCTTTACCTCAACCAATGCACTGAGCTGCGATCTGGCGTTTAACCTGGAAGGCTCGAAACGAGAGGAATTGCTCGGCGTTGCGCAATTGATTGAGCTGGCGCAGTTGCTGGCGGATCGTGTGCACAAGGGTTTCGGCTCAGCGACAACTGCAGCCTGACAACACCGTCCAAAGTGTGGGAGCGGGCTTGCTCGCGAATGCGGAGTGTCAGCCACCCAATGTGTTGGCTGACACTCCGCATTCGCGAGCAAGCCCGCTCCCACAGGGGATTTGTGGTGGTTAGAGAGTGGTGATTGCCTGTAGTAGTGCAGGTACTGTGGTGAATTCTCGATCTACCTGAGCCAACACCGGCCGCTTCAACACCAACACCGGCACCCCAAGCGCCCGTGCCACTTCCAGCTTCGGCTCCGTCGCCGTGCTGCCGCTGTTCTTGCTGATCAGCACATCAATCCCACGCCGCTCAAACAACACCCGCTCATCCTCGATCAGAAACGGCCCGCGTGCGCCGATCACTTCACAGCGTTCATTGCCCGGATAAACATCCAGTGCACGCAGTGTCCAGAACTGCTCTGGCGGGATCTCATCAAGGTGCTGCAACGGCTCACGCCCCAACGTGAACAACGGGCGCTTGAAGGGTTTCAACGCTTCAATCAACGAAGCCCAATCACTGACCTCCCGCCAATCATCCCCCGCCTGCGGCTGCCACGCCGGGCGGCGCAAGGCCCAGCAGGGCACGCCGCTCAACTGCGCGGCCTCGGCAGCATTGCGGCTGATCTGTGCTGCATATGGATGGGTCGCGTCGAGAATCAGGCTGATGCCCTCATCCCGAACAAACTGTGCCAAGCCCTGGGCGCCGCCATAACCACCGACCCGTACTTGGCAGGTCAGGTCAGTGGGCACGCGCCCAACACCGGCCAGGCTGTAGATATGTTCCGGGCCCAATGTGCGAGCAATCGCCAGCGCTTCCGTCACGCCACCCAGCAGCAGAATGCGTTTCATAGTGGCTTGACCACTTCCAGCAAGGTGATCGGCAACGCCTGCCGCCACGTATCAAAGTCCCCCAGCGGCTGCGCCTGGGCCACGTGGATGCGCGTCAGTTCGCCGCCATGCTGCGCACGCCAGTCCATCAGGGTCATTTCACTTTGCAGGGTCACGGCGTTGGCGACCAGGCGCCCGCCCGGCCGCAGGTGTTGCCAGCAGGTGTCGAGCACGCCGTCGCGGGTGACGCCGCCGCCGATGAAGATGGCGTCCGGGGCTTCCAGTCCGTTCAACGCCTCGGGCGCCTTGCCGCGAACCAATTGCAGCCCAGGCACGCCAAGGGCGTCGCGATTGTGTTCGATCAAGCCTTGGCGGCCCTCATTGGCTTCAATCGCCAGTGCGCGGCAACTCGGATGCGCGCGCATCCACTCGATGCCGATGGAGCCGCTGCCCGCGCCCACATCCCACAGCAATTCGCCGGGCATCGGCGCGAGGCGGGCCAGGGTCATGGCACGCACATCGCGTTTGGTCAGTTGGCCGTCGTGCTTGAACGCCGAGTCGGGCAAGCCGGCCAGACGTGACAGGCGCTGAGTCTGTGGGTCAGCCACGCAGTCGATGGCAACCAGGTTCAAGTCGGCAACTGAAGCGTGTTGCCAATCCACAGCCAGCCCGTCGATGCGCCGTTCATCCACGCCGCCCAAGTGTTCAAACACAGAAATGCGGCTCGGCCCAAACCCGGACGCGGCCAACAAAGCCGCAATCAACGCCGGACTGCCCCCGTCATTGCTCAACACCAACAACCGCACGCCGCTGGCCAGATGCGCATTCAGCGCCGCCAACGGCCGCGCCACCACCGACAGCGTCACCACGTCCTGCAACGGCCAGCCCAATCGCGCCGCCGCCAACGACACCGACGATGGCGCCGGCAAGATCAGCAGCTCATCCGCCGCCACCTGCCGCGCCAGGCTCGCGCCCACGCCGTAGAACATCGGATCGCCGCTGGCCAGCACGCACACAGGCTCGCCGCGCCGCGCCAGCACCGGTTCCAGGGAAAACGGGCTCGGCCACAACTCGCGCGCGCCACGAATACACACTGGCAACAGGTCCAACTGGCGCTGAGCACCTATAATCCGCGTGGCGCGCAACAGGGCATGCCGGGCATTGCGGCCCAGGCCCTTGAAGCCGTCTTCACCGATGCCTACAACCGTCAGCCAGGGCGACATAAAGATTCCTTGAGCGACATCCGACGGGCAGGCTTTTCATGCCACCGGACAAAGCAGGCATAATACCGCGCCTTTACCCATCGACCGGTAGCCCCGTGAAACAGACGCCCGCTGTGAATACCTTGCGCCCCTCGGCTTGTCCGGGGTTGCTGCGTATCGTCCAGGCGTTGGACGGCGGCATTTGCCGGATCAAACTGGCCGGCGGTTCCATCACCGCTGCGCAGGCCCATGCGGTGGCAGACGCGGCCCAGGCCTATGCGGGCGGGGTGATCGAGGCGACCAACCGGGCCAATCTGCAGATACGCGGAATCGGCGCCGAAGAGAGCGCGTTGATCGCGATGCTGCTGGCGGCCGACCTCGGCCCCAACAACGCCGCTGGCGACGACGTGCGCAACCTGATGCTCAGCCCCAGCGCCGGTATCGACCCGCAGATGCTCTTCGACACGCGCCCGCTGGCCGAACAGATCCTCAATACCCTGCAAAGCCACCCGCGTTTCCATGAGCTGTCGGCCAAATTCGCCGTGCAACTGGATGGCGGCGAAGACCTGGCGATGCTCGAACATCACCATGACCTGTGGTTGTCGGCGTTCGTACGCAATGGCCAGACGCTGCTCGCGTTCGGCCTGGCCGGTTGCCCAGGGCTGGATGCGCCGGTGGCCGCCGTGCCGCTGGAGCAAGGCCATGCATTGGTTGTGGCCGTGCTGGAGGCGTTTCTCGACCTCGCCACGCCAGAGCAAACCCGTATGCGTCATTTGGCTGTGGATAAGTTGTTGAGCCGCCTCAGCCTGCCGGTGCTACCGGCCGACGGCTTCAAACGCCTGCCCAGCGGTGCTTTGCTGCACCTCGGCACTTATCCACAGGTGCAAAAGAATCAGTTCTATGTTGCCGCTCTCGCGCCCTTGGGTCGCCTGGACGCGACGATGCTCAAGGGTGCCGCGCAACTGGCCAGCGACTACGGCGACGGCACGTTGCGCTTCACCCCTTGGCAAGGCGTGCTGCTGCCCAACGTGGAAAAGCCCTACGCCGTGACCGAACGCCTCATGCAGCTGGGCTTTCTGTGCTCGATCGACCAGCCCCTGGCGCGCATGACCGCCTGCACCGGTTCCAGCGGCTGCGGCAAGGCCCTGGCCGACACCAAGGCCGACGCCGTGCAACTGGCCGCCCTGCAAGTGGCGCATGACGTGCACCTGTCCGGCTGCCCGCGTTCCTGCGCCGCCGCGCACACCGCGCCGGTGACCTTGCTGGCCGTGAGCCCCGGCCACTACGACCTCTACTTTCGCGATGCAGCCCAGCCCGGTTTTGGCCGGCTGCATGCGCATGCCCTTTCTATTGAAGCGACGGGCGCCTTGCTGCGCGCCCGCCCACGGAGCAACACCGATGATTGATTACATCCGCGACGGTCAGGAGATCTATCGCAACTCCTTCGCCATTATTCGCGCGGAAGCCAAGTTGGAGCGCATCCCGGCCGACCTGGAAAAACTCGCGGTGCGGGTGATTCATGCCTGCGGCATGGTCGACGCCATCGACGGCCTGCAATTCTCCGAAGGCGCGGGCAAGGCCGGGCGCGATGCGCTGGCCGCTGGTGCGCCGATCTTGTGCGATGCGCGGATGGTCTCCGAAGGCGTGACCCGCGCACGTCTGCCGGCCAACAACGAGGTGATCTGCACCCTGCGCGACGACAGCGTGCCGGAGCTGGCGCGCGAATTGGGCAACACGCGTTCCGCCGCCGCCCTGGAGCTGTGGCGCCCGTACCTGGAAGGCAGCGTGGTGGTGATCGGCAACGCACCGACCGCGTTGTTCTACCTGCTGGAAATGATTGATGCGGGCGCACCGAAACCGGCGTTGATCCTCGGTTTCCCGGTGGGCTTTGTCGGCGCTGCCGAATCCAAGGCGATGCTCGCCGCTGACAGCCGTGGCGTGCCGTTCGTGATCATGCAGGGCCGCCTGGGCGGCAGTGCGATGGCCGCCGCAGCGGTGAATGCCCTGGCCACGGAGGTCGAATAATGCAGGCGCGCGGACGTTTGATTGGCCTGGGTGTAGGCCCCGGTGACCCGGAACTGATCACGCTCAAGGCCTTGCGCCTGCTGCGTGAGTCGCCGGTGGTGGCGTACTTCGTGGCCAAGGGCAAGAAGGGCAACGCCTTCGGCATCATCGAGGACCACCTGGTGCCACAGCAAACGCTGATGCCGCTGGTGTACCCGGTGACCACCGAAGCCTTGCCGGCGCCGATGTCGTACGAGCAAGTGATCAGCGACTTCTACGACGCCGCCAGTGTGGATGTGGCCGCGCACCTGGACGCCGGGCGTGATGTGGCGGTGATCTGCGAAGGCGACCCGTTCTTCTACGGCTCCTACAT
Source organism: Pseudomonas sp. Marseille-Q1929 (assembly GCF_017316265.1). Taxonomy (NCBI): domain Bacteria; kingdom Pseudomonadati; phylum Pseudomonadota; class Gammaproteobacteria; order Pseudomonadales; family Pseudomonadaceae; genus Pseudomonas; species Pseudomonas sp. Marseille-Q1929. The sequence goes on from NZ_JAFLWU010000015.1 coordinate 72,126, forward strand.
GTACCTGCACGACCGCCTTGCCGAGCGTTACGACGCGCAAGTCATCCCCGGCGTGTGCTCGATGCTCGGCGGCGCCTCGGTGCTCGGCGCGCCGCTGGTGTATCGCAACCAGAGCCTTTCGGTGCTCTCGGGCGTGTTGCCCCATGACGATCTCAAGCGCCGTCTGGCCGATGCCGACGCCGCTGTGATCATGAAACTGGGCCGCAACTTTCCGAAAGTGCGCCAGGTGCTGGAAGAACTCGGCCTGGCCGGGCGCGCGTTGTATGTGGAGCGCGCCACCATGGCCAATCAAAAGATCGTGCCGCTGGACCAGGTGGATCCGTCGTCGTCGCCGTACTTCTCGCTGATCATCGTGCCGGGTGAACGGTGGCAAGGTTGATGAATCCGGCGATTGTCATTCTGGGTCAGGGCAGCCTGGCCACTGCGCGCAAGATCCAGCAGGTGTACCCGGGCGCGTTGATCCACGGCTTGGCCGCACGGGTTGAAGGCGCGGACCGGACCTACAGCGAATTCGGCGCGACCCTGCGTCAGCTGTATCAACAAGGCACGCCGCTGATTGCGCTGTGCGCCGCCGGCATCGTGATCCGCACCCTGGCGCCGCTGCTGCTGGAAAAAGGCGAAGAGCCTGCCGTGCTGGCGGTGGCCGAAGACGGCAGCGCCGTGGTGCCGCTGCTCGGTGGCCTGGGCGGTGTGAACGTGATGGCGCGGGAGATTGCCGCTGCCTTGAACGTGGCCGCTGCGATCACCACCAGTGGCGAGCTGCGTTTTGGCACCTGCCTGCTCAACCCGCCAAGCGGTTATGAACTGGCCGACCTGGAGCTGGGCAAGCGCTTTGTCTCCGACCTGCTGGCCGGCGCCAGCGTGCGCATCGAAGGCGCGGCGCCGTGGCTGGATCAAGCCGACTTGCCCCAGGATCAGCAGGCGCACCTGGCGATTCACGTGGGCAGTGCCGAACGTGTGCCGGCCGCCAACGAGTTGCTGATCTACCCGAAGAACGTCAGCGTGACCTGCAAGCCGGGCGCACAGTTGGCCGAGCGTGTGCGCGCGGCATTGCATGACGCGGGCATTGCCGTGCAATCCCTCGCCTGCCTGTTGGCCAGCGACACGCAGATGGCCGAAGCCTCGTTGCATGAAGCGGCGCTGGAGCTGGGTGTGCCGCTGCGGTTTACCCGCGTCAGCCAGGACGCCGACATCGTGATTAACGTTGCCGAGCAGCCGTTGGACCTGTCCCAGGTGGGCCGTGTGCGTGGCCGCCTCGCCGTGATCGGCCTGGGCCCTGGCGCGGCCGAGCTGATGGTGCCAGCGGTGAAGGCCGAACTGGCCCGCTGCACCGACGTGCTCGGCTACGAGACCTATGTGCGCATGGCCGGGCCATTCCGTGACGACCAGGTGCAGCACTGCACCGATAACCGCGAAGAAATGCAGCGCGCGCGCCACGCGTTCGAGCTGGCCGCGCAAGGTCGCTCGGTGGTGGTGGTGTCGTCCGGCGACCCGGGTGTGTTTGCCATGGCGTCGGCGGTGATCGAGGCGTTGCATGAGTCCAGTGATCCGGCGTGGCATCAGGTCGACCTGCAAATCCTGCCGGGCGTCTCGGCGTCCCTCGCCACCGCTGCCCAGGCGGGCGCGCCGTTGGGGCATGACTTCTGTGTGATGTCGCTGTCGGACAACCTCAAACCCTGGTCGATCATCGAAAAGCGCCTGGACCTCGCGTCCCAGGCCGACCTGGCGCTGGCGTTCTACAACCCGATCTCGCGCTCGCGGCCGTGGCAGTTGGGGCGTGCCCTGGAAATCGTCGCGCTGCATCGCACGCCTGCAACGCCGGTGGTGTTGGGCCGTGATATCGGGCGCCCGGGCCAGACCCTGCGTGTCACCACCCTTGGGCAACTGACGCCTGAGCAAGTGGACATGCGCACCATGGTGCTGGTCGGCTCATCCACCACGTGCGTGTTCCCGCGCGCCGGTGGTGGCGAGTGGGTGTACACGCCGCGTTGGTACGGCGAGAAACCCGCGTCCTGAAAACAACCTCACGTCGGCCAGAAAGCTCCGAATGACCCAGGGATTTACCTGCGGTTGTCCGGGGCTTTTTCTTTTTTACGCGATGAAATCCGGAAGCCCCGCAGGTACCCCGCGCGATTGCTGGACGCTGGGTTTTGGCGGGTGGCGCCAAGGTATGTTTGTGGCGTGGAAAGCCTGGCGGCCACTGGACTAGTGTGAGGGCAAGCCCCATGTGGGGTGTTTGTGGAGAACTGAAAATGGAGCGACATCACAAAAGGATCATCAGTGCCAAACGACGCAAGTTGATTGCCGCCTACAAGCTGCCAGGCTCGCCGGGAGTGAAGAGCTCATTGCCGGTGGACATGGCGGATGACAGCAATGCGGCGGTGGTCAATAACGGCGTGATCTCATTCTTCGAGGGCATGTCGGCGTTGAATCGGGAATACATTCGCAAAAGCTATTTGCTGGCGAGCAGTTATGTCAGCGATGTGTTGAAGGTCCACCGAGGGACCGAAGCGTGGTACGAAGAATTTATCAAGGTGATGATCAGCCTGGGCTGGCTGCCGCTGCGCAGCAGCTTTGAGCGAGTGGCCAGTTCCGGCAGGGGCCTGACGGTGCAACTGGCGGCGCTGAACATGATTGCCGCGATGCTGGCGTCGACGTCATTGGCCTCGCCGCTATTGGCGGCGTTGCCGAAGTTGGCGGCGGATGCGCTGGAGGCCATGAAGCAGACACCGGCGTCCTTTGAGCTGTTCAAGCGCAACAGCACGGTGCAGGAGGGTGGTGACTTCGGCCTCGCATCCTGTGCACAAACTGATGGCGAAGTGACGATGGTGCTGGTGACCTACAGCACCCGTGGCGTGAGCAAGCAGGTCGGCCTGCCGTTCCTTGAGTGGGACAGCGCCTCTTCCGAGGCCTTCAGCGGGCAGACCTGCCTGGTGTTGAATACCTCGGTGGTCAACGAAAAAACCATCCAGCTGATGCGCGAGAGCGCGGGTGACAAGGTGCAGCTGGCGATCGCCAAATACCGGATCTAAGGCACCAGGTAACCGCGCACCCCGGTAAAGATGATTTGCGCGGCGAGGGCGCACACGAACAAGCCCATCAACCGACTGACAATCTGCAAGCCCTGGTCGCCGAGAATGCGTTCGATGCGGTTGGACAGGTACAGCACCACGCCAACCGTGAGGCTGGCCAGGGCGATGCTGAGGATAGCGGTGAGCTTGTCGTCCCAGTGTGGCTGGCTGACGCCCATCACCAGCAGCGCACCGATGGTGCCGGGGCCGACGGTGAGGGGGATGGTCAGCGGCACGATGGTCACGTCCTGCTGCACGTTGTCGGTCTGCACGGCCGACTTGCCCTGGGCCATGCCCAGGGCGGAGATAAACAGCACGCTGCCGGCGCCGATGCGGAACGCATCCACAGTGATGCCGAACACACTGAAAATCACGCGGCCGAACAGGTAGAGCAGCACGCTCGATACCAGGGTCGCCAAGGCGACTTTCCAGGCCAGGCGCCGCCGTTCCTTGCTGGAGTAGCCACGGGTCAGGCTGATAAAGCAGGACAGCACGAAAAACGGGCTGTAGAGCACCAGCATTTTCAGGTAGACGCTGAATAACACGTGGAGCATGGGGGCGGCTCGTCGGGGGATAAGTGTGCAGAGTCTATCAGGCGGAACCGGTCAAATGTGGGAGCTGGCTTGCCTGCGATAGCGGTGGGTCAGGCAATAGGTGTGTGGCTGATCCACCGCTATCGCAGGCAAGCCAGCTCCCACAGGGGATCGTATTTCAACTTAAGAGGGGGCGTGCTCTGGCCTTTGTTGGCGCTGCGCCACCCAGTATTCCACCAGCTCACGCAACTGTGACAACTCCACCGGCTTGGCCATATGCCCGTCCATCCCGGCCTGGCGCGCGCGTTCCTTGTGTTCCGAGAGGATATGCGCAGTGAGCGCCACCACCGGCGTGCGAATGCGCTGGTGGCTGACTTCCCATGCGCGCAGTTGCTGGGTCGCCGAGAACCCGTCGAGGATCGGCATTTCGCAGTCCATCAACACCAGGTCATAGCGCTGGGCTTTCATCGCTTCCAGCGCTTCCTCGCCATTGCTGGCGGTGTCCGGGTTGAGGTTGAGCTTGCCGAGCATGCCACGGATCACCTTGGTGGAGATGCTGTTGTCTTCGGCCACCAGGATGCGGAAGTCGGCGGGAACGGTCACCGCGGCCGGCGCGCTGGGCACCGTGCGTGGCTGGGTGTTGCCCTTGCTGCGCTGGGTCAGTTCGTCGGCCAGGGTGGTCTTGAGCGTGTAGCCCGCCACCGGCTTGGCGAGGATGCGCTTGATCCCGCTGTTGCGCGCGATGATCTTGCTCGGCGCATTGCTGATGCCGGTGAGCATGATCAACAGGATGTCGTGGTTCAGGCTCGGGTCTTCCTTGATCTTCGCCGCCAATTGCATGCCGGTCATGCCAGGCATGTTCTGGTCCAGCAGCACCACGTCAAAGTAATCGCGCAGGTGGGCCTTGGTGCGCAGCAGCGCCAGGGCTTCCTTGCCGGAAGGCACGGCGCTGACGTTCAGGCCCCAGGCGGTGCATTGCTGCACCAGCACCTTGCGGCAGGTGTCGTTGTCGTCCACTACCAGCACGCGCGCGTCCTTGAGCGGGCCGTCGAGGTCGGAGGTCGGGTGTTCCAGGCGTTCCGGGTCCAGCGGCAACGTCAGCCACAGGGTGCTGCCCTGATGGCTGCCGCTCTTGATGCCGAACTCGCCATTCATCAACAGGATCAGTTGGCGGGCGATGACCAGGCCGAGGTGGCCGCTCAAGCGGGTGGCCGAGAGGAAGTTCTTGCTGTGCAGTTCGCTGTGCAGCAGGGCGTCACGCTCGGCCGCTTCCATCGGCAGGCCGCTGTCTTGCACGGCAATGCGCAGGCGCGGCTTGGTGCTGCGCTCGTCCAGGGCGACGACGATCAGCACTTCGCCTTCATCGGTCTTTTGCAGGGCGTTTTCCAGCAGGCTCAACAGCGCCTGGCGCAGGCGGGTCGGGTCGCCGCTGATGACGCGTGGCACCTGGGGCTGGATAAAGCTGATCAGCTCGACGTTCTGCTGTTCGGCCTTGGCGCGGAAGATGCTCAGGCAGTCTTCGATCAAGGCGTTGAGGTCGAACTGCACGTCGTCCAGTTCGATCTGCCCGGATTCGAGCTTGGAGATATCGAGGATCTCGTTGATCAGCGTGAGCAGTTCGTTGCCGGCGCTGTGGATGGTCTGCACGTAGTCGCGCTGTTTCACCGACAGCGGCGTGCCCAGCAGCAACTCGGTCATGCCCAGCACGCCGTTCATGGGGGTGCGGATTTCGTGGCTGATCTTCGCCAGGAACTCGGCCTTGGCGGCGATTTCGGCGTTGCTGGCGGCGAGGTCGCGGCTGAGGCTGAAACGGGTTTCGACAATGGCGCGCTGGCGTTCACCGAGGGCCAGGCTCATCAGCAAACCGCTGAGGCAGATAAAGGCGAGCAGGGTGATGATCAAGCCTTGCGGCGCCAGCAGCGTGAGGCCGAGCAGGGCGGGGAGGATGATCAGCGTGCCGGTGTTGAATACCACCATCGCGGCGACGAACAGGCGCGCCGGGCGGTAGCCTTTCTGCCAGTGATACGCCGAGACAAACAGCATGCTCAAGCCGGCCAGGGCCACCAGGGCGTAGGTGATGATGTTCAGCGGCAGGGTGTTGACGAACAACAGCAGCAGGCCGCACAGCACGATAAACAGGATGTCGGCCATCAGCAGCTTGTTCAGCGGGTGTGGACCGAGGGGCATGAAGAAGCGATAGGCAAACATCAGCCCGCACGGCGCGGTCAGCAGCAGGGCGAGGTAGGCGCCTGGGGTCTGGATCGCATGCCAGTTCGGCAGCCACGGCCCGACCACGTTGAGCAGCAGCGCCAGGCTCAGCATCAACAGCACTTCGCACGCCGCCAGCCACAGGCTGCTGCGCGAGCGGTGGTAGGCGAAGCGCGTGAGGTTGTGCAGGATCAGCATCAGCAGGCAGCCGAACAGCAGGCCGTAGATCAGCGTCTGGGTCTGGTTGGCGGCGGCGAGGACAGCCGGTTCCAGGGTGATGCAGGGGCGCAGTTCGTGTTCCGAGACCAGGCGCAGGTAGACCTCAAGGGGTTTCTGGCTCTGGGGCATGGGCAGCATGAAATCGCTGCTGGGCAGCGGGCGCTCGGCCTGGGGCTGGCGCGTGCCGGTGCTCTGTTGTTCCACCAGGGTGTCGCCGTCCAGGACGTAGAGGCTCAGGTGGGACAGGTCCGGGGCAAACACCCGCAGCACTTGCTCGTGCTTGCCGGGTTGCAGCTTGAAGCGTACCCACAACGCACCGTCGGGCTGCGCAGCAGTGATCCGGTCGAGTTCGATGGGGCTGAATTGATTGGTGTAGCGGGGGGAGCGGATGTCGCTTAGTTGCAGGTCGGCCTGTTCATCAAGCAATACCGCCCAACCACTGCCTTGCGCCGCAGCCTGGGCCGGGAACAAGCAGAGCAGTGTCAGCAGACTGACTGTGAAACCTATGGCGATCCTGAGCCAGCGCACGGCGAAATCCCTTCGTAGGTTGATGCACGGGTTAACTATGCGCGGGGCGACATGTGTACGGCAAGGGCCAGGGGCCCTTGCCTAACCGAACGGATAGCTACTTACTGGTTCTCGCCACGTTCACGGGCAATCGCGCGATAGCCGATGTCGGTGCGGTAGAAACAGCCTTTCCAGTCGATCTTCGCGGCCAGCTTGTACGCCTGCTGTTGCGCGGCGTCCACACTGGCACCCATCGCGGTGGCGCACAGTACGCGGCCACCTGCGGTCACAACCTTGCCATCCTTGAGCGCGGTGCCCGCATGGAACACCTTGCCTTCCAGCGTAGCAGCTGCGTCCAGGCCTTCAATCACATCGCCCTTGGCGTAGTCGGCCGGGTAACCGCCGGCGGCCAGCACAATGCCGACGCTCGGACGTGGATCCCACTGCGCTTCAACCTTGTCCAGGGCCTGGGCCAGGGCGGCTTCCACCAGCAATACCAGGCTCGACTGCAGGCGCAGCATCACTGGTTGGGTTTCCGGGTCGCCGAAGCGGCAGTTGAACTCGATGACCTTCGGGTTACCGGCCTTGTCGATCATCAGGCCCGCGTAGAGGAAACCGGTGTACACGTTGCCTTCGTCGGCCATGCCACGCACGGTTGGCCAGATCACCAGGTCCATGACGCGCTGGTGCACGTCAGCGGTGACCACCGGAGCCGGGGAGTACGCACCCATGCCGCCAGTGTTCGGGCCGCTGTCGCCGTCGCCGACGCGTTTGTGGTCCTGGCTGGTGGCCATCGGCAAGACGTTCTTGCCGTCGACCATCACGATGAAGCTGGCTTCTTCGCCGTCGAGGAATTCCTCGATCACCACGCGCGAACCGGCTTCACCAAAGGCATTGCCGGCGAGCATGTCGCGCACGGCGTCTTCGGCTTCTTGCAGGGTCATGGCGACGATCACGCCTTTACCGGCGGCCAGGCCATCGGCCTTGATCACGATCGGCGCACCTTTTTCACGCAGGTAAGCCAGGGCTGGCTCGATCTCGGTGAAGTTCTGGTAGTCGGCGGTCGGGATCTTGTGGCGCGCGAGGAAATCCTTGGTGAACGCCTTGGAGCCTTCCAGCTGGGCAGCGCCAGCGGTCGGGCCGAAGCAGTCCAGGCCACGGCTGCGGAACAGGTCCACGACGCCGGCAACCAGTGGCACTTCCGGACCGACGATGGTCAGGGAGACGTTCTTCTCCGCGAAGTCCGCCAGCTGCTCCAGGGCCAGCACGTCGATAGCGACGTTCTCGCACTTGGCTTCAATGGCGGTGCCGGCGTTGCCGGGTGCGACGAAAACTTTCTGGACGCGTGGGTCCTGGGCAACTTTCCAGGCCAGGGCGTGTTCACGGCCACCGCTGCCAATGATCAAAACATTCATTTCAAAAACCTCGGATGACGCTGAATTCTTGGGAGCACTGTGGGCTGCTTTTTGTGGGAGCTGGCTTGCCTGCGATGCTGGCGCCTCGGTGTATCAGGTGCACCGAGGTGATGCTATCGCAGGCAAGCCAGCTCCCACAGAAGCCAGTGCCCACCAGGCAATTTTGGATCAGTGGCGGAAGTGGCGCATGCCAGTGAAGACCATGGCGATGCCGGCTTCATCAGCCGCTGCAATCACCTCGGCATCACGCATCGAGCCACCTGGTTGGATCACGGCCGTCACGCCCGCTTTCGCGGCGTTGTCCAAACCATCGCGGAACGGGAAGAACGCATCGGAAGCCATCACCGAACCCACTACCTGCAAACCGGCGTGCTCAGCCTTGATCGCGGCGATACGCGCCGAGTTCACGCGGCTCATCTGGCCGGCGCCGACACCGATGGTCTGGCGGTTCTTGGCGTAGACGATGGCGTTGGATTTGACGTACTTGGCCACTTTCCAGGCGAAGATCAGGTCGTTGATCTCTTGCTCGGTCGGTGCGCGCTGGGTCACGACTTTCAGGTCTTCGCTGCCGATCATGCCGATGTCGCGGCTCTGTACCAGCAGGCCGCCATTGACGCGCTTGTAGTCCCAGGCCGCAGCGCGGTCAGCCGACCACTCGCCGCAGGCCAGCAGGCGCACGTTGGCTTTGGCCGCCACGATGGCGCGGGCTTCTTCACTGACGCTTGGGGCGATGATCACTTCCACGAACTGACGCTCGACGATCGCCTTGGCGGTCTCGGCATCCAGCTCACGGTTGAAGGCGATGATGCCGCCGAACGCGGATTCGGTATCGGTGGCGTAGGCCAGTTCGTACGCCTGGCGGATACCGCCTTCAGCGTCCGGGCTCACGGCCACGCCGCACGGGTTGGCGTGCTTGACGATGACGCAAGCGGGCTTGACGAAGCTCTTCACACATTCCAGCGCGGCGTCGGTGTCGGCCACGTTGTTGTAGGACAGTTCCTTGCCTTGCAGCTGGGTCGCGGTGGCGATGCCCACTTCGGCGGGCTTGGCTTCAACGTAGAACGCCGCGCTCTGGTGCGGGTTCTCGCCGTAGCGCATTTCCTGGGCCTTGATGAACTGGCTGTTGAAGGTGCGCGGGAACTGGCTGCGGCCTTCGGTCGACAGGGTTTCAGCGGCCTGGTTAACCGTGCCCATGTAGTTGGCGATCATGCCGTCGTAGGCGGCGGTGTGTTCGAACGCCTTGAGCATCAGGTCGAAACGCTGGGCGTAGGTCAGGCCGCCGGCTTTCAGGCTTTCCAGCACATTGGCGTAGTCGCTGGCGTTAACCACGATGGCCACGTCTTTGTGGTTCTTGGCTGCCGAACGCACCATGGTCGGGCCGCCGATATCGATGTTTTCGATAGCGGTCGGCAGGTCGCAGCCTGGCTTGTTGATGGTGGCTTCGAACGGGTACAGGTTAACGGCCACCAGGTCGATCGGCTTGATGCCGTGCTCGGCCATGATCGCATCGTCGGTGCCGCGACGGCCGAGGATGCCGCCGTGGATTTTCGGGTGCAGGGTCTTGACCCGACCGTCCATCATTTCTGCGAAACCGGTGTAGTCCGCCACTTCTACTGCGGCCACGCCGTTGTCCTGCAGCAGTTTGAAGGTCCCGCCCGTGGAGAGGATTTCCACGCCCAGGGCTTCCAGCTCCCGGGCAAATTCGAGGATGCCGGTCTTGTCGGAAACGCTGATCAAGGCGCGGCGGATCGGCAGGCGGGTAGTCTGGTCGGTCATTTCAATTTCCATCAAAAGCAAAGGAGTCAGCAAAAAAGGCGACCGTTTTTTACGCGGGCGCCTTTCTGGTTTGATTGAATGCTTACAACAAATCGTACTGCTTGAGCTTTTTGCGCAAGGTGCCACGGTTGAGGCCCAGCAGCTCACTGGCTTTGGTCTGGTTGCCCTTGACGTAGTTCATTACGCTTTCGAGCAAGGGCGCCTCGACTTCGGAGAGCACCAGGTTGTACACGTCCGTGACGGAAGCGCCCTCAAGGTGGGCGAAATAATTGTGCAGCGCCTTCTCGACACTCCCGCGAAGGGTCTGGCCTTCTTCGCTTGGCGTGTTCAGGTGCTGTTTCAAATTGACGTTGTCGCTCACGGGTGTTGTTCCACTCACTAAAGTCTCGGTCATCATCGTCATGCGGCCACCCCCTCTCCGTCCCCTGTCCCCAGGCTCTTGTAACGCTCGCTGAAGAACTCACGAACGTTGGCGCACTGTGCTTCCGTATCATCCAAACGATTGAAGTGGGCGCGAAACTCCCTGGCGCCCGGCAGGGTTGCGAGATACCAGCCGACATGCTTGCGAGCAATGCGTACTCCCATCACGTCTCCGTAGAAGGCGTGCAGGGCGGCCAGATGCTCTAGCAGAATACGTTCCACCTCGATCAACTCTGGTGCCGGCAACACTTCGCCGGTACGCAGAAAATGCTCGATCTCACGGAAAATCCATGGCCGCCCCTGGGCAGCCCGGCCAATCAACAAGCCATCGGCGCCGGTAGCGTGGAGTACGCGCCGGGCTTTCTCGGCTGAGTCGATGTCGCCATTGGCAAAGACCGGCATCGACACCGCCTGCTTGATCGCAGCGATGGTGTCGTACTCGGCTTCACCGGTGTAAAGGTCGGCGCGGGTGCGGCCATGCACCGCCAGCGCTGTAATTCCTGCCTGTTCGGCGATCTTCGCCACCGTCAGGCCGTTCTTGTTGTCCCGGTCCCAGCCGGTACGGATCTTCAGGGTCACCGGCACATCCACTGCGGCGACAACGGCCTGCAGGATCTCGGCAACCAACTGCTCATCTTTCAACAGCGCAGAACCGGCGGCCTTGTTGCAGACCTTCTTGGCCGGGCAGCCCATGTTGATGTCGATGATCTGCGCCCCCAACTCCACGTTGGCCCGGGCCGCATCCGCCAGCATCTGTGCATCACCACCGGCGATCTGTACCGAGCGTGGCTCGGGATCACCTTCGTGGATCATGCGCATCCGCGATTTGCGGGTGTTCCACAAGCTCATGTCGCTGGTGACCATTTCCGAGACTACAAGACCTGCGCCCAAACGCTTGCACAGCTGACGAAAGGGCTGGTCGGTGACGCCCGCCATCGGGGCGAGAATCAAGCCGTTGTGCAATGTATATGGGCCGATGCGTACCGCCGACATAGGACTTCCCTGTTGTGGGGCCGGATCATTAGAGTTCGAAAAAGGGTTGGCATGATACCCGCTCTCGATGACTGGATAAAGGCTGAATTGGATAAAATCTGAACAGTTATTTGTTTATCGCCGCCGGTTTGGTTGCGCGGCGAAAAGTCAACAAACCGCCGTCAAGGCTTTGTATGCCGGCCGATTCACTCGGGCGAGTGAAAGCTCAGGCTGTAATTCACGGCTTTGTTGCCTGGATCAAGGATGTCCAGGGAGATGTGGATCGGCGTTTGCGACGGCATTTCGCTGACCCCGGCCAATTCGCCGCTCAGATATTCGGCAGGCTTGAAGCGACGACTGGCAATCAGGCTGCCGTTGAGGTCGGCAAAGCGCAGCTCCAGCAGCGGGAAGGGCTGGGAGAAGGTGGCACGGTTATAGATGATGGCATCGACCACCAGCGCGCCGGCGAACTCCGGGTGGCTACGCACCACCAGGTTGCTGCTCTTGATGTGGGCGATGTCGACCCGTGACGGCACGGTGCAGCCGAGTGTCGGGCACAGTTGCTGGAACCATGGGCGATAGGCGTCCTGGCGGGCCAGGTCGTCGAATTGATAGGCGATGTACTGGCCGGCGAGGCCTGCGGCGGCGATCAGCACCAGCAGGATCCAGATCAGGCGGCGGCCCCAGCCCTTCGGGCGTTTTTGTGCGTAGAGGTGCAGCGGGTCGTCTTCCAGGTCCTGGAGTACTTCGTCGTGCACGCTGGTGGTAGCGCGTGGGCGCTTGCGGCGCGGGGCGGCGCGCTCGTCGGCGTCCTGTTCCTCTGCGGCATGGGTCAGCGGCGTGAACGGCGGGTCGATGTCGTCTTCATTCGGCGTCGAGCGCAGTGGCGGCTCGTCGTCCAGGTCGTCGGTGTGCAATGACATGGACGGTTCGGTGCGTTGCCTGGTCGCAGGTGCGTTCGTCGGTTCGGCGTCATCTTCGGCGGATGCGACGCGTTCTGCCGGCGGTTCGCTGAACAGGCTGGCGGCCCACTTCTCTTCCTCGGCCTTGACGGTGTCGCGGCTGGCGCTGAGGGGTTCGTCCTTTTGGCGGCGGTCGGTGCCCGGTTGGCGACGTTCTGCGCCCAACGGTTGGGTGTGCTGAATCTCGCGGCGTTCGAGCTTGGCCAGTTCCTGGTCGAGGTCGAGGTTGTCGAGGTCCAGCTCTTCGGCGGTCCATTGCTTCTGGCTGATGGCGCGGGGCGCCTCGGGGACCGGTTCAACGCTGCTCGGCACCTCGGGTTCCGCCGCCGTGGCGCTGGCGCGCTGCTCCAGCAGCTGGCGCACCGCATTGAACACTTGCAGGCACGAGCCGCAACGCACCACGCCGCGGGCCACGCTCAGTTGAGCGTGGTTGACGCGAAAGCGCGCTTGGCAATGTGGGCACTGGGTGACGAAACTGTCGCTCATGCGGTCATCCGATTCAGGCAAGCGCTCATTCTAGCGCCGACGCCCGCTGATGCGTACCCAGCCATCACGGTTGGCGATGGGGTCCAGTTCGAAATCCTTGGCGTAGGCGGCGGCCACGTCTTCACCTTGTTCGGCGAGGATGCCCGACAGGGCCAGGCGGCCCCCCGGCTTGACCAGGCTCGACAGCTGCGGCGCCAGGGAAACCAGCGGCCCGGCGAGGATATTCGCCACCAGCACATCGGCCTGCACCTGCGGCAGGTCTTGCGGCAGATAGAGTGGGAATTTGCCTTCAGCAATGTTGTTGCGGCCGGCGTTGTCGCGGGAGGCTTCCAGGGCCTGCACGTCGATATCGGTGCCCACGGCCTCCTTGGCGCCCAACAGCAGGGCGGCAATCGCCAGGATGCCCGAGCCGCAACCGAAGTCCAGCACGTTGCTGTCGGTCAGGTCCTGGCCGTCCAGCCATTCCAGGCACAGCGCGGTGGTGGGGTGGGTGCCGGTGCCGAACGCAAGGCCCGGGTCCAGCAGCAGATTCACCGCGTCAGGCTCAGGTGCGGCGTGCCAGCTCGGCACGATCCACAGGCGCTGGCCGAAACGCATCGGCTGGAAGTTGTCCATCCAGCTGCGTTCCCAGTCCTGGTCTTCGATGACTTCGCTGTGATGCTCCGGCAGCGGGCCGCCGGTGAGCAGTTCCATATGGGCCAGGACGGCGGCTGCATCGGTGCCGTCTTCGAACAGGGCCAGCAAGTGGGTGTGGGACCACAGTGGGGTGGTGTTGAGCTCGGGTTCGAAGATCGGCTGGTCTTCGGCGTCCATGAAGGTCACCGACACCGCGCCCACTTCGAGGAACGCGTCTTCGTAGGTTTCGGCTTGTTCTGGGCTGATGGCGAGACGGACTTGCAGCCAAGGCATGGCGGGCACCTTTGAAAAAATTGAATGTGCGACGGGTGGGCCGCGAAAGCGCGCAAGTTTACGCGAGCGGCGGGCAGAAGACGACACTACTGACTGCACTCGGTCAAAATGTGGGAGCTGGCTTGCCTGCGATAGCGGAGTGTCAGCAGAGTATTGCTTCACTGATCCACCGCTATCGCAGGCAAGCCAGCTCCCACACTATTTTGTGGTGTCTTTTGTATCCCAGAAACAACAAAACCGCCCGAAGGCGGCTTTGTCTGGTGGAACGCTTACTGGTTAGCCAGCTTGTGTTCCAGGTAGTGAATGTTCACACCACCTTCGCAGAAGCCTTCATCGCGGACCAGGTCCCGGTGCAGCGGGATGTTGGTCTTGATGCCGTCTACCACGATTTCGTCCAGGGCATTGCGCATACGGGCCATGGCCTCGTCGCGGGTCGCGCCCCAGGTGATCAGCTTGCCGATCAGCGAGTCGTAGTTGGACGGAACCTTGTAGCCGCTGTACAGGTGCGAATCGACGCGAACGCCGTTGCCGCCTGGAGCATGGAAATGCTTGACCAGGCCTGGACTTGGGATAAAGGTTTTCGGGTCTTCGGCGTTGATGCGGCACTCCAGGGAGTGGCCGTGCATCTTCACGTCGTCCTGGGTGAAGGACAGCGGGTTGCCAGCGGCGATGCTCAGCATCTCCTTGACGATGTCGATACCGGTGACCATCTCCGAAACCGGGTGCTCTACCTGCACACGAGTGTTCATCTCGATGAAGTAGAAACGGCCGTTCTCGTAGAGGAACTCAAAGGTACCGGCGCCACGGTAGTTGATGTCGATGCACGCCTTGACGCAGCGCGCCAGGACTTCTTCGCGCGCTTTTTCGTCGAGGCCCGGTGCCGGAGCTTCTTCCAGTACCTTCTGGTGACGACGTTGCAGCGAGCAATCGCGGTCGCCCAGGTGGATGGCGTGGCCCTGGCCGTCGGACAGTACTTGCACTTCCACGTGACGTGGGTTGGTCAGGTACTTTTCCAGGTAGACCATCGGGTTGCCGAACCAGGCACCCGCTTCGGAGCGAGTCTGCTTGGCCGCTTCGATCAGGTCTTCTTCCTTGTGCACAACGCGCATGCCGCGACCACCACCGCCACCGGCGGCCTTGATGATCACCGGGTAACCGACTTCGCGACCAATGCGCAGAGCGGTTTCCTCGTCTTCCGGCAGCGGGCCGTCGGAACCGGGAACGGTTGGCACGCCGGCCGCGATCATCGCGTCCTTGGCCGACACCTTGTCGCCCATCAGGCGAATGGTCTCGGCTTTCGGGCCGATGAAGGCGAAGCCGGATTTTTCCACCTGTTCGGCGAAATCGGCGTTTTCCGCGAGGAAGCCGTAGCCTGGGTGGATGCCATCAGCGCCGGTCACTTCAGCGGCCGCGATGATGTTCGAGACTTTCAGGTACGAGTTCGTGGCCAGTGGCGGGCCGATGCAGATGCTTTCGTCCGCCAGTTTCACGTGCATCAATTCGGTATCGGCCGTCGAGTAAACAGCGACGGTCTTGATGCCCTCTTCCTTACAGGCGCGCAGGATCCGCAGCGCGATCTCGCCGCGGTTGGCGATCAGGACTTTTTGCAGTTTCTTCGCAGGTTTCAACATCGAAGGCGCTCCGCGGTTCAAACGATGGTGAACAGCGGCTGGTCGTACTCAACCGGCTGACCGTTTTCTACCAGGATGGATTCGATCACGCCGGCTTTTTCAGCGGTGATGTGGTTCATCATCTTCATCGCTTCGACGATGCAGATGGTGTCGCCCACTTTCACGGTTGCGCCGACTTCAACGAAGGCTGGCGAGGTCGGTGCCGGGGTGCGGTAGAACGTACCGACCATTGGCGACTTGACCACGAAACCGTTCAGCACAGGTGCGGCTGGCGCTGCAGGAGCGGCGGCGGCAGGTGCAGCAGCTGGAGCAGCGGCTGGCGCCGGTGCTTGCATTTGCGGTGCGTAGAACTGTTGGGCCGGGGTCTTGCTGTGGCGGCTGATCCGTACGGACTCTTCGCCTTCCTTGATTTCCAGCTCGTCGATACCGGACTCTTCCAGCAGCTCGATCAGTTTCTTAACTTTACGGATATCCATGAATCATCAACTCCCAAGGGTCGGTCAGGGGCGCTTGGCCGGTTGTTCAATGTGTTCCAGGGCGGCCTCCAGGGCCAGTCGGTAACCGCTGGCGCCAAGGCCGCAGATCACACCTACCGCTACATCGGAGAAGTAGGAGTGATGGCGGAAAGCTTCGCGTTTGTGCACGTTGGACAAATGCACTTCGATGAATGGGATGCTCACCGCCAGCAGCGCGTCACGTAATGCAACACTTGTATGCGTAAAAGCGGCGGGATTGATCAGGATAAAGTCCACGCCTTCGCCGCGCGCGGCATGGATGCGATCAATCAATTCGTACTCGGCGTTGCTTTGCAGGTAGAGCAGATGGTGGCCGGCTTCACGGGCCCGGCGTTCCAGATCGAGGTTGATCTGTTCCAGGGTCACTGCCCCGTAGACGCCCGGTTCACGGGTGCCGAGCAGGTTCAGGTTGGGTCCGTGCAGAACCAGAAAGGTCGCCATCGGCTGTTCCTTGTTATTGATAGGGGTACGGCAGAACCCGGCGACTATGCCGCAAAGCCTTTGTGACTGTCCAGTTCTATGCAGTAGGCAGCACGATTAGCGAGGATAGCGCAAAATTTGTGACTGCAAGGCTGGATCCGGTCAGTGTGGGAGCTGGCTTGCCTGCGATAGCTATCTGTCAGTTGAAGCATCTTTGACTGATGTACCGCTATCGCAGGCAAGCCAGCTCCCACATTGGATCTTCATTCAGGCTGAGACCGAGTTAAACGCGGAAAGCCTGGACAGCGGTGTTGAGCTGCCCGCCGAGCACCAGCAGGTGCTCACCCTGGCTACGGCCCTGGCCGATGCGCAGCAGGTTGTCTTCACCGAGCTGATGAATCCGCTCACTGTTGTCACGAATCTCACTCACCGCGCCACTCTGCTGCGCCGTCACATCGGCAATGCGCACCGCCGTCTCGGAAATGGTCTGGATCGCCCCGACGATTTCATCCAGCGCGCCGTCAGCCGCCTGGGCTTGTTGGGCAGTGGCTTCGGCGTGTTCGACCTGGGCGCGCATGCCTTGCACCGATTGGTGCGCAGCGGTTTGCAGGCCGGCGATCAGGGTCTGGATCTCGGCGGTGGCGCCGGCGGTGCGCTGGGCCAGGGAGCGCACTTCGTCGGCGACCACGGCAAAGCCACGCCCGGCTTCACCGGCACGCGCGGCTTCGATGGCGGCGTTGAGCGCCAGCAGGTTGGTCTGGTCGGCAATCGAGCGGATCACCGTGAGCACGCCGCCGATGGTGGCGGACTCTTCGGCGAGTTTCTCGATCATCTGCGCATTTTGCTGCACTTCGCCCACCAGCGCGTGTAGCCCGGTGAGGCTCAGGCCGATTACCCGTTGGCCTTGTTCCACGGCTTCACCGGCGCTGCGGCTGGCGCCGGCGGCCTGGCTGGCGTCGCCGGCCACTTGTTGAATGGTCGCTTCCAGTTCGCCCAGGGAGTCGCGGATCTGCGCGGTGTCGCCGGCCTGGCGCTCGGCGCCGTCATGCAGGCCGCTGCTCAGTTCGGCGAGGGCGCGGCTGCTGCCGGCGACTTCCTCGGCATTGCCGCGAATGGTGCCCACCAACGCCACCAGGTAGGCGCGCAAGCGGTTCAGGGACGCCTCGATGTCGTGCAGTTCGCGGTTGGTCTTGCCCAGGGCGATCGGTTGGCTGAAGTCGCCTTCGGCCCAAGTGGAAAGGGCCGGCGCCAGGTTGGTCAGCACCCGCGCCAAACGGCGTTGCAGGGTGTCGATCAACAGCGCGATCAGCAGGATCAGGCCGATCATCACGCCTTGCATCACCCGCACTTCGCCTTGGATCTTGCCGTGTTGCGCGCGCACCACCGGCTCCAGGCCGGCGATGGCTTGCTGCACGGCGTTGATTTTCAAGTGGGTGCTGGCGGCGAGGTCGGCGCGTTGCTGGATCTGTTCACGGGTGCGCTTGAGTTCGGCGGGGTAGCGGGTCAGCAGGCTGTTGAGTTCGCGCTTGAGGTCGACGGCGGTGTCCTGGGCTTCGGCTTTTTCGCTGTTTTCCAGGCCCATCAAGGCGGAAAAGTCGTCGGCGCTGGACTCCGCGCTGGCCTTCACCCCGAGCAGCGGCAGTTGCCCGAGCACATCAGCCTGGCTGCGGATATTGCCGACTTCGCGTTCCACATCGTCCGCCAGTTCGGCGCGGCCGCTGCTGACCAGCTTGTCGCGCGCCAGAGACAGCTTGCCCAGGTGCTGCGACGCAGCCAGCAGCGGCGGCAGGTAGCGGGCGGCGTCCGGGGAATTCACGCCGAGGGCGTATTGGCTCAGTTGCTCCAGGTTGGCCCCCAGCTCGCGCTCGGCTTGCAGCAGCAAGGCTTGCGGGTCACCGGCCAGCTTGCCGGCGGCGAGCAGGTCGGTCTTGCCGAAGGTGTCCAGGTCGGCCAGGCTCGGGCGCAGGTTTTGCGCGAGGTCGGCGGGCAGTTCATCCAGGTGCTGCAGCAGGCTTTCCAGGCTTTGGCTGGCGCTGCTCAAGCGCAGGGCGTCGCCGCTGGCGAGGTAGTCGTCGATATTGCGCGCGGCCTGGTTCTGGAAGGTCTGGGACAGGCCCAGGTAGCGTTCCATCAACAAATACGGGCGCTCCAGTGCCCGTTGCGACCACCAGAGTGTCGCCCCGAGCGCCAGGCACACGGCCACCAGCAGAAGGGTATTGAGATTGGTCAGCAGCTTCAGGCGCATGCGTGGTTTCAACCGACAGCAAAAGATAAGTGCCTGAAGTTATTGCGTTTTCGTTACAGGGTTATGACGGAATCAGTGGAATCCGATGAAAAGGTGGCACTTTGCTTTGACGTGCGCGCGGCCTGTACCCGGTTGCGTCCGGCGTGCTTGGCGCGGTACAGCGCCTCGTCGGCCTGGGCGGCCATCATCAGGCTGTCGGAATCGTCGCACAGCTCCACCAGACCGGCGCTGAAGGTGCACCACAGGTCCTGCGGCTGGGCTGGGTAGTGAATTTCGGCAAAGCGCCCGCGGATTTCGTCCAGCACCTTGCAGGCTGATTCCAGGTCAGTGTCCGGCATGACGATGGCAAATTCTTCGCCGCCGTAGCGCCCGATGTAATCGGTCTTGCGCAGCCGCTGCTTGAGAAACAGCGCCAGGCTCTTGATCACGCGGTCGCCCATGGGGTGGCCGTGGCTGTCGTTGACCCGCTTGAAGTGGTCGATGTCCAGCATGGCAAAGCTCAACGGCTTGTTCTCGCGGCGTGCGCGGAAGCTGCAGTCTTCGAGCAATTGCAGGATATGAGTGTGGTTGTACAGGCCGGTCAGGCTGTCGCGCACCATCCGCGCCTTGAGGTGGCGGGCACGGGCGGCGCGGTTGCGCACGGTGGTGATCAGGTGGCGCGGCTTGATCGGCTTGGTGAGGAAGTCGTCGCCGCCTTCGCTCATGGCGTCCAGCTGCTTGTCCAGGTCGTCTTCGGCCGACAGGTAGATGATCGGCACGCTGACGTAGCGGTCGTTGTGGCGGATCACCTTGGCCAGTTCGGTACCGGTACAGGCGGGCATATACATGTCGAGGATGATCAGGTCGGGCTGGAAGTCGGCCAACTCGGCCATGGCCTGGATCGGCTCGATCAGCGTGCGGGTGACGATGCCGGCACTGTTGAGCAGCCGCTCGGTATGCAGTGCCTGGGCCCGCGAGTCGTCGATGATCAGCACTTTGTAGGGTTCGTACTGGGCGACGCAGGTGAGCACTTCGATCTTTTCCAGCAGGCTGGAGGCTTCCAGGGTGCCGGTGAGGAACTCCTGGCCGCCGGCGCGCACGGCAGCGAGGCGGGTCGGGGTGTCGGTTTCGTGCAGGCTGAAAAACAGCAGCGGCAGCTTTTGCTCCAGGCCTTCCTGGGCTTCGGCGGCGAGTTGCAGGCCCAGGCCCGGGCCGCAGAAGTCCACGTCCATGACAATGGCCGAGGGCAAGCGCTCTGCCATCGACGCACGGAACGCCGCCACGCTGTCCAGGGACTGGGCACTCATGCCAAAGAACTCCAGCTGCTTGGCCAGGCGCTCGGCGCGGTCGTGGTCGGCAAGCATCACGTAGATCGGCTTGCGCATCGGCGGCAGGAAGGTTTGTTCCAGCTGGTCGCCCTGGCGCAGGCCGGTGCGTGACAGGCGCTGCATCAAGCGATTGAGTTCGGTGATCAGCTGGCTGCTCAGGCGGCCACGGTTTTCGTCCACCAGCTTGAGCGACTCGCCGATGTGCCGGGCCAACTGGCCGTGCTCGGGCTGTTCGAAACGCTCGGCAAAACGCAACAGGCGCAGGTTGGCTTCGCTGAGTTCGGAGAGGTCGGCGTTGGACCATTCGCTGCGTTGCAGGCGCTGCCAGATCTCAAGAATTTGACGTGCCTGATGAATTACCCGCTGGGCAAAATGGTGCTTGAGACGCTCACGGCTGGGGTCTTCTGGCTCGGTCATATCCTGACTACTAGTTAGGCTGCATGCTGAGGTCGAACTGATGGCTCTATGCTAGCACCTCTTTTCTGTTACATGAGTGTCATGCGTCAATTAACTGCACGACTTATACATTCAATTTTTGACTCAGTGGTCGCGCAGCGCGAAAAACGTGCATCCTTTATAGTGCTTGCGCTAAAAGCCCCGCGCTGACGGGCACGATGGGGTAGGGTTGTGGTCGGAGTGTTTGAACGCACCCGGACAATAGACGTGCATGAACTCAAGTGATTGAAAGGATATCGCCATGCTGGACTGGAAAAACCGTGCAGACAGTGCCAAAGGCCCCGCTCCTGAGCCCAAGTCGGCCAACCGCAGCTACTTTCGCACCCTGTTGATGAGCCGTGCCGTGCTCGGCCTGTTGGGCTTGTACCTGTTGGTCACTGGTGGCCTGGGGTGGTACTGGAGCCAGGAACCGGCGTTGTTTCCGGTCCAGCAAAATGCGCAGATTGCCGCCGAGAAGGAAGGTAAGCAGATGGTGGTGGGCTACACCACCGTCGAAACCCTCAAGACCGTGGTCGGCACCTTGCTGAACAAGCCCGGTGGTTATATTTCCAACGACCGTTTCCCGCCTGGCCTGTGGATGGACAACATGCCGAGCTGGGAATACGGCGTGCTGGTGCAGGTCCGCGACCTGACCCGCGCCCTGCGTAAAGACTTCGCCCGTTCCCAGTCGCAGTCGGCCGAAGACGCGGACCTGGCCAAGGCCGAGCCGCGCTTCAACTTCGACAACAAGAGCTGGGTGTTGCCGTCCAGCGAGTCGGAATACCAGGAAGGCATCAACTCCCTGAGCCGCTATGAAGCGCGCCTGTCCGACCCGAACCAGCGCGGCGCGCTGTTCTATGCCCGCGCCGACAACCTCAATAACTGGCTCGGTGATGTAGCGACCCGCCTGGGTTCGCTGTCGCAACGGCTGTCGGCCAGTGTCGGCCGGGTCAAATTGAACACCGCACTGAAAACCGAAGCCCTGGCGCCGGGTGAAGTGCCGCAGGTCGATGAAGAAGTGGTGGAAACCCCATGGATGCAGATCGACAACGTGTTCTACGAAGCCCGTGGCCAGGCCTGGGCGTTGTCCCACCTGTTGCGTGCCATTGAAGTCGACTTTGCCGACGTGCTGGCCAAGAAAAACGCCACGGTCAGCGTGCGCCAGATCATTCGTGAGCTGGAAGCCTCGCAGGAACCGGTATGGAGTCCTATGATTCTTAACGGCAGTGGCTTCGGTGTACTGGCGAATCATTCGCTGGTGATGGCCAACTATATTTCCCGGGCCAACGCTGCAGTGATCGACTTGCGTCAGCTCCTCAACCAGGGTTGATGATGGACGCTACTCAAAAAGAGGCCGCGCACCGTGCGGCCTCTGATGCTGAACTGATCTGCTGGGTTGACGAGGAGGACAATCTCCTCGGCCATCTGGTCCGGTCCGACCTGCGCCAGCGCGGGCTTATCGGCCGTTGCACCTTCATCTTCCTGTTCAACTCCCAAGGCGAGCTGTGTGTGCATCGACGCACCCTGAGCAAAGCCATGTACCCCGGTTTCTGGGACGCGGCGGCGGGTGGGATGGTCGCGGCGGGGGAGAGTTATGCCGATTCGGCGGCTCGTGAGCTGGAAGAAGAACTCGGCGTGGCCGGGGTAGAGTTGGTCGAGCATGACCACTTCTACTTCGCTGACGGCGACAGCCGGCTCTGGTGCCGATCCTACTCTGCCGTGTGGGACGGGCCCCTGCGTTTGCAGCCCGAAGAAGTCATGGAAGCACGCTTTTTGCCCCTCGAAACGGTCCTGCAGGAAGCTGAACAAAAGCCCTACTGCCCGGACGCCCAGGAAGGCTTGCGCCGCTATCTGGCCCTGCGTCGCTAAAGTTGCATAAATTGGCGCGTTTTGGCCCTTAGCAAGCCGGCTTTTTGCCGTTACACTGCGCGACTTTTCACCCGAGCCGTCTGCTATTAGGAGTAGGCCGGTTCGGTAGCGCTGCCCCTGCCTGAGTGGGGCTTCGCGGTCGGTAGTCCCGTTGCGGGTACCGATCTGTCTTTGTCCTCCCAAGAGGATTGCCGGTGGCCAAAAAAGCCGCATCCTTCGCCGCCCTTGGTGGCCTGGTATTTTCCACCGACGCAGGTCGCCACTGCCCGGACTGTCGTCAGCCCGTGGATTTGTGTACCTGCAAACAGACCCTGATCCCCGAAGGCGACGGTATTGCCCGCGTAAGACGCGAGAGCAAGGGCCGTGGCGGCAAGACGGTGACCACCATCACCGGCGTGCCGCTGGCCGAAGAGGCCCTGAAGGAACTCGCCACCACGCTGAAAAAGCGCTGTGGCACCGGTGGCGCGTTGAAAGACGGGGTCATCGAGATCCAGGGCGATCACGTCGAGCTGCTGTTGGCCGAGCTGATCAAGCTCGGTTACAAGGCCAAGAAGTCCGGCGGCTGAAAGCCTCTTTCCGACCTGTGTCTAAACTCTGTCCTGCGCGTGGGGTCTTACCTCGCACGCAGGCAAATCGTCATTTTCATTCTTTAGACTGCGCCAGCCTCTGATAGGGGCGGCGCCTTCGACTTCATTTATAGGGGACTTCGATGTCCGTACGACGCACACGCAAAGACGATGGCAGCCAATGGACAGTTGCGGACAGCCGCAGTGTTTATGGGATTCGCCATTGGGGGGCCGGGTATTTCGCGATCAATGATGCCGGTCGCGTTGAAGTCCGTCCGAACGGCCCGAACAGCACGCCGGTCGACCTGTACGAGCAAGTGGACGAGCTGCGCAAAAGCGGCCTGTCCCTGCCGCTGCTGGTGCGTTTCCCCGACATCCTGCAAGACCGCGTACGCCAACTGACCGGCGCCTTCGATGCGAACATCGAACGCCTGGAATACCAGAGCAAGTACACCGCGCTGTACCCGATCAAGGTGAACCAGCAGGAAGCGGTGATCGAAAACATCATCGCCACCCAGGACGTCTCCATTGGCCTCGAAGCCGGCTCCAAGCCCGAGCTGCTGGCCGTGCTGGCGTTGGCGCCGAAGGGCGGCACCATCGTCTGCAACGGTTACAAGGACCGTGAGTTCATCCGCCTCGCGCTGATGGGCCAGAAGCTCGGCCACAACGTCTTCATCGTGATCGAGAAAGAATCCGAAGTTGAGCTGGTGATTGAAGAAGCCGCCAACCTCAAGGTCAAGCCACAGGTTGGCCTGCGCGTGCGGTTGTCGTCCCTGGCGTCGAGCAAATGGGCAGACACCGGTGGCGAGAAGTCCAAGTTCGGCTTGTCGGCGGCGCAACTGTTGTCCGTGGTCGAGCGCTTCCGCGCCGCTGGCCTGGACCAGGGCATCCGCCTGCTGCACTTCCACATGGGCTCGCAGATCGCCAACCTGGCCGACTACCAGCACGGGTTCAAGGAAGCCATTCGTTACTACGGCGAACTGCGCAACCTCGGCCTGCCGGTGGACCACATCGACGTCGGCGGCGGCCTGGGCGTGGACTACGACGGTACGCACTCGCGTAACGCCAGCTCGATCAACTACGACATGGACGACTACGCCGGCGTGGTCGTGGGCATGCTCAAGGAATTCTGCGACGCGCAGAGCCTGCCGCACCCGAACATCTTCTCCGAGAGCGGCCGTTCCCTGACCGCCCACCACGCCATGCTGGTGGTGCAAGTCACCGACGTCGAGAAACACAACGACGACGTGCCAGTGATCGAGAACAAGGAAAGCCTGCCGGAAACCGTGCAATGGCTGGTGGACCTGCTGGGTCCGACCGACATCGAAATGGTCACCGAAACCTACTGGCGCGCCACGCACTACATGAGCGACGTGGCCACCCAGTACGCCGACGGCAAACTGACCCTGGCGGAAAAAGCCCTGGCCGAACAGTGCTACTTCGCCGTGTGCCGCCGCCTGCACAACTCGCTGAAAGCCCGCCAGCGCTCGCACCGCCAGGTGCTGGACGAACTCAACGACAAGCTGGCCGACAAGTACATCTGCAACTTCTCGGTGTTCCAGAGCCTGCCGGACACCTGGGCCATCGGCCAGGTCCTGCCGATCCTGCCGCTGCACCGCCTCGACGAAGAGCCGCTGCGCCGCGCCGTGCTGCAAGACCTGACCTGCGACTCCGACGGCAAGATTAAGCAGTACGTCGACGAGCAGTCCATCGAGACCAGCCTGCCGGTGCACGGCTTGAACGAAGGTGAAGACTACTTGTTGGGCATCTTCCTGGTGGGTGCTTACCAAGAGATCCTCGGCGACATGCACAACCTGTTCGGTGACACCGACTCGGTGAACATCTACCAGCGTGAGGACGGTTCGGTGTACAGCGCCGGGATCGAGACCCACGACACCATCGAAGACATGCTGCGCTACGTGCACTTGTCGCCGGAGGAGTTGATGACCCACTACCGTGACAAGTGCGCCAGCGCGAAGATCAGTGCCGCGGAGCGTACCCAGTTCCTCGACGCGTTGCGTCTGGGGCTGACCCGTTCTTCGTACCTGTCCTCATAATCTGAGCTGACAGCAATCTAGAATGTGGGAGCTGGCTTGCCTGCGATAGCGGTGTATCAGTAGCAAATAAGTTGCCTGACACTCCGCCATCGCAGGCAAGCCAGCTCCCACATTTGACCTTGTTTTTGGCCGTAGCTTCTGTGTGAGGGCTGAACGATGTCGAGCAAACTCCTGCAAGCATTCACCCTGGCACTCACCGCATTCCTCGCGGCCTGCTCACCCATCAAAGTGCTCAACGCACTCACCCCCTCCAGCACCTTCACCAAAACTTCAGCCATCGCCTACGGCGCCGATCCCCGGCAACAGCTCGATATCTACCGACCTGCCCCGGCGATTGCCAACGCCCCCGTGGTGGTGTTTTTCTACGGTGGCAGCTGGAACAACGGCGCCAAGGACGACTATGGTTTTGTCGGCGAAGCCCTGGCCTCACGTGGCATCGTCGTGGTCATCGCCGATTACCGCCTCTACCCGCAAGTGCGTTACCCCGCCTTTCTCCAGGACGGCGCCCAAGCGGTGGCCTGGACGTATCAACACATCGCCGACTACGGCGCCGATCCCCGGCAGCTCTATGTGATGGGCCACAGCTCCGGTGCCTACAATGCGTCGATGCTGGCGCTGGATGCGCGCTGGCTGAATGAGGTGGGTTTGTCGCCGGCCATTTTCAAAGGCTGGATCGGCCTGGCCGGGCCGTATGACTTCCTGCCGATTGAAAACCGCGACGTGCGGCCGGTGTTTTTCTTCCCGGATTCGCCGCCTGAGTCCCAGCCGATCAACCATGTGACTGCCGGCGCGCCGCCGAGCCTGTTGATCGCCTCGACGGATGACGACCTGGTCAACCCCACGCGCAATACCGGCGGGCTGGCGCAAAAGCTACGCACGGCCGGTGTGCCGGTGGAAGCGTTTTACTTCGATAAAACCAGCCACGCGACGTTGGTGGCCTCGCTCTCCAGGCCGCTACGTTGGCTGGCACCAGTGCTGGACCGCGTCACCGCGTTTATCCAAGCCACTGGTCCTGCCGGTTCAAGCGCCAGGCAATCGCCCACAAAGTAAGGCTGCGCAACGCCATAAACAGCAAGAAGGTTATCCACAGGCCGTGATTGCCCAAGTCTTGCAGCGCCCAGGCGAATGGCAGTGTGAGCAGCACCGTCAACAGCATGCCGTTGCGCATTTCCCGGGCGCGGGTGGCGCCGATGAACAGGCCGTCGAGCAAGTAGCTCCATACCGCGATCAATGGCAGCACCGCCAGATACGGCAAGTAGAGGTCAGCCGTTGCGCGCACGCTGGGGATATCGGTCTGCATGGCGATAAACAGGTGCCCGGCCACGGTAAATAGCAGCGCAAAGCCGACGCTGGCGATCAACGACCAACCGCCAGCCACCACCAACGAACGGCGCAACGCTTGGCGGTCATGGGCGCCAATGGCGTGGCCGCACAGGGCTTCGACCGCATGGGCCAGGCCGTCCAGGGCGTGGGCGGCCAGTAACAGGCCGTTGAGCAGCAGTGCGTTGGCCGCCACGGTGGCATCGCCCAGACGTGCGCCTTGCACGGTGATCATGAAAAACACCGACTGTAACGCGAGGCTGCGGATAAAGATGTCGCGGTTCACCGCGAGCAGTGGGCGCCAGCTCTCCCACAGTTTCAGCGCAGCCCAGGCGATATGTCCGGGGTAGGCACGCAGGGCTTTTTGCGTGAGGGCCAGGCCGAGCAGGGCGCCGGTCCATTCGGCGATCACCGAGGCCCGCGCCGAGCCGACGACGCCCCAATCCAGGCCGAGGACGAACCACAGGTTCAACGCGATGTTGACCAGGTTGGTGGTCAGCAGGATCGCCAGCGGCGCCCGGGCGTTTTGCGTGCCGAGGAACCAGCCGACCAACGCATAGCTGGCCAGGGCGGCGGGCAGGCCGAATAAACGCGTGTGGAAAAAATCCTGGGTCAGTTGATTGAGCTCGGGGGAGGGCTGCATCCACTCCAGGGCCAGATGGCTGAAGGGAATGCCCACCGTCCCCAGCAACATCGCCAGCCCCACCGCCAGCAGCAACCCTTGCAAGAGGATTTGCCGCAACGCCGCACCATCATTGCGTCCGGCGGCCTGGGCAGCGAAGCCGGTGGAGCCCATGCGCAGGAAGCCCATGGCCCAGGCCAGGAAGGTGTACAGGCTGGCGCCAACAGCCACGGCGCCCAACTGATGGGCGTGGGGCAAGTGGCCGATGACCATGCTGTCTACCAGGGCTACCAGCGGTACGGAGATGTTCGACAGGATCATCGGCGCGGCCAGGGCCCATACACGGCGATGAGTAGGGCGGTCGCGCCAGTCGGTCAATAAGGTGGGCATGCAGGCTCCTCGGGAGAGCTGCATTGTAACCGGCACTCCATGTCACCACATTTTGATCTTCAGTGTTTGTGGGATTTGGCTTGGCATCACTTCCTTACAAGAACCAAACCACCCTCCGTCGGTCAATGTGACCAGCACCTCATCGGCCCCACGCGGGCTGATATATAGTTCATCCCTCGGCCCCTCCCACTACGAGTGCCCCATGCTTAACAAAGGATTGTTCCTGGCCTGCGCGCTGGCCCTGCTGAGCGCCTGCGATTCTTCCGATAAACCGGCAGCCCCTCCGGCCCCAGCAGCAGCGGCGGTTGCGCCCAAGCCTGCCAAAGCAGCGGTGGACGTGGCAGCGCTGAAGCAGCGCTACGCCGGGCGTGAGCTGAGCGTGGTGGATGTGTCCGAGGTGCAGCTTGACGGGGCCAGCACGCTCTCCGTGAGTTTTTCCATTCCCCTGGACCCCGAGCAGAAATTCGCCGACAAACTCCACCTGGTGGACAGCAAGTCCGGCAAGGTCGACGGCGCTTGGGAAATCTCCGATAACCTGATGGAACTGCGCCTGCGCCATCTGGAGCCGCAGCGCAAACTCGTGCTGACGGTCGATGCCGGCGTGAAGGCGGTCAACGACAACAAGCTTGCCGCCGAATACATCGCCCGCCTGGAAACCCGCGACCTGCAAGCCACCGTTGGCTTCGCCAGTCGTGGCACCTTGCTGCCGACGCGGTTGGCCGAAGGCCTGCCGGTGATCGCGTTGAACGTCGACAAGATCGACGTCGAATTCTTCCGCATCAAGCCCGAATCCCTGCCCACCTTCCTCGCGCAGTGGGGGCGAAACACGAGCCTGCAAAGTTATGAATCCCGCGAACTGCTGCCCCTGGCCGACCTGGTCTACGGCGGCCGCTTCGACCTGAACCCGGCGCGCAATACCCGCGAAACCCTGTTGCTGCCCATCGCCGGCCTCAAGCAATTGCAACAGCCGGGCGTGTACCTGGCGGTGATGCGCGCGTCGGGCACCTACAACTATTCCCAGCCGGCCACGCTGTTCACCCTGAGTGATATCGGCCTGTCAGTGCACCGCTATGCCAATCGGCTGGATGTGTTTACCCAGGCGCTGGAAGGCGGCAAGGCGCTGGATGGCGTCGACCTCGAAGTGCTCGATGCCGACGGCCGCGTGCTGGGTCAGGGCAAGACCGAGAAGGGCGGCCACGCCGAGTTGCCGTTGCCGAAAAAGGCCCAGGTGCTGCTGGCCAAGCAAGGCGAGCAGACCAGTATGCTGCGCCTCGACAGCGCCGCGCTGGACCTGGCGGAGTTCGACATCGGCGGCCAGCCATCCCATCCGTTGCAGTTCTTTGTGTTCGGCCCGCGCGACCTGTATCGCCCCGGCGAAACCGTGCTGCTCAACGCGCTGTTGCGGGACAAGGATGGCCACGCGGTCAAACCGCAGCCGGTGAGCGTCGAAGTGCGCCGCCCGGACGAGCAGGTCAGCCGCAAATTCGTCTGGGATGCCGACGCGTCCGGCCTCTATCAGTATCAACTGCAACTGGCCGGCGAGGCCCCAACCGGGCGCTGGCAACTGGTATTCGACCTGGGCGACGGCAAGCCGCAGCTGTATGAATTCCTCGTCGAAGACTTCCTGCCCGAGCGCCTGGCGCTGGATCTCAAGGGCAGCGACACGCCGTTGAGCCCAGCGGAAAACCCGGTGATCCAGGTCAACGGGCGTTACCTGTATGGTGCGCCGGCGTCCGGCAATCGCGTCAGCGGCCAAGTCTATGTGCGGCCATTGCGCGAGGCGGTCAAATCGCTGCCGGGCTACCAGTTCGGCTCCGTCACCGAAGAGGAACTGAGCCAGGACTTCGAACTGGACGAAAGCGTGCTTGACGCCAAGGGCCACGAAGAACTGACCCTGGAAAGCAAATGGGCCGACGTCAAGTCGCCGCTGCAATTGATCGTGCAAGCCAGCCTGCAAGAGTCCGGTGGGCGGCCGATCACCCGGCGCCTGGTGCAACCGATCTGGCCGGCCGAGCAACTGCCGGGCCTGCGCGGGTTGTTTGACGGCAAGGAAACCAACGGCGATGGCCCGGCGGAATTCGAAGTGCTGCTGACCAACCAGGACGGGCAGAAACTCGCCGCGCAAAACCTCAAGGTGCGCCTGGTTCGCGAGCGCCGCGACTACTACTGGAACTACTCCGAGAACGATGGCTGGAGCTATCACTTCAACGAGAAATTCCTCAACCTCGATGAGCAGACCCTGAACATCAAGGCCGGCGACACCGCCAAGGTCAGCTTCCAGGTCGAGTGGGGCCCATACCGCGTCGAGGTCGAAGACCCGCAGACCGGGCTGGTCAGCAGCCTGCGCTTTTGGGCCGGCTACCAGGCCCAGGACAACACCGAAGGCGGCGCCGTGCGCCCCGACCAGGTCAAGCTGGCGCTGGATAAACCGGCGTATGGCGACGGCGATACCGCCAACGTCACGGTGACACCGCCCGCTGCCGGTAAAGGCTACCTGTTGGTGGAGTCCGCCGAAGGCCCGTTGTGGTGGCAGGAAATCGAGGTGCCGGCCGAAGGCAAAAGCTTCGCCGTGAAACTCGACCCGAAATGGTCGCGCCATGACTTGTATGTGAGCGCCCTGGTGATTCGTCCCGGCGAGCGCAAAGCCAATATCACCCCAAAACGCGCGGTGGGCTTGCTGCACCTGCCGCTGGATCGCACCCAGCGCAAACTGGGCCTGACCCTCAGCGCGCCGGAAAAAATGCGCCCCAAACAACCGCTGACGGTGAAAGTCGCCGCCAAAAATGCCGATGGCAGCTTGCCGAAACAGGTGCATGTGCTGGTGGCCGCGGTGGACGTCGGCATCCTCAATATCACCGAATACCCGACGCCCGACCCTTACTCCAGCCTGTTCGGCCGCAAGGCCTATGGCGTGGACCAGTTCGACATCTATGGCCAGTTGATCGAGGCCGGCCAAGGCCGCCTGGCCAGCCTGGCGTTTGGTGGCGATGCGGCGCTGGCCAAGGGCGGCAAGCGGCCTGACACCAGCGTGACCATCGTCGCCCTGCAAAGCGCGCCGGTGACCTTGAATGAAAGAGGCGAGGGCGAGGTCAGCGTCAACATTCCCGACTTCAACGGCGAACTGCGCCTGATGGCCCAGGCCTGGAGCGATGATCGCTACGGCATGGCTGAGGCCAAGACGGTGATTGCCGCGCCGCTGATTGCCGAGTTGTCGGCGCCGCGCTTCCTCGCGGGTGGCGACCAGACGACGTTGGCGCTGGACCTGTCCAACCTGTCGGGCAAGGCACAGAAGCTCGATGTGCAACTGAGTGCCGAAGGGCAGTTGGAGTTGGTCAACGCTGGTGCGCAAACCGTCGAACTGAAACAGGGCCAGCGCACCACGCTGCGCATCCCGGTGAAAGCCTGGGGCGGTTTGGGGCAGGGCAAGGTCAAGGTCACGGTGAACGGCCTTGACCTGCCGGGTGAAAACCTGCCGCCGTTCAGCCGCGAGTGGACCTTGGGCGTGCGTCCGGCGTATCCGGCACTGCTCAAGCATTATCGCGCAGTGCTCAAGGATCAGCCGTGGAGCCTGCCCGCGGGCGCGCTGGATCAGTTCGATGCGTCGGGGCGTGAGGCGCTGTTGAGCCTGTCGAGCCGGCCGCCGTTGAACCTCGGCGCGCAGATCAGCGCGCTCAAGGCCTACCCGTATGGCTGCCTGGAACAGACCGCCAGCGGCCTGTACCCGTCGCTGTATGCCGACGATGCCTTGCTCAAGCGCCTGGCGATCAAGGGCGAGCCGGATGCCGAGCGCAAACGCAAGATCGAACTGGGCATCGAGCGCCTGCTGGGCATGCAGCGTTACAACGGCAGCTTTGGCTTGTGGGGCGCCGATGGCGAAGAAGAATATTGGCTGACGGCTTACGTCACCGACTTCCTGCTGCGCGCCCGCGATCAAGGCTTTGCTGTGCCGCCTGAAGCCTTGAAGAAGGCCAGCGAGCGCCTGCTGCGTTATGTGCAGGAGCGCAACCTGATCGAGGTCGATTACAGCGACAACGCCGAGCACACCCGTTTTGCCGTGCAGGCCTACGCCGGCATGGTGTTGGCGCGCAGCCAACAGGCGCCGCTGGGCGCGCTGCGCAGCCTGTTCGAGCGCCGCAGCGACGCGCGCTCCGGCTTGCCGCTGGTGCAGTTGGCCATTGCCTTGCAAAAGATGGGCGACCAGCCGCGTGCGGACCAGGCGCTGCTCGCCGGTCTGGCGGTGCAGCGCAATGCCAATGAATGGCTGGCTGATTACGGTAGCCCGCTGCGTGATCAGGCGATGATCCTGGCGCTACTGGAAGAGAATGACCTGGCCAAGGGCAAGCGTGAGGAACGCTTGTTTACCTTGTCGGATCAGTTGGCGGCCAGCCCGTACTTGTCGACCCAGGAGCGCAATTCGCTGTTCCTCGCCGGGCGCCTGGGGTTTGCCAAGCCTGATGCGAGCTGGCAAGTGACGCTCACCGGCAGTGGCGGTGTGCAGGAGTTGAACAACCAGCAGCCGACGCTGGAGCTGGAAGGCAAGCTGCTGTCGAGCGACCTGAGCCTGAGCAATCAGGGTGAGGCGCCGGTCTACCAGCAACTGACCCTTTCGGGTTATCCACAGGTGCCACCGGCGCCGGGTGGTGACAACCTGGCTATCCGCCGCGAATACCTGGGCATGAACGGCCAGCCGCTGAACCTGCGCAACCTCAACAGCGGCGACCTGGTGTTGGTGCACCTGGCTGTCAGTGCCAAGCAGCGCGTGCCGGATGCCTTGGTGGTGGACCTGCTGCCGGCCGGCCTGGAACTGGAAAACCAGAACCTGGCGCAAAGCGCGGCCAGCTTGGAGAACGCCAGCAGCCAGGTGAAGGAATGGCGTGAGTCGATGCAGAACGCGTCGCTCAAGCATCAGGAGTTTCGTGATGATCGTTATGTGGCGGCGCTGAACCTGGACGGTTCCGGCACCACGCACCTGCTGTATCTGGCGCGGGCGGTGACGCCGGGCACGTACCGCGTGCCGCCGCCGCAAGTGGAGTCGATGTACCGGCCCAACTGGCAGGCGGTGGGAGAAACCCCGGCAGACCTGGTAATCAAAGGCCGCTGAAACCTCAACTTGAAATGGGGCCTGAATGTGGGAGCTGGCTTGCCTGCTCCCACAGGTGGGATGAGGTGTTTGGGGGATTAGTGCACGACCCAGCTGAGCAACCACAGCCCCAGCATCAACCAGATAATCCCGAGGATGATCGACGCACGCATAAACGCCCGCACCGCCGAATACAGGAACAGCAGGCCAATGATCAGCGTAAGGATGCTGATGATCGACGTGTCCATGCCCAACGTGCGTGACAGGCCTTCGACAAAGTTGCCGCCCGCGTTGGTCAAGGCACCGAACAAACCGCTGAGCCCATCGACGATAAAGCGGATGACAGCACCGAGCGCTTGGCCCAACCATTCGAAAAAGCTTTCTACCTGCATGTGTGTGTCCTGATAAGAAGGTGGGCGTGTGTTTGCCTTTGGTTGTGATTGCGTCAGGCTAGTTCCCTATAAGCATAGAGGTTTGCAGGTTAAATAATGGGTTTCCCTAGTATCGGATACACACAATCCCATGTGGGAGCTGGCTTGCCTGCGATAGCGGTGGGCCAGTGACATCTTCACTACCTGACCCACCGCTATCGCAGGCAAGCCAGCTCCCACAGTTACTGCGCTGGAGCTTGGGGTTTGTGGTGTTGGTGGTGGCGCTGCTGTGGCTGGCCGACCGCATCTGGCCGTTGCCGCTCCCCCAGGACGATCTGGCCCGCGTCGTCCTCGCCGAAGACGGCACGCCCTTGTGGCGCTTCGCCGATGCCAACGGCGTATGGCGCTACCCGGTGCAAACCAGCGAAGTCTCGCCGTACTACCTCGATGCGCTGCTCACCTACGAGGACCGCTGGTTCTACCAGCACCCCGGCGTAAACCCGTTGGCACTGGCCCGCGCAACCTGGCAGAACCTCACCGGCGCGCGGGTGGTGTCGGGCGGCAGCACCTTGTCGATGCAAGTCGCGCGCTTGCTCGACCCGCATTCGCGCACCTTCCACGGCAAGCTGCGGCAGTTGTGGCGCACGGCGCAGTTGGAATGGCACCTGTCCAAGGACGAAATCCTCAACCTCTACCTGAACCGCGCACCGTTTGGCGGAACCCTGCAAGGCGTGGCGGCGGCCAGTTGGGCGTACCTGGGCAAGTCCCCGGCCCAACTGACCCACGCCGAAGCTGCGTTGCTCGCGGTATTGCCCCAGGCCCCCAGCCGCCTGCGCCCCGACCGCCACCCGCAGCGCGCCCAGCAAGCCCGCGACAAAGTGCTGCGCCGCCTCGCCGAGTTCCAGGTGTGGCCGCAAGCCGCCGTCGATGAAGCCCTGGAAGAACCGCTGCTGCTCGCCCCCCGCCTGGAACCGAGCCTGGCGCCCCTGCTCGCGCGCCGCCTGAACCGCCCCGACAGCCCGCCGCTGATCCGCACTACCCTCGACGCCACGCTGCAACGGCGTCTCGAAGACCTGCTGCTGGGCTGGCGCGCACGCCTGCCGGAACACACCTCGGCGGCCATCCTGGTGGTGGAAGCGGAAAGCATGGCCGTGCGCGCCTACCTCGGCTCGGTGGATATCAACGACGCCAAGCGCTTTGGCCATGTGGACATGATCAGCGCGTTGCGTTCGCCGGGCTCGACGTTGAAACCCTTTCTCTACGGCATGGCGCTGGACGACGGGCTGATCCACTCCGAATCCCTGCTGCAAGACGTACCCCGGCGCTACGGCGATTACCGGCCGGGAAACTTCTCCATGGGCTTTACCGGCGCGGTGCCGGCGAGCACGGCGCTGTCCAGTTCGCTGAACCTGCCGGCGGTGCAGTTGCTGGAAGCGTATGGGCCCAAGCGTTTTGCCGCGCAGATGCGCATCGGCGGTGTGCCCCTGGCGCTGCCCGCGTTGGCCGAGCCGAACCTGGCCTTGATCCTCGGCGGCGCGGGCAGTCGTCTGGAAGACCTGGTCAGCGGCTACAGCGCTTTCGCCCGGGACGGCAAGAGCGCGACGATCCGTTTGCAGCCGGATGATGTGCTCAGGGAGCGCCCACTGTTATCCCCAGGCGCCGCGTGGATTGTGCGGCGCATCCTCAGCGGCCAGGCGCGACCCGACCGCGACCCGCGTGCCGAACTGGTGCAGCGCCCGGTGCTGGCCTGGAAAACCGGCACCAGCTACGGCTTTCGCGATGCCTGGGCGATTGGCGTGGGCCCGCGCTATTTGATCGGCGTGTGGATCGGCCGCCCGGACGGCACGCCGGTGCCGGGGCAGTTCGGCCTGGCTTCGGCGGCGCCGTTGATGTTGCAGGTGCATGACGTGCTGACCAACCGTGACAGCCAGCGCGGCATCAGCGCGCCCGTCAGGCCGGTGCCGGCGAATGTGGGCGTGGCGGCGATCTGTTGGCCCTTGGGCCAGCCGATGAATCGCAGCGATCCCAATTGCCGCCGCCAGCGCTTCGCGTGGACGCTGGACAACACCACGCCGCCGACCTTGCAGGCGTTGGATCAACCGTTGAGCGTGGGGTTGATGGAGAGCGTATGGGTGAACGCCAAGGGGCTGCGGGTGGACGCCCGTTGCGCGGGTGCAGAGCTTAAAAACATCGCCCTGTGGCCTGCGCCATTGGAACCGTGGTTGCCGCGCGTCGAGCGCCGCGAAGCACGTATCCCGGCGGCCGATCCCGATTGCCCGCCACCGGCATTGGCGGCGTCTTCGCCGCTGTCGATAGTCGGTGTGCGTGAAGGGGATCAATTGCGCCTGCCAGCCGCCAGCCAACAGGTACTGCGGTTGAAGATCTCGGCGTTGGGCGGCAGTGGGCGGCGTTGGTGGTTTCTCAATGGCGAGCCTTTGGGGGACAGTGCCAACCAGGACTTTATCAATGCCAGTTTCGAGCGGCTGGGGCGCTATCAATTGAGTGTGCTGGATGAGGCGGGGCAAACTGCAAGGTTGGAGTTCAGCGTCGTCGATTAAATCGCTATCGCAGCGATGCGGCGCCCCGACAAGCCAGCTCCCACAGTTGATTGGGTTCACACGGTCAAAATGTGGGAGCGGGCTTGCCCGCGATGGCGGCCCAAAGGTTCACTTGCCTTCAAGGCCAAACCCCCCGAAGCTACACACCTTCAGGAGCCCCCGCATGAACCTCGAACACCTCACCGAACGCCTGCACCGCATCCGCGATAACAACGACTGGAAGCAGTTCCACAGCCCGAAAAACCTGGCCATGGCCGCCAGCGTGGAAATGGCCGAGCTGGTGGAAATCTTCCAATGGCTCACCGAAGACCAATCCCGCCAGCTACCCGCTGAAAAGCTCGCCCACGCCGGGCAGGAAGTCGGCGATATCGTCTTGTACCTGCTGTTGCTGTGCAGCGAGTTGGGCCTGGACATGAACGAGGTGGTGCGCGCCAAACTGGCCGACAGCGAACGGCGGTTTGCCCATGAGTGATCGCCACTTCGACCAACTGGCCACGCGCTTCGCCGAGAAGATCTACGGCGGGGCCAAAGGGGCCATCCGCCTGGCCGTGCTCCAGGCCGACCTGACCGAGGCACTGCCCCAGCGCCCATTACGCGTGCTGGATATCGGCGCGGGCCTGGGCCATATGTCGCTGTGGCTGGCCGAGCAAGGCCATCAGGTGACCCTGGCCGAACCCGCCGAGCCGATGCTCGACGGCGCGCGCCAACGCTTCGCCGACGCCGGGCAGACCGCGACGTTTATCCATGCACCCTGGCAGGAATTGCTCGGCCAACTCACCGAGCCCTACGACCTGGTGCTGTGCCACGCCGTGCTGGAATGGCTGGCCG
This sequence comes from Pseudomonas sp. Marseille-Q1929, assembly GCF_017316265.1. Classification (NCBI taxonomy): domain Bacteria; kingdom Pseudomonadati; phylum Pseudomonadota; class Gammaproteobacteria; order Pseudomonadales; family Pseudomonadaceae; genus Pseudomonas; species Pseudomonas sp. Marseille-Q1929. The sequence goes on from NZ_JAFLWU010000015.1 coordinate 107,818, forward strand.
AACCCCATGCGATCCTGCCGGTGCTGCACCAACTCACGGTGCCGGGCGGTTGGTTGTCGTTGGCGTTCTACAACCGCGATGCGCTGATTTACCGCAACCTGCTCAAAGGCCACTTCCGCAAGATGCGCAAGAACGACATGGCCGGCGAGAAGCAGAGCCTCACCCCGCAACAGCCGCTCGACCCGCGTGAGCTGGCGGCGCAACTCGATGGCCTTTGGCAGGTCGAAAGCCAAAGCGGTGTGCGGGTATTCCACGACTACATGCCGGTGGAGTTCCAGGCCCGCGCGAATCTACAGGACTTGTTGGAGATGGAACTCGCTCACCGTCGTCACCCAAGCTTTGCCGGACTTGGGCGTTATTTGCACTGGATTTGCCGTCCGGTTTAAGCGGCCCAGTCTGCGGAGGTCGAAATGCGTCGTCTCTGTTTGATCCTGTTGTCCCTCGGTCTGGGCGCGTGTTCCAGCCCCAACCCTTACGTCGCCGCTTCGGCGCCGATGCCGCCCGCGCCCGCACAGGCGGCCAATACCTTCGATGCCAGCGCCTACCCCGCGCCGGTACGTGACTACGGCGCGTATCGCAGTTGGGCCTGGCGCAATGGCCAGCTCCCGCCCGGCACGGCCTGGGCCGATTCGGCGCAGATTGCCGAAGCGGTCAACGGCGCCCTCGACCAGCGCGGCTTGCGCCCGCAGCGCGCCAACCAGCCCGCTGACCTGCTGGTCAGCGCCGACGTGCGCCTGGAGAAGCGCCTCAAGCAAGTCCAGGATGACTACGGCTACGGATACGGCGGCTATAACCGCTATGGCAATGGCTACGGCATGTACAACTCGGCACCCATCGTGCGCACCTATGAAGTGACGGTGGCGGTGGTGCGGGTCAACCTGTTCGACGCGCGCAGCGGCCAGCCGGTCTGGAGCACCAGCGCCGAAACCGCCAGCCAGGGCAGCCTCAGCGAACGCGCCGAGGCGTTGCGCAAGGCCGTGCAAAAGGCGCTGAGCGCCTATCCGCCGAGTTAAGCGCTATTCTCATTCCAGGCTCAGGTCGTACTTTGGAGAAAAACCATGTTTCGTCGTATCGCAACGCTCGCATTTTTAGTGCTGCTGGGCGGTTGCCAGAGCAATCAGGTCAACCACGATTTTGACGCCAGCCGCGACTTCGGCGCGTACCGCAACTGGGCCTGGAAAGACCCGGCCCTGCAATACCGCCCGGATGATCCGCGGATCAAGAGTGACCTCACCGAACAACGCATCCGCCAGGCCATCGGCGAGCAACTCGACCAGCGCGGCCTGCGCCCGGCGGCGCCAGGCACCAAGGCGGACCTGAACGTGCAGGCCTACCTGATCGTCGAGGACCGCCAGCAACAAGTCACCACCAACTACGGCGGCGCCTGGGGCGGGCCTTGGAATGGCTACTGGGGCGCGCCGATGTACAACGAAACGCGCAACATCACCTACAAGGTGGCGACCATCCAGATCGACCTGCTCGACGGCAAGGACGGCAAGCTGGTGTGGCGCGGCAGTGACGAACAGATGATGGCCAGCACGCCGAACCCGCAGGATCGCAGCAGTGCGATCCGTAGCACCGTCACCAAGATCCTTTCCAACTACCCGCCACACTAAACAACACTGCAATCCCCTGTGGGAGCGGGCTTGCCCGCGATAGCGGTCTGTCAGTCAAAGATGCATCAACTGACAGATCGCTATCGCAGGCAAGCCAGCTCCCACATTTGTTTTGTGTCCGGCACAACATCTCCGTCAGTCGCCAATGTGGCGACTGGCCAGCGCACCCGCCAAGCCTTGTCTACACTCCACTGCAACTACGGAGAGTAAGCGCTAAAGGAGTGCTCGATGTCTCCCCGACTTCGTTCCAGGCAGCGTGGTGCGATTGGCTTGACGGCGGCCCTGACCCTCGGGCTGGCGCTGGTCTTCCTGTTGTTGGTCATCGACAGCGGGCGCCTCTATCTGGAGAAGCGCAAGCTGCAAGGCATTGCCGATATGGCCGCTCTGGAAGCGGTACAGCGCAATGGCAACTGCATCCCCGCCACCAACACAGCGCCGGTTTATGCGGGTGCCAGCGCCACGCGCAACGGCTATGTCATCCCCCCCGGCAACGCCCTGAACGTGAACTGCGGCACGCTGACCACCAACGCCAGCAATCTGCGCGTGTTCAGTGCCGATGCGACCAAGACCGATGCCATCCAGGTGATCGCCTCGCGCCCGGTGCTGACCAGTGTCGCCGGGGGCGTGTGGTCGCTGTTCAATGGCAACGCCTACAACCTGACGACCCAGTTGACGGCCAAGGCGGTTGCCGCGCCGAAGATTCTGCCGCCGCAGGCGCAGTTGACGATCCAGACAACGGTAGCGAAGGTTGACTCCACCAACTCGCCCGCCCTTGACCTGCTGTTTGGCAAGCTGTTGGGCGGCAACCTGTCGCTGGGCCTGGTGGGCTATCAAGGGTTGGCGGGCAGCGACATCAACCTGCTCAGCTACCTGAACCAACTGGCGCTGAACGTGAACGTGCAGGCGGGCAATTACGATGAGTTGCTGGCGAAGAACCTCAAGATCGGCCAATTGATCGACGCCGCCGTCACGGTATTGCAGGCCGGTGGCGGGACCGCTTCGGTGGCGGCGACGACGGCGCTGGGCCAGATCAAGGCATTGGTGGGGCCCGCCGACGTGACCTTGGGCACCCTCGTGCAATTGCAGGCCGGAGCGGTGTCTTCGGGGCTCAACACCACGGTGAATGCGTTGCAACTGGCGCAAGCCTTTGTGCAGTTGGCCAACAAGACCAACGGCGTGGTGGCCGAGATACCGGTGACGATCCCGGGGGTTAATGTGAGCGTCAAGGTCAAAGTCATTCAGCCGCCGCAGTTGTCGTCGATTGGCGACCCCACGTACGCCAAGAATAAAACCGATGCGGCCACGCGCATCTATGTGCGCACCGCGCAGGTCAGCGTGGGGTTGACGGTGTCCTTGCCGCTGCTCGCAACACCGTTGGTCAACACGGCGTTGAACGGCTTGGTCAGCCCGCTTTCCGACGTGCTGAACAATTTGCTCAGCCTGAACCTGGCTGGGACGCTCAGTTCAGTCTTCTGCGCGATTGGCGGCACCCCTTGCCAGACCACCGACCTGCGCTTGCTGTCGTCCGCGACCAACCCGTCGGTGCCCAGTGTGGATGTGATCCTCGAACTGGGCAGCGCGGAAAGCTATGTCACCGGCTTCACCTGCGCCAGCGACGCGACCAAAACCCTGACCACCCAAACCAACGCCTCGGTGGTGACCATCAAGGTCGGCCAGAGCCCTACGCTGAGCGATTCGCTAGGCGCGAGCCCGCCCTTGGCGTCGGTGCCGCCGCTGCCGGTGATCGACATCGGTGCGATTACCTGCCTCAAACCGCTGCTCGGGCTCGGCCCAACCACCTGTGATCCAGCCTCCCGCAAGCCGTTTTATGGCGGCGGCATAGGCGTGACCATCGACCCTGCCGTGGGCACGCAGACTGCTTCCGGCGCCACCTACACCTTCCCCCAGCCACCGGAGATCAAGCAGCCATCGCTGTATCATTCGCTATCGACCACCAACCTGGTGGCTTCCGTCGGCACCGCGTTGAAAACCGGGCTGAAGTTCCAGGTCTACCAACCCACAGGGTTCAACCTGTTGGGCTCGCTGTTGGTCACCAGCGGCACGTTGCTCAATAACTTGACGTCCACACTGGGCGGCGTAATTGGCAACGTGCTCAGCCCGATTGTCGATCCGCTGGTCAATGGCTTGCTCTCAACCTTGGGCATCAACCTGAACCAGGTCGAAGTCGGCGCCAACCTCAGCTGCAGGCCCCACGGCCAGGCGGCGTTGGTGAACTAGGCCAGCGGCAGCTCCACGCAGAACTGCGCGCCGTGCTCGCCGTTGCCGACGCTCAGACGTCCGCCCATGTTCTCCACAATGCCGTAGCTCACCGACAAGCCGAGGCCGGTGCCCACGCCGATGGGCTTGGTGGTGAAGAACGGTTCGAAGATCCGCTCCAGCAAACGCGGGTCGATGCCGCCACCGTTGTCTTCGACCCAGATGCGCACGTGGCTGGCGTCATGCTCGCTGTGCACGGCGATCCAGGGGCGCAGGTCCGGCTGTTTTTCCCGTTGGCTGAGCAACGCGTCGCGGGCGTTGACCATCAGGTTGATCAGCACTTGCTCCAGCTGATCGACGTAACCTTTGACCTGCACCGTGAAGCCCGCCGGGGTCAGGCGCACATCCACGCCCTTGCCGCGCAGGCCTTCGCCGAGTAGGGACAGGGTGCCTTCCACCGCCTGTGCCGGGTCGAAGGGTTGTTGCTCGATTTCCGAGCGCCGGCCGAACACGCGCATATGGTCCACCACCCGCGCCGCACGCTGCACCTGGGTGTCGATGCGTTGGAGTTTTTCGCTCAGGTAGTCGATCTGCACCTCGCCGCTGCTCAAACGCTTGAGCACATTGGCGATGGCCATGCGCATCACGTTCAGCGGCTGGTTGATCTCGTGGGCCAGGCCCGTGGCCATTTCGCCAAGGGTGGCCATTTTCGCGCTTTGCGTCAGTTGCTGCTGGGAGCGGCGCACCTCGGTGTTGTCGCGGCCCACGGCCTGCACTTCCACCAGCGCGCCGTTCTCATCGAAGACGCCACGGTCCGACCACACCCACCAGGCATGCGCACGCCCCGGCAGTTGCAGGCTGATTTCGGCGGTGCTGACCGGGAACTCCGGGGTGAGTTGGCCGATACGCTGCACGAAGCTTGTGCGTTGCTCATCCGACAGCCAGTCCGCCAGGTTCAGCCCGGGCAATTGCCCGGGTTGGCACTCCAGGTAATTGGCCAGCGGGGTGTTGCCGAAGGTCAGGGTCAGGTCGGGGCGGTAGCGGCAAATCATCGCCGGCGAGTCTTCCACGAGGATGCGGTAGCGCTCCTCGCTTTGCTTGACCTGCTCGGCAGCCAGGGTCGCCTCGGTGACATCCAGCCACAGGCCCACGGCTTCCACCGGCAGGCCGAGGTCGTCGCGCAGCAGCTTGGCTTCATCGAGCAACCAGTGATAGTTGCCGAGTTTGTCCTGGACCCGATAACGACTGCGCACGCTGCCTTCGCGCAGCAATTGGCGGGTGCGTTCGAAGTACAGGTCGCGGTCGTCGGGGTGCAGCCATTCGATCAGGCTGGCCGGGGTGCATTCGGCCAGGGTGCGACCGAGCAAGGGCAGCAGGCTATCGCTGAAAAACAGGGGTTGCAGGGTGCCTTCGACATAGCGCTGCACGTAGATGATCGCCGGCGCGCTGGCGATCAGGTTGTCCAGCCGCGCATGGGCGGCGGCGGCTTGTTGCTGCTGGTTCTTGATGTCGCTGATGTCCAGCATGAAGCCGATCAGCCGGCGGTTGTTGCCCACGCCCAGCGCCTGGCCCTGCACGCGATACCACACGGGGTTTTGCGCCGCGTCGAGGCGGTGCAGGCGCACGCTGGTGGACAGCGGTTTGCTCAGGGTCTGCAAGTCTTGCAGGCGGCTGGCGAGTTCCTGGCGGTCGGCGGGGTGGAACAGCAGCAGCCAGTCGGCCACGGCCAGGCGTGTGGTCGGGGCGTCTGGGTTGAGGTGTTGCTGGAGTTGCGGCGCTAGCTGGATGTCTTCGCCGTGGTTGGGCAACTCCCACCAACCGGTGCCGAGCAAGCCTTGCAGGGCTTCCAGGCGATCCAGTTGTTGCTGGTGACGCTGTTCGCGCAGCCGGCTGAGCAACGGCGCGGCGAGGGCGGCGGCGAGTTGCAGCCAGTCCCGCGCAAAGGCGTCCTCGGTCTGAAAGAAACCGCACAGCAGCCACGCGGCGACGCCGTGATCATCGCGATAGGGCACCAGGAAACCTTCGGCATTGCCGAATATTCCTTGCAGGCGCGGATGCTCGCTGTGGCCATGGTTGCGGGTCAGGTGCACAGGGGCGGTGCCACCAAGGCTATCCAGGGCGCCGCCGAGGAGCTGGCCGTCGCGCCACAGCAGCGGGGCGTCAAAGGCGCGGTACTGGCTGTGGACTTGCCAGCCCTGGTCCTGTTCGTCGAGCAGGGCGATGGCGACGCAGGGCACCTTGAAGTGCTGGGCGATGCTGTGCAGATTCTCCTGCACCACCTCTGGCAGACGGGCCAGGCTGCACACCCGCAGGCGTTCGCTGATCTGCGCGCTGAGCAACTGGTGGCGCTCGCGGGTGTCGGCCTGCTGGCGGTGGGCGAGCAAGTCGCCGATATCCAACAGCTGCAAGCGCCAGCCATCGCCTTGGGGTTGCAGCCAGCCACGGGTGTGCAGGGGGCTGGCGGCAAACCCTTGGAAGTCGAGGTCGAGGATCTGCCCCTGCCAGTCGGCGGGGCTGCCTTCGATGACTACGGCACTGTGGACACACAGGTAGTCCAGCAACGGTACAGGTTGTTGCGTGGTGGTGTGTTTGACCAGGCGATGGCGCAGGGCGCCGTGGATGTGCAGGACACGGCCAAGGGCGTCCAGGTCGATCTGCAAGCCGGCGTTGGCGGGCACCATGGCTGGTGGTACAGGAGCCTCGGGCGGGCGGCCGAGGAGGCGATCAAAGAACTTTTCCCCCGAGGTCAAAATTGCAGGCTCGCTTGGGCCGAGAGTGTCGTTGGCAGGTTGGGCACGGTGCCAAAGCCCGGCAGCACGAGGAACGGCAGCACGTTTTTGAGGTTACTGGAGGGGTAGTTGATCTGCACGGTCAGTAGGTTGGCCGTGAAGGTCGTGGTGATGTAGGCCGGTACGAATTTGAACGCGGACGGCAGCCACTGCAATTGAGCCTGGGCGCCCGCCACGGCGCGGGCTTGGACGGCGGCGGCGTAGCCGGGGGTAGTCGGGTCCAGCGCGACGCTGCGCCGCACGCCTTCGGCCGTTGCCTGGTTGAACGACTGCAACAGCAGCAACGGCAGGCTATAGCTGACCAGGCCATAGAACACGGCGAAAAAGAGCATGAACACCAGCGCGAATTCAATCGCGGCGGCACCTTTCTGTTTTCTAGGGAGGCCCTTTCTCATGACTGCGTCTACCCTGACTACCACTACCTGATATCAGCATAGAATCATTCAGCAAAAAGGGATTTTTTTTACGTGATTCAGAGCCTCTTTCTGTTCGCCTGGCTGGCGCTGTGCGCTGCGCAAGATATCCGCCAACGGCAGATCGCCAACTCACTGACGCTCGGCGCCTTCCTGCTGGCCCTTGTTTACCTGCTGTGGAGCGGCACCACCTGGCTGGGCGCCACGCCGGCCGAGGGCGGCTGGGCGTTTGCCCTGGCCGTGCTGTTCACCTTGCCCGGTTACGCGTTGGGGCGCCTCGGCGCTGCGGACGTAAAACTGCTGGCGGCCCTGGCGCTGGCGACCAATTGCGAGTACTTGCTGGGCACTTTTATCGGCGCCGGACTGGCCAGTGCGGCCTGGTTGCTGCTGGCGCCAAAATTGTGGCCGCTGATGAATCAAGGGGTTAGAAACACCCTTCACTATCTGGGGCCCGAGCAGTCAAAAAAACAACCCTTTGCCCCGTTTTTACTGGTCGGGTTTACCCTCGCCTGGTTTTGGATCCCTTTAGTCGCGACGTAGGCTATCGCTATGTACATAGTCGGAAAGTGCGTCTACGTTTATAGCTATGGTGTGCGAAATAGACGCTGTTGGCACGGATTGATCAGACTTTGGCTTGCCCAGGCATGGAGTAGCGCGTGAACAAGCTTACCCCGCAAATGAAAGTGCTCGTGGTCGACGATCAGCCGTTGATCGTGGAAGAGTTGTGCGAATTCCTCGAAAGCAACGGCTACCGTTGCGTGCCATGCCATTCCAGCCCGCAAGCCGTCGCGCGGTTTCGTGAAGACGCCGAGATCGGCCTGGTGCTGTGCGATCTGCACATGCCGGACATGGACGGCATCGAACTGGTCCAGGAGCTGCAACGCATCGCCGGCAAACAGCGCGCCTTTGAGGCGATCATGCTGACCGGTCGCGCCGACAAACAGGATGTGATCAAGGCATTGCGTGCCGGGATTGCCGACTACTATCAAAAACCGATCAACCTCGAAGAACTGCTCGAAGGCCTGCAACGCCAGGAGACGGCGTTGCGTGAGCGGCAAAAGGGCGTGGAGCTGGGGCAGCTGAATCAGAAGCTGCAGTTTCTGTCGGCCTCGATCGATGACCTGTACCACGACCTCGACAAAGTGCGCAGCAGCCCGCAGGCCGCCGGCCACGCTGCGCCGGACGATCTGGCAGACGCCGACAGCAGTGAAATGCCGGCCATCTTCAAGCAGTTGTCCCCCCGCCAATTGGACGTGGCGCGCTTGGTCGGCAAAGGCCAGACCAACTATCAGATCGCCTGTGAGCTGGGCATCACCGAGAACACGGTAAAACTCTACGTGTCCCAGGTGCTGCGCCTGACCCATATGCACAACCGCACGCAACTGGCGCTGGCGCTGTCACCGAGCAGTTCGGCGATACGCCAGCGCGTCACCGCCCACTAGTTACTGCCGCTACTCGCGGCGCCGCCCACTTTCTGGTCGTAGTATTCGGGAATAGGGTGTTTGTAACTATCAATCAACCGTTGCATGGCCTGCTCGCGCTCGGCTGGCGTGGCCTTTTGCGGCGTTGATGTCGCCAACTGCCCTTTGATCTGCATTTGCAGCCAGCCTTCGGTCTGTCTCTGGTACACCGATGACGGCCCGGGCTCGATCGCCAGCGCGGTCAGGGGCAGGGTGGCCAACAGCAGGTGGGCGAGGGGTTTGAGTTTCATCGGGGCACTCCCTTATTGGACGGTCGCCACTTGGCCCTTGGCGCGGGTTGCCGAGCCCTTGAGTTGCTCGGCGCGGGTCTGGGCCTGGTTGAACTGCTCGGGGCTCAGGTTGAAGCGGCTGACGAACTGCGACGCCTGCTTCCAGTTGTTCTGGTAAATCAGCAAGGTGACCATATTCACCGCCGCCAGCGAGTTGCTCTGGTTGAGTTCCATGGCGGTGAGGAATTCGAAGCGGGCGTCTTCCATGCGCAGCTGGTTGAGGTAGACCACCCCCAGGTCGTTGCGGATTTTTTCATCGATGGGTGACAGTTTGGCGGCCCGTTGCAAGTGTTCCAGGGCCTGGCCGTTATCGCCCTTGGCCACCGCCAATTGGCCCAAGCCATGTTCACCCTCGGCTGCCAGGCACGTGCCCAGCAGGCTGCGGTACATCGGCTCGGCCTCGCTGCGCCCGAGCAGCCGGTACACCTTGGCCTTGCGCAGGCGCACCTGAGGCAAGTTGTCCGCCAGGTTTTGCAGGTTGGCCAGGCTGGCGTGCAGCTTGCCGTCATTGGCCATTTCATCGGCGAGGTTCAGTGACAACTCCTGGTCCGAACTGGGTTTGGAGCAACTGCTGGCGCCAGCGAAGCCGGACCAGGGCGTCTGGCCCATGTTCGCGCAACCGCTCATCAACAACACGCTGCAGGCGGCAATCAGTAATTTCATGGTGCGTCCTCTCAAGGCCCCATGGCCTTGGAAATGGCGATAAACCCAGGGCCAGCCAAGACAATCAGCAGCGCGGGAAACAGAAAGACCATCATCACGACCGACATCTTGGCCGACATTTTCGAAATGAATTCCTGCATGCGGGTCAGGCGCCGGTCATCCAGCAATTGCTTGAGCGCCTGCAACGACTTCATCGCGCCGCCGCCTTGATACAACAGCTGTTGCAGGATCGCGCAGGTGTCGCTGAACTCGTCCACGCTGAGCATCAGGCTGGTCTTGCTCAGCTCTTCGCCCAACTCCAGGCCCGAGTCCACCCGCGCCAGCACCAGGCGCAGCTCCGAGGTCAGCACCGGCAGCAACTGCTGGGCTTCGTTGGTCATGACCCGCAGGGTCTGCTCCACAGCCATGCCCGACTCGAACAGGATGCGCAGCAGCGGGATAAAGGTCGAAACCTCCTGGGAAATTTGCTCCTGACGCCGCTTGGCCATGGACGCCAGCACGCGCTTGGGCAGCAGATAGCCGGTGGCAAAGCCCAGGAATGGCGCGGGCCAGGCATGGGTGACATCGGGGAAAAACACGCTTTGCAAGAGGAGGGTCAAGCCGAGAAACAGGAACGGCGCGCCCACCTGGCAGGCGGCAAACAGCGAGCGTTGGCTGGCTTTTCTCCAGCCGATGCGGTTGAGCAGGACTTGTGTTTCGTTGTCCAGGCTGATGGTGCGCTGGCCGATCCGCGTGTTGCCCAGTTGGCGCAGCAAGTGCCCGACCTTGTCGTTGCGCTGGGTGTCGCCCTGGAGTCGCTGGGTCACTACCCGTTGCTGGCGGCGCTGGCCGATCACGTTGACGGCCACCAGGGCGAACGCAGCGAGAAACAGCGCAATACTGATGAGCACGGCCATCTCAGATACTCCTCAGCATGCGCCACAGCGCCACACAACCGATGATCTGCATGCTGAAGGCGCCGATCAGCAGCAACTGGCCGCTGCCATCGGCCCACATGCCCACCAGGTAAGTCGGGTTGGTCAGCAGGAAGTAGCCGGCCACGCTGACCGGCAGCAGCGCCAGCACCACGGCGGTGACGCGGGTTTCGCCAGTCATGGCGCGCAGCTGGCGCGCGCCCTGGTCGCGCTCGCGGATCATCTTGATCAGATTTTCCAGCAGGTCGCTGGCGTTGCCGCCATAGCGATGGTTGACCTTCAAACCGAGGGCAAACAGGCGCAGCTCATCCTGTTCATACAACTCGGCGAAGTCGTGCGCGGCCTCCGGCAGGCTGACCCCCAACAACACGTTGCGCTTGATGCGGCCCATGGCGCTCTGCAACGGGTCTTCGCTGGCATCGATGGCGCCGAGCACCGCATCGGCCAGGGTACGCCCGGACTTGAGGCTGCGCACGGCGTGGTCGAGCAATTGCGGCAGTTGCTCGATCATGCGCCGCAACCGGCGCTGATAGCGCAGCGAGATGTAGAAACGCAGCGCCAGCGGCGGCGTCAACAGCATCACCAGCAACCCCAGCCATTCGAAGGCGAGCAAGCCCAGCACCGCGCCGAGCACCCACAGGGTCAGCCACAGGCCCAGGCGCTCGGTCGGCTTGCCCAGGCCGGCGCGCATGAAGGTGCGTTCCAGACTGGTCAGCACCGGGTTGTTTTCCGGGCTGTCGGGTTGCCCGTGGGCCAGGCGCTCCAGCACGCGGTCGGTCTGCGCCTGGCGCACGCCACGGCGCATCAGGTGCAGGCCGAGCAACAGCATGGCCAGGGACATCAGCGCGAGCAGGATCGGAGCAAGCATGGGCGGCGCCTCCTACTGCGGCAGGTGGCTTTCGCGGCGCAGTTTGTCGCCGGCGGGGTTGATGGCTTCGCGCAAAAAACCGTAGCCGGTGCGTTTGTCGAGACGGAACAGGGTGTTGGTGACATACACGTCATCGCGCACGCCCACCACTTCCACCACCTCGGTGACGCAGCGGCGGCCGTCGGGCATGCGTGACAATTGGATGATCACGTCGAGCGCCGCGCAGATCATCTGGCGCAGGGTTTTTTCCGCGACGGTGCGCCCGGTCAGGCCCACCAGGGTCTCCAACCGCAGCAGCGCATCCTGGGCGTTGTTGGCGTGCACGGTACTCATGGAGCCATCGTGGCCGGTGTTCATCGCGGTGAGCACATCGAGCACTTCCACGCCACGGATCTCGCCGAGGATGATGCGGTCGGGGCGCATCCGCAGGGCGTTGCGGATCAGGTCGCTGGCCTTCACTTCACCGTGCCCTTCGGCATTTGGCGGGCGGGTTTCCAGGCGCACCACGTGGGGGTGGCCCAGTTGCAATTCGGCCACGTCTTCGATGGTGACCAGGCGTTCGTGGGGGTTGATCAGTTGGCTGAGAATGTTCAGCAGCGTGGTTTTACCGGTGCCGGTACCGCCGCTGATGAGGATGTTGCAGCGCTTGCCCACGGCCTCCTGGAAGAACTCGAAGATCGGTTGGTCGATGGTCTGCATGGCCACCAGGTCGCTGCTCTTGAGCATGTCCTTGCGGAATTTGCGGATCGACAGGCACGGGCCGTCGAGGGCAATCGGCGGGATGATCGCGTTGACCCGGCTGCCATCGGGCAAGCGCGCATCGACCATCGGCGAGGATTCGTCCAGGCGCCGTCCCAAGGGCGCAAGGATGCGTTGCATGACGCGCTCCACATGGTGGTCATCGATAAAACGCAGGTCACTTTGGTGCAGCAAGCCATCGCGTTCGACGAATACCCGATGCGGGCCGTTGACCAGGATTTCCGTCACGGAGGCATCGCGCAGCAGCACTTCCAGCGGGCCGAAACCGGTGAGTTCGTCGACGATCTCTTCGGCCAGGCGCTCCATCTCATAGCGGGAAATCGCCAGGTGCATACGGGTGATGTATTCGTTGACCTTGTCGATCACAAACTGCGCGAGGGACTGGCGTGTGCCTTCCAGCAGGTTTTTCCCCGACTCTTCGATGGCGTCGATGATGTAGCGGTGCAGCACCAGCTTGAGGCCGTCGTGATCGGTATTGCCGACGGCAGCGCGCCCGCCGGGCACGCCGAACAGCTTTTCGCCGCTCACTTGGTGCCCCACAGGCGCGTAAGCCAGTTGGCCGAGGGTTTCTCAAGGCCTTCGGAACGTTTGGCCAGGCGCTCGCCAAGCACCCGCAAGCCTTGGCTCAAGGGTTCGCGCGGGGCCAGGGAAAACAGGCTTTGCCCTTGGTTTTTCGCGTTCAGGCGCAGCTCTGCGGCCAGGGGCAGCACGGCAATGACTTCCAGGCCGAAGGTTTTGCCCAGGGCGTCGGCCTCGGGTGCGGCGCCTTTGATGTAGCGGTCGATCAGCAACCGGCCGTGTTCCAGCTTCATGCCTTTTTCTCGCCAGCGATTGAGCACCGCCAGGTTGCGCCGGCAGTCCAGCACGCTTTGGTCGGTGCACCACAGCAGCTTGTCGCAATGGCTGACAAAGGTGCGCAGGGCTTCGCTGTCCGGTTGGCCGGTGAGGTTCACCACGATGTGCTGGAAGTGTTGGCGCAGGGCGCTGAGCAGCATGTACAGCTCGGCGGCGCTGGTGTGTTCCAGGGGCTCGTCGCTGTCGGTGTAGGCGAGGATGCGCAGGCCCGCTTCGGTGGCGGTGAAGGCGCTGTTGATCAAGGTGGCGTCGAGGCGGCGCAGGTGACGCAAGGCGTCGCCGAAGTGGAACGAGCTTTCCAGGCCCAGCAGCGCCAGGCTGTCGCCCCGGGGCAGGCCGAGGTCGAGGACCAGGGTTTGCTGGCCGCTTTTCTGCACCACATGCGCCAGGTGCCCGGCCAACATGGCGCCGTCGGTGCCGCATTGGGTGCCATACAGCACGGTGAGGCCGCCCAGGTGACTGGTGTGGGCCACGGCCGGCAGGCGTTTGCTCAGGCGTCGCACCAGCCCCGCGACTTCACTGGAGCGCGAACCGTAGGCGACAAAATCCCGGGCGCCGGCGCGCATCGCATTCAGCACCAGCTGATTGTCCATGCCGTCGCCCAAGGCCACGATCGCCAGCATCGGCTTGGCCTCCAGGGCGCCTTCGATCAGGGCGCACTGGTTGGTGACGTTTTCGCGGTCGAGGCCGATGAACACCAGGTTGGCGAAGGTCACGTCCACCAGCGCAAGCAGCTCGTCGAGGCTGCCGCTGCCGGCGCTGACCACTTGGCCCAGAGGTGCGAGGGCGCCTTGGAGCCATTCCAGGTCGGTGCTGTTGCGGGTAATTGCCAGGAAGGTCTGGCTCAGGCTTTCGCTCATTGGGAGAGTCCTGTGCGTCGGTCGAAATTGCCGTTTTCGAGGAAGAACAGGCGGTACCAGTTCGGGTCGTAGCTGCGCAGGTTTTCCCCCGGCAGGGACGGCAGTTGTGCGTTCGCGGCGAGAGGCTGGACCAAATGCGGGGTGACGATCATCAGCAGCTCTTTTTCTTCACGGCTGATGTTGGAGTCACGGAAGAACGCACCGAGGATCGGGATATCCCCCAGGCCTGGAAATTTGTCGATGGTGGAGCGGTTATTGGTGCTGATCAGGCCGCTGATCACGAAGCTCTCGCCATCGGCCAGGGACACGCTGGTGTCGGTGCGGCGCACGGTCAGCGCGGGCACCCGGATGCCCTGGATGGCGACGGCGTTGCTGTAGTCCAGTTCGCTGACTTCCGGCGCGACCTTGAGGGTGATGCGGTTGCGGTCGATCACCGTGGGGGTGAGGGTCAGGCGAATGCCGAACTCCTTGTACTCGATGGAAATGGTGTCGCTGCCGGCGCTGGGCACTGGGATCGGCACTTCGCCGCCGGCCAGGAAGGTCGCGCTCTGGCCGCTCAGGGCCACCAGGCTGGGACGCGCCAGGGTGTAGGCGAAGCCGCTGCTTTCGAGGGCGTTGATCATCGCCTTGACGCGGCCGCCGCCAAAACCGACGTTGAAATTGTCGGTGCTCACCGGCAGTTTGAACACGCCCTCTGAGGGGGACAGGATGTTCGGGCTGCTGAGGAAGAAGTTGGTGCCGACCCCGAGAAACTTGGTGCTCGCTTCCTTGAGCTTGGTGCGGCTGACTTCGACAAAACGGATATCGGTCTGCACCTGGCTGGGCAGCGACGGGTCTTCCGACGGCGACAGCGACAGGCTGGTCAGCGCCGACGTGGCCTTGCCCTTGACGAACACCATGGTCTGGCGCGGGCTGGGCGAGCAGGCGGTCCAGATCATCAGGCTGGTGGCGCCGGATGAGACGCCGGTGAGCAGGAAGGCCTGGTTGCCGTTGACGTGGACGTCGGCGATTTTCGGATCGCCGACCGCCAGCCGGGTAATGGCGACCGGGGACTGGATGGCCTGTTGCAAACCTTCACCGACCTCAAGGGTCGCCGGCAACTGCCCCAGGCTGGCGCAATTGCCCGATGCTGCCTGTGCCGCGCCGACGGGCAGGGCGAGAGTGACCAGGGCGCAGAACACTCGCGAAAACTTCGGCATGGAACGACTGCTCATTCAAGGCATCCTTAGCGCTATCAGGGCGTTTGTTGAGTGACCTGGTTACCGCGTATCACCTCGACACCCGAACGACGCGGTGCGGCATTTTTGGAGGCTGTCGGGTTGAAGTTGCTGATGGGCGGCGCGGTTTGCGCCAGTAGGTTGAACTGGTAGAGGTCGCGCTTGGCGGTGTCGAGGTTTTGCTCTGAGTCCGTATCGCCGGCCCAGTAGCGGCTCAGGCGCTGCTCGTCGGCGCTGCGCACGGCCAGGCGCAGGCTGCCGGCCTGTACAGCGAGGACCAGGCGGCTCAGCAATTGTTCGGGCACGGCCAGCAACACCGTGCGTGCAGTGGCACGGCCTTGTTGTTGGCGGGCTTTGTCTTCGGCGGTGACGGCCACCGGTGAGCCGGGCGTGCCGTCGTTGGTCAGGCCCAGTTGATCGCCCACGCCCAGCAGGCGCAGCGCGGGGATGACGGTTTGGGCGGACGGTTGCGGGTTGCCGTTTTCCGAGCGCAGGTACAGCATCACATCGACGTAGTCGCCAGGGTTCAATTGGCCGCTGGCGCCGGTCACTTCATCCACCGCAACCGCCAGCGCGCGCTCGTCGGCGCGGATCATGCGCGACAGGTTGCCGCCGGTGTTGAAGCTTTCCTCGGTCAGCCAGGTGCCGGCTTGCAGGGCGCGCCACGGCGTGCGGCCGACGGCCTGGTCCAGTGAGGTGAGGCTGCCGGCGGGGACGGTCTTGAGTTTTTCCACCGTCAGGTCGGCGGCGGTGAGGGCGACGAAGGGCGGCACGTCATGGGCCAGCACGACCACGGGTTGGCGGGTCGGGTCTTCGATGGCAGCGACAGGGGCGTTATTAATGACAGGTGGCGCGACGGTGGCAACCGGTTCCGGACGGCTGAGAACCAGGCCCCAGTACCCGGCAATCAACGCCCCCAGCAACAGTACCCCGGCCAGAATCATGCTGATACGACTGCTCATGAAGGCTCTCCCTTTCCTACTGCCAGACCTTTCAACCGGTCCATCCAGCGACTACGCAATCAGTTCGTTCTGGGTATTCAACTATTTCGCTATTTGAAGGTAGTTGAGCTAGGACAAAATGCCATTACTGCATGGAAATATTGTGTATCGCGGCGCAAACATTGGCGTCTTGGCGCCAAGGTTCTGACTAATACTTTGTGATTAGTCGCTTATTACACTTGTGGGGAGTGAATTTGCCGACAATGCTCTAGTGGCATAGCGAGATCATGTTGCAAGCCCGCTACATCCGCGCTCTCAGCGCAAAGGAGAAGTCATATGTTCCTTGATGCCATTCGCAAAGTGTTTATCAAAATCCAGATTCTGTCTTACGGAAGAGAAGGGGCCTCCGGTATTGAATATGCGATTGTCGCGGCGATGTGTGCGGCGGTGATCGGGATCTTCATGACGCCGATCAGCACTAAGGTAAAGGCGATCTTTACCTCGATTCAAACCGGAATCACATCGTGATGGTGTAGCGAGTCGCTTTCTCCTCTTTTGACGGAGCCCTACATGCGTATCGAAGAAAGCATTCGTTTTATCTGCGTGAAAGTGTGGGTCATGATGAGCGCCAGGGAGGGCGCTTCCGGCATCGAATACGCCATTGTGGCGGCAATGTGCGCGGCGGTGATCGGGATTTTCATGACTCCAATAAGTGACCGTGTGAAGGCGCTGTTCGACCTGGTCCAGGCGAGCATTGCATCGACTTGATCAATCCCGCGACACGACTAACCTGAGTGCATTCTTAGTGTCAGGATCTTTCGCCATGAGTCCCTCTGCGCCTGCTTCGCGGCAACAACTTCTCCTGGTGGACGACGAAGAGGACGCCCTGATCGAACTTGCCGAATCCCTCTCCAATGAGGGATTTGTGTGTTTTACCGCCACCTCCGTGACCGACGCGTTGCAGGAATTGACCCTCAACCCAGACATCGCGCTGATCATCACCGACCTGCGCATGCCCGAGGAAAGCGGCATCTCCCTGATCAAGCGCCTGCGCGAACACACCTCCCGCCAGCACTTGCCGGTGATCGTGATGTCGGGCCACGCCGAGATGGATGACGTCAGCGACATGCTGCGCTTGCAGGTGCTGGACCTGTTTCGCAAGCCCATCTACTTGGTGCGGTTGATCGATACCCTCAACAGTTTGTTTCCCCTGCAGAAGCGCCAGTTCTAGGCTCAATGTGGGAGGGGTTTGTGTGGGAGCGGGCTTGCTCGCGAATGCGGCGTATCAGTCACCTGATGAGCTGGCTGACCCACCGCTTTCGCGAGCAAGCCCGCTCCCACATAAGCTAATTCCCACACATGCCCACACACATCGGCCTGATCAGAGTTGGTAGCTGAAACTCAGCGTATACCGCGGCCGCCGGTCAAAGCTGTCCAGCGCCACGTCCGACAGCGGTTTCGCCGCCTCCAGCGCAATGTTGTAGTACTGGCTGTCGCCAAAGCGTAGGCCCACGGCGGCGGATGACAGGTCGTTGCCCCTGATCGGCAGTACGTTGAACCAGGTCTTGGCGCGGTCGAGCACCACGTACGGTTGCAGGATGCGCACCCAGTCGCCGGCACGGTTGTAGCTGTAGTTGATCTCGTACGCCAGGCCCCAGCCCTTGTCGCCCGAGCCCTGATCGTCGGGGTAGCCACGGGCGAAATTCTGCCCGCCGAAGGTGGCGCGCTCGCTGTCGGGCAGGGTGTCGTCACTCCAGTAGAACGCCCCGGAAAGCACGCCCTGGAAGTTGCTGCCGAACAGCTTGTTGCTTTGCACGCCGGACAGGCGCAGGCGGAAGAAATCCAGGTCGGGTTTTACCCCATCGAAGTCGCTGTGGGTCTTGGCGCCCAGGCCATTGATGCCTTGGTACAGGCCCGCGCTGAGGATGCGCAGTTGGTCGGTGTCGGCCTTGCGCCAGTCGCCTTCGAAGGCCAGGGCGCGCAGGTTGGTTTCCAGGTCAAAACGATTGGGGAAACCCACCAGTTGATAACGGGTTTTCTGATCGACGCCATAAATGCGGGTGCCGAGGCTCAACGACTCGGTCGGCGAGGCAATCACGGGGTGGCTCACGCCGATGGAAAAACGGTCGATGGCCTGGTGCGGCTTGAGCTGGAAACCGCCGTCCAGTTGCACGTTGGTGCCCGGGTCGGCGCGGTAGCGTTCGCCTGACAGTGCAAGCTGGGTGCCCTCGGCGTTGACGAACTGGCTGTAGGCGGCGCGGTAGTAGTGTTCCTTGTCGTTGCCCGGTGGCGCCAGGGCGCTGACGGTCAACTGTTCACCCATGGACGTCTGCGAGTTGCTGGTGGCGCTGACCAACGCTTGCAGGCCGCCACGGCTGGCCTGGTTGAGGCTCATGCTGGTGGTGAAGGGCTTGCGGCTGGCGGTGATCTGCATGTGGGTGCCGCCATCGGTGGTGCGGGGCGGTGGCACTTGCGCCTGCAAGGTCACGCCGGGAATCGCGCCCATCAGCGTGGTGTAGCGCTCGAAGGTCTTGCGGGTGAGTGGGCGTTCGGCCTTGAGTTTGTCGGCGAGTTTGTCCACGTAGGCCGACACCGAACCGATATCGCCTTGCAGCTGGTAATCGCGCACATAGCCTTCCACCAGCACTACGTGGACCAGGCCGCCCTCGAAACTTTGTTCCGGCAGGAAGGCATAGGACAGCAGGTAGCCGTCCGCCTGGTAGCGCTTCGTGATGCTGCGGGTGGCTTCGATCAGCTGGGCGATATTGGTTTCATGGCCAATCAGCGGTTCGAAGGCCAGCGCCAGGTCCTTGAGCGGGTAGACCGTGCCGCCGTCGATCTGCAGTTTGCTGATGGTCACCTTGGTGTCCATCAGCAGCGGCTGGGCTTCGCTGGCCGCAGGCGTTGGCAGCTGGGTTTGCGGGGTGTTTGGCCGGTAGGCGTCGGCAGGCAGGTTGGGCACGGGCAGGTTGCGGATGGTGTCGTTGCTATTGAGGAAGCTGGGTAGGGTTTCGGCGTGGGCGTAAGCACTGAGGGTAAGCAACAACAGCGGCGTCAAAGCGCGCATAGGACACTCCATGGTCAAAACTGCAGCAGCGTTTCGCAGATTCCCGCCCGGGCTCTGGGGCGCGGTTCGGGTGCCTTTCATTGGCGCATAAAAAAGACGAGAGACTTATTGGGTCTCTCGTCTCAACCAAGCGTAGGCGCTGTAGGGGAGGCCGTCTAATCGGCCAGGTGCAATTCTATTTTGTGCCGGTCAGGCCACCGAGCAAACCGCCCAGGCCGCCGCTGGTGCTGGCCCCTGCACTGGCACCGGCAGATGCGCTGCCGCCCAGGTTCAGGCCGCCGCCGAGCAAACCACCACCGCTACCGCTGGTACCGCCGGTGACCAGGCCACCCACCGAGGTCACGGTGCTACCGACTGCGCTGACGGTGCCGCCCAGGGCATTGGTGACCGGGTTGGCATTGGTGCCGGTGATTTTGCCGCCGAGGCCGCTGACGGCGCCGCCGACGTTGGTCACCAGGCCATTGACCGGAGCTCCCAGGCCAGTGGTGTTACCGACGTTTTGGGTGAGGCTGGTGACGCCACTGGTGACTGGATTAAGCGCGCTGCCCAGGCTGGTGGTAAGTGCCGCGACCGGAGCACCGGCTGCGGTGTTCGGTACGCCATTGCCGCCGAGCAGCGTGCCGAGGGAGGCCACGGTGCCGCCAACACTGCCACCGGTGACGCCTGCCGCGCTGACCACGCCATTGGTGTTACCAGCGTTCAAGCCGTTGCCGGCGCCAGCAATCACGCCGCCGATGAGTTCCGGCAGGCCGAGGTTGCCCGTGCCGATGCCGCCGCCGGAACCGCTGCCGGTGCCAGTGGTTGGGTTGACATAGCCGCCGGCGCTGCCGACCACGGTGCCCACGCCATTCAGCACGCCGCCCACGGCGCCCGTCACAGGGTTGCCGGTGCCGCCAGCGCCGGCGACTTTATCGCCGAGGCCGTCGACGGTACTGCCGACTTTATTCAGCAGGCCGCCCACCGGGCTGCCGAGGCCGGTTGCGCTGCCGACTTGGCCGGTGGTTTTTTCGACGAGAGAAACCACTGGCACCAGCACTTTGGCGCCCACGGTATTGGTGACCGAACCCAAGGGGCCGGTGGTGCTGGCGGTGCTCAGGGTGTCGCCGAGCATGGTCACGACGTTGCCGACTTTATCCACCACACCGCCGACCACTGGCGCGGCGCCACTCACCACCGGCACTTGGCCGAGCAAGGTGGCAACGTTGCCGCCGGTGGTGCTCACGCCATCACCGAGGTCGGAGACGGCATTGCCCACACCTGCAACGGTGGTGCCCAACGCATTGCTGTTGGTGCCGAGGGTGCCAAGCCCGCCTGACAGGCCAGTGCCGAGGCTGCCAACCGCGTTGCCGGTCGCAGTGACCAGGCCGCCGGTGGTAGCGCCGACAATCGGCAGGCTGCCCAGGGTGGTGCCAAGGCTGCCGACCGCGGTGCCTACGCCCGTTACGGTGTCGCCTACGGTGTCCACGACCGTCGCGGTGACCAGAGGGGTGGTGGTGCCGCCACCGGTGCCACCGCCCGTACCGCCGCCAGTGCCACCACCGGTGCCGCCGCCCGTGCCACCACCGGTTCCGCCACCCGTGCCGCCGCCAGTGCCACCACCGGTTCCGCCGCCAGTACCGCCACCGGTACCACCGGTACCGGCTGTTGTGTCGTCAGTGGAAGACGAACCACCACTGTGATGCCCGCCACCACCGCTGCTGCAGCCGCCGAGCGTCAATGCTACTGCCAGGGCCAGCGCGGTACTTGCTTTCCAAAACACTACTTGAGTTTTCATGATTGAGTTCCCTGCACCTGTACAACCTTGGTTGTCTTCAAACACTCGCCATTTCTATGGAAGGCGATGCGTTTGTCCGTGTGGCTATAACAGGCCAGGGGGCTCTTTCTGACAATGCTCAACTTGGTATTAACGATTTATATACGGTCGTAAAGTCTCTGCTTAGGGACTAATACCAAGGGTGTAAAAAGAGGATGTATCAAGATATATATCTGTTAAAAATCATTGGCTTGAATGAAATAGCGGACTTTATAAAGTCCGCTATAACTTAGGGTGTATATATACAATTAAGCAGTGTGTTTCAGGCGATCGGCTGCCATTTGCCTACCATATGTTCAATATCACCCGCGCCGCTCAAGCGACATTCACCCGCGGAACCGGCGGCGCTGGCAAACAACGTCACTTCACTGGGCAGGCGCACGGGTTTCCTGAACTCGACGCTGATCTCAACATTGGCGGCGGGCAAGTGTTCGCCCAAGGCGGCGAGGGTGTACGCCTTGTTCCACAGCCCATGGGCGATGGCCTGGGGAAAACCGAACAGCTTGGCGGTCAGGGCGCTGAGGTGGATCGGGTTGTAGTCGCCGCTGACCCGGGCATAACGCCGGCCGATATCGGCGGGGGCTTGCCAGCGCATCAGCTCGCTGACGTCGGTGGGGCTCGGTTGCGCCGCGTCCTCGGGTTCGCCGTCGAGCTTTACGCCTCGGCAAAGCATGCGGCTTTCGGCTTCCCACAGCAGGCCGAGGGCATCGCTGACGGTGGTCACCAGCTCGAAGGTCGCGCCCCTGGGGTGCGGCTTGAGGTTTTGTGCGTGGACGCTGAGGGCCAGCTCGCTGACGCCGCCCAAGGGTCGGTGGATACGGATGGTATTGCCCAGGTGGATCAGCCCCAGCAGCGGGAACGGGAAGCGGTTGTCGGTGAGCAACTGCATCTGCAAGCCGAACGCGAGGACATGGGGATAAGTCGCCGGCAACATCGGGCTGTCGGCAAACCCGCAGACCTTGCGGTATTTTGCGACAGCGTTGGGGTTGACGGTCACCCGGCAGCGCAGCCCGCGCTCGGGCAACGCCGTGCCGGTGATCTTGCGTTTGAGTGCCGCGCGCCAATACAGCGGCGGCAGCGACGGTGTGCTGTGCAACGTTTGCCAGTCCATGCCTACGCTCCCAAGAGACTTTGCCCACACACCCGCAGCGCCTGCCCGCTGACGGCACCGCTGCCCGGCTGGCCGAGCCAGGCCACGGCTTCGGCCACGTCCTGGGGCAAACCACCTTGGCCCAGCGAACTCATTCGTCGCCCGGCTTCACGTAAGGCGAAGGGGATATGCGCGGTCATCTGGGTTTCGATAAACCCCGGCGCTACGGCGTTGATGCTGATCCCCCGCCCGTTGAGCAACGGCGCCCAGGCTTGTGCGAGGCCGATCAAACCGGCCTTGCTCGCGGCGTAGTTGGTTTGCCCGCGATTGCCGGCGATGCCGCTGATGGACGCCAGTAGCACCACGCGGGCGTTGTCGTGCAGGGTGGCGCTGTCGATCAGCGCCTGGGTCAGCACTTGCGGGGCATTGAGGTTTACGGCCAGCACCGCGTCCCAGTATTCCGGGGTCATGTTGGCCAGGGTTTTGTCGCGGGTGATGCCGGCGTTGTGCACGAGGATGTCGAGGCCATCGGGCAGGTGGTCGATCAACTGCTGGGCGGCGTCTGCGGCGCAGATATCCAGCGCCACGCTGCGCGCACCCAGGCGGGCGGCGAGGGCGTCGAGGTCGCCCTTGGCCTGGGGCACGTCGAGCAGGATGACGTCCGCACCGTCGCGGGCCAGGGTTTCGGCGATGGCCGCGCCAATGCCACGGGCGGCGCCGGTGACCAGCGCCTTGCGCCCGGCCAGGGGGCGAGTCCAGTCTTCGACCTGGGTTGCGCACGCTTGCAGGCGAATCACCTGCCCGGAAATGTAGGCGCTTTTGGGCGAAAGGAAGAAGCGCAGCGCGCCTTCCAGCTGGTCCTCGGCACCCTCGCCGACGTAGAGCAATTGCAGGACGCCGCCATTGCGCAGCTCCTTGGCCAGGGAGCGGCTGAACCCTTCGAGAGCACGTTGGGCGCTGGCGGCGAAGGGGTCGTCGAGGCTTTCCGGCGCACGGCCGAGGATCACCAGGTGCGCGCTGTTATCGAGGTTTTTCAGCAGCGGCTGGAAGAATTCGCGCAGTTGCTTGAGTTGGTCGGTGTGCTGCAAGTCGCTGGCGTCGAACACCACCGCCTTGAGCTTGGGACCGTGGCCGGGAATCCACGTCGGCGCTTCGCCGCCATAGGTGTAGGTCGCGTCTGTCAGCTTATGGGCGAACGCCTGCACCTTCGCTGCCAGCGCACCGCCGCCCAGCAGCAGCGCCCCTTCCACCGGGCGCAGGCGTCCGGCTTGCCAGCGTTCCAGGCGTACCGGTGACGGCAGGCCAAGGGCGGCGACCAGGCGATGGCCGAGGCTTGAGTTGGCGAAGTCGATATAACGGTCAGACATGGAACGCTCTCCGAAAGCTGGGGTTCAAAGGGTTGACCACCCCGGGACGGTAGTCGTTCGATCAGCCTAGGCTAGGCTGAATGATTCCACCCACAACCTTCAGGGAGCTTTCCATGACTCAATTGCGCCGCGTAGCGATCATCGGCGGTAACCGCATTCCCTTCGCCCGCTCCAATGGTCCGTACGCCACGGCGAGCAACCAGGCGATGCTGACGGCGGCGCTGGAAGGCCTGATCGAACGCTACAACCTGCATGGCCTGCGCCTGGGCGAGGTGGCGGCGGGTGCGGTGCTCAAGCATTCCCGTGACTTCAACCTGACCCGCGAATGCGTGCTTGGCTCGCGCCTGTCGCCGCAAACCCCGGCCTATGACATCCAGCAAGCGTGCGGCACCGGCCTGGAAGCCGCGTTGCTGGTGGCCAACAAGATCGCCCTCGGCCAGATCGAGTGCGGGATTGCCGGCGGTGTGGACACCACGTCCGACGCGCCGATTGGCGTGAATGAAGGGCTGCGCAAGATCCTGCTGCAAGCCAACCGCAGCAAATCCATGGCCGACAAGCTGAAAGTCCTGCTGCAGCTTCGCCCCCATCACCTCAAGCCGGAACTGCCGCGCAATGGCGAACCACGTACAGGGTTGTCCATGGGCCAACACTGCGAACTGATGGCACAGACCTGGCAGATTCCCCGCGCCGAGCAGGATCAGTTGGCCCTGGAAAGCCATCAGAAAATGGCGGCGGCTTACGCGGCAGGCTGGCACAACGATTTGCTCACGCCGTTCCTCGGCCTGACCCGCGACAACAACCTGCGCCCCGACCTGACCCTGGAAAAACTCGCCGCGCTCAAGCCGGCATTCGAACGCAGCGAAAAGGGCACGCTCACCGCGGGCAACTCCACCCCACTCACTGATGGTGCGTCGTTGGTGCTGTTGGGCAGCGAGGCCTGGGCGAAAGAGCGCGGTTTGCCGATCCTCGCGTATCTGCGTGATGGTGAAGCGGCGGCGGTGGATTTCGTCAACGGTGCCGAGGGCCTGCTGATGGCGCCGGTGTATGCGGTACCACGCTTGTTGGCGAGGAATGGTCTGACGCTGCAAGACTTCGATTACTACGAGATCCACGAAGCCTTCGCGGCCCAGGTGTTGTGTACGCTCAAGGCGTGGGAGGATGCGGACTACTGCAAGACGCGCCTGGGGCTGGATGCACCACTGGGGAGCATCGACCGCAGCCGCTTGAATGTGAAGGGCAGCTCGCTGGCGGCCGGGCATCCGTTTGCGGCCACAGGTGGGCGTATCGTCGCCAACCTGGCCAAGTTGCTGGATGCGGCAGGCAAGGGGCGCGGGCTGATTTCCATCTGCGCGGCGGGCGGGCAGGGCGTCACCGCGATCATTGAACGGTGAAACTGGCCTATTGAATGCATTCTTAAGTGATCAACGGTCGGTAGCCCCTCCCACCGGCGAGCCGATTGCCGTATAACGAGTGCCATACGCGTATTTGGTAATAAAGGACCCACAATAAAAGCTGATGAAGACTCCTAAACGCATTGAACCCCTGATCGAAGACGGTCTGGTCGACGAAGTGCTGCGCCCACTCATGAGTGGTAAAGAAGCAGCTGTTTATGTGGTGCGCTGCGGCAACGAATTGCGTTGCGCCAAGGTTTACAAGGAGGCGAACAAACGAAGTTTTCGTCAAGCGTCCGAATACCAGGAGGGCCGCAAGGTCCGTAACAGTCGTCAGGCCCGGGCCATGGCCAAGGGTTCCAAGTTCGGTAAGAAAGAAACCGAAGACGCCTGGCAGAACGCTGAAGTGGCGGCGTTGTTCCGCCTGGCCGGTGCGGGCGTTCGCGTGCCCCAGCCGTTCGACTTCCTCGAAGGCGTGCTGTTGATGGAATTGGTGGCCGACGAGTACGGCGATGCGGCGCCGCGCCTGAACGACGTGGTGCTGGAGCCGGACCAGGCGCGTGAATACCACGCCTTCCTGATCTCGCAGATCGTGTTGATGCTGTGTACCGGCCTGGTGCACGGTGACTTGTCCGAGTTCAACGTACTGCTCACGCCGACCGGCCCGGTGATCATCGACCTGCCCCAGGCGGTGGATGCGGCGGGCAACAACCACGCGTTCAGCATGCTGGAGCGGGATGTGGGCAACATGGCGTCGTACTTCGGGCGCTTTGCCCCGGAGTTGAAGAAGACCAAGTACGCCAAGGAAATGTGGGCGTTGTACGAAGCCGGTACCTTGCACCCGGCCAGCGTCTTGACCGGCGAGTTCGATGAGCCGGAAGAGTTGGCGGATGTCGGCGGTGTGATCCGCGAAATTGAAGCGGCGCGGCTGGATGAAGAGCGTCGGCAGGCGATTCGGGCGGCGGATGATGCGCCGCCGAGCAAAGTGCCAGACGAGCCACCGCCGCCGCCTTGGATGCAATAACACCCTGTGGGAGCTGGCTTGTGTGGGAGCTGGCTTGTCGGGTCGCCGCATCGCTGCGATGCAGACACCTCGGTCCATCAGTTGCACCGAGGTGATGCTATCGCAGGCAAGCCAGCTCCCACACAGACCAGCTCCCACAGTTGTTTTTGTGTACTTCGTTCAGGTGCAGCAACTGCCCGAAGCCAACTCCTTGAGAATCGGACAATCCGGCCGATGATCGCCTTGGCAGTGCTCCACCAGGTCCTGCAACGTATCGCGCAACTGCCCCAACTCCAGAATCTTCTGATTCAACTCATCGATATGCTGGCGCGCCAGCGCCTTCACATCGGCGCTGGCCCGTTGCCGGTCCTGCCACAGGGTCAGCAGCTTGCCGACCTCTTCCAGTGAAAACCCCAGGTCCCGCGAGCGTTTGATAAACGCCAGGGTGTGCAGGTCGTCGGCACCGTACACGCGGTAGCCGCTGTCGGTGCGGTGGGCGGCTTTGAGCAGGCCGATGGATTCGTAGTAGCGAATCATCTTGGCGCTGAGGCCGCTCTGGCGTGCGGCTTGGCCGATGTTCATGGGCGGTGGTCCTCGAGGTCCTTGGGTTTCCAGGTTTTCAGCAGCAGGGCATTGCTCACCACGCTGACGCTCGACAGCGCCATCGCCGCGCCGGCCAGCACCGGGTTGAGCAGGCCGAACGCGGCCAGGGGAATGCCGATCAAGTTATACACAAAGGCCCAGAACAGGTTCTGGCGGATTTTTGCGTAGGTCTTGCGGCTGATCTCCAGCGCTGCCGGCACCAGGCGTGGGTCGCCGCGCATCAGGGTGATGCCGGCCGCGTGCATGGCCACGTCGGTGCCGCCGCCCATGGCGATGCCGATGTCGGCGGCGGCGAGGGCCGGGGCGTCGTTGATGCCGTCGCCGACCATGGCCACCACGCCGGTTTTTTTCAACTCGGCGACGGTGGCGGCTTTGTCGGCGGGCAGCACTTCGGCGTGCACGTCGTCGATGCCCAGCGCCTCGGCCACCACGCGCGCGCTGCCACGGTTGTCACCGGTGAGCAGGTGACTGCTGATGTGCTGCGCCTTGAGCAGGCTAACTGCTTCAAGCGCGCCGGGCTTGAGGGTGTCGCCAAAGGCAAACAGCCCCAGCACACGGGGTTGCGCGCCTTGCTCGATCAGCCAGGACAAGGTGCGGCCTTCGGCCTCCCAGGCTTTGGCGGAATCTGCCAGGTCGCCGGCGTTCAAGCCGCTTTCTTCAAGCAGGCGGCGATTGCCCAGGGCCAACGGTTGGCCATCCAGCGTGCCGGCGATGCCGCGCCCAGTCAGGGACTGGCTGGCGGTCACGTCCGCCACTGGCAGACCTTGTTCCTTGCACGCATCCAGCACGGCCTTGGCCAGCGGGTGTTCGCTGCCGCGTTGCAGCGCGCCGGCCTGTTGCAACAGCAGGGCTTCGTTGCCATCCACGGCGGCGAGGTGGGCGATTTTCGGCGCGCCGGAGGTGAGCGTGCCGGTCTTGTCAAAGACCACCGCGCTCACTTCATGGGCGCGTTCCAGGGCCTCGGCATCCTTGATCAGAATGCCATGGCGCGCAGCCACGCCGGTGCCGGCCATGATTGCAGTCGGTGTGGCCAGGCCCAGGGCGCACGGGCAGGCAATCACCAGCACGGCCACCGCATTGATGATCGCGGTTTCCAGCGATGCGCCGTACAGCCACCACCCCACCAACGTGACCAACGCCAGCACCAGCACGGCAGGCACGAACACTTGGCTGACTTTATCCACCAGTTTCTGGATCGGCGCCTTGGCGGCCTGGGCGTCTTCCACCAGGCGGATGATCCGCGCCAGCACGCTTTCGGCACCCAGGGCGGTGGTGCGCACCAGCAGGCGGCCTTCGCCGTTGATGGCGCCGCCGGTGACCTTGTCCCCCGGCTGTTTGGGCACCGGCAGGCTTTCGCCGCTGATCAGCGCTTCGTCGGCGTGGCTTTGGCCTTCGACCACTTCACCGTCCACCGGGAAGCGTTCGCCGGGTTTGACCAGCACCAGGTCATCGAGGGTCAGGGCGCTGATGGCGACGTCTTCTTCACGCCCGCCGCTCACCCGAATCGCGCGTTCCGGGCGCAAGGCTTCCAGGGCGCGGATGGCGCTGGCGGTCTGGCGCTTGGCGCGGCTTTCGAGGTATTTGCCCAGCAGCACCAGGGCGATCACCACCGCCGAGGCTTCGAAGTACAGGTGCGGCGCCATGCCGGGGTGGGCGGTGAGCCATTCATAGATGCTCAGGCCATAACCGGCGCTGGTACCGATGGCCACCAGCAGGTCCATATTGCCGGCGCCGGCGCGTACGGCTTTCCAGGCGGCTATATAGAAGCGCGCACCAAAGATGAATTGCACCGGGGTGGCCAGGGCGAATTGCACCCAGGCGGGCAGCATCCAGTGCAGGCCGAAGGGTTCCACCAGCATCGGCAGCACCAGTGGCAGCGCCAAGGCAATCGCAAACACCAGCGACCAGCGCTCGCGGTGCAGGCGCTTGGCCTGATCGACCTCGGTAGCGGTTTCGCTTTGCGGCAGGCTGGCGGTGTAGCCGGCTTTGTCGACGGCGGCGATCAATACGCTGGGGTCCATCTGGCCCGCGACTTCGACGTGGGCGCGTTCGTTGGCCAGGTTGACGCTGACGCTTTGCACCCCCGGCACCTTGCCCAGCGCGCGCTCGACGCGGCCGGCACAGCTGGCACAGGTCATGCCGCTGATGGGCAGGTCAAAGGTGGTTGATCCATTCATGGGGCAGTCCTCCAGGAGAAGTTGCCCCTAGGATCAACCTTGACCTGTGGGGAAGGTCAAGTGCTGGGCGCGGAGCGTCCTAGGAGGCATTCCCACGCGGAGCGTGGGAACGATCGGTGTGGGCGGTCAGTATTCCAAGGCGGCGGGCTTGAGGTACATGCCGTCCGGGCCTTGGGCGATGCGCAACTTGCGCACGTCGCCGGCCTTCAGGGTGATGTTCTGCGCCGGTGGTGCGAGCAGGCCTGGCAGGCAGCCTGGCGACTGGCCCGGCAGCAACTTGAGGCGCAGCGACAGGTTGCCCGCCGGCAAGTTGAACGAGGTGGCTTGTTCCTGGAACAATCGCCCGGCCAGTTGATCATTGAGGTACAGGCCGATCTCGCAGTTGGTCGGCACTTCCAGGCGCTCCCGGGAAATGATCAATACCGCGTAGTCTTCTGCGGCACTGGCCATCGGTGCGGCGGCAGACAAGCTCATCAGGCCGGCAAGGGCAAAAAACGACCAGCGCATGGCGAATGCTCCGTGGTTCAAATCAAAGATGGCTCAAGCTTGGCCGACCGCGCGAGCGAATACCAGCCCGGCCGATGTTTTAGGCGCTTGACCTTGCCATGATGGCAAGGTCGAGACTGCCTCCACCCTCAATCAAGGAGTCATGTCATGCAAGTATTCAGCGTTGAAGGAATGACCTGCGGCCATTGCGTCAAGTCGGTCACCCAGGCGGTGCAGAGCCAGGACCCGGCGGCCAGTGTGAAGGTCGATCTGGCGGCCAAGGAAGTCGGGGTCGAGAGTCGTTTGTCGGCCGAGCAAATCATCAGTGCGATCACCGAAGAAGGCTACAGCGCCAAGCTCGCCTGATTTTTCAATAGTTAGCGAGCTATCGTAATGTTCAAGGCACCCAAGCGCGGCTAGACTGTCGGGCTGCCGACTCACTTGGGTGCCTTCATGAACCTGCGCATTATCCTGATCCTGGGCGCCTTGAGCGCCTTCGCGCCGTTGGCGATCGATTTTTACCTGCCGGGCTTCCCCGCCATGGCGATCGCTTTTGGCACCGACGAAAAACATGTCCAGCAAACCCTGGCGGTGTATTTCATCGGCCTGGCCATTGGCCAATTGATCTACGGCCCGCTGGCCGACCGCTTTGGCCGGCGTGTTCCGCTGCTCAGTGGCGTCACCCTGTTTACCTTGGCGTCCTTCGCCTGCGCCTATGCACCGTCCCTGGATTGGCTGATCGCCGCGCGTTTCGTCCAGGCCCTGGGCGGTTGCGCGGGCATGGTGATTTCCCGCGCGGTGGTCAGCGACAAATGTGATGCGGTGGGCTCGGCCAAAGTGTTTTCCCAACTGATGCTGGTCACCGGGCTGGCGCCGATTCTCGCGCCGCTGGCCGGTGGGGTAATGGTTGGGGTGTGGGGCTGGCAGTCGATCTTCCTCGCGCTGACGCTGTTCAGCGTAATGGCGGCGGTGGCCGTTGCCGTCGGTTTGCCGGAAACCTTCCCGGCCCATCAGCCGCGCCAGCCGTTGTCTGGCTCGCTGCGCCGCTACCTGTCGCTGCTGTCGGACCGGGTGTACCTCGGTTACGCACTCACTGGCGGTATTGCGATTGGCGGGATGTTTGCCTACATCGCCGGTTCACCTTTCGTATTCATCAAACTGTATGGCGTGCCCGCTGAGCATTACGGCTGGGTCTTTGGCTCCAACGCGGCCGGTTTTATCCTGATCGCCCAAGTGAACGCGCGCTTGCTGGCCAAGCGCGGCCCGGCGTTTCTGCTGTCGCGCAGCGTGTGGGTGTACCTGGCGGCGGCCCTGTCGTTGCTGGCGATCAGTGCCTTGCACACCGATGCGCTGTGGCCGCTGCTGGTGCCGCTGTTTATCTGCATCGCCAGCCTGGGCTGCATTCTGCCCAACACCTCGGCGTGCGCCATGAGCGGGCAAGGGGCGCGGGCGGGCAGTGCGTCGGCCTTGCTCGGTTGCATTCAGTTTGGTGTGGCAGCGGGCGCGGCGTCGTTGGTCGGCCTGTTGCATGATGGCACGGCGATGCCGATGGCCATGGTCATCAGCTTGTGCGGTGTGTTGGCGGTGACGGTGGCCGTCTCGACCCAGCGCCTGCAACGGGCTCGGGCCGCACAAGCGCAGGGCTGAGATGCGGGTCAGCCAGCGGCGGAACGTTGCTGGTTGAGGGGGATGGCGTGGGGCGCCTGGATACGGGCTTGCAGGGTCTCGGCAAAGGCGCGGGCCTCGGCCTCACTGTGGAAGGTGATGGCCTTCTGGTCGAGGCGCACTTCCCATTGGGATTTTGCTAACGCTTTTATCAGGATCTTCATTGCTGACTTCCTCACGTAAAAGAATCGTGGCAAAGGCGGCCAATATAAACCCGAATACGCTTGCAAATATGACAAAGGTCAACTGTCGGACTAATGGTGTCGTCCATCACCCACAGCAGTAATGGACGACACCTACAGACCTTTGTCAGAACCCTTCCAACACGATCTTGCCCTTGGCCTTGCCGCTTTCCAGCAGCGCATGGGCGCGGCGCAGGTTGGCCGCATTGATTACGCCGAAGTGCTCACCCACTGTGGTTTCCAGGGTGCCGGCGTCGATCAGCTCGGCCACGCGGTTGAGCAGGTGATGCTGCTCGATCATGTCCGGGGTCTCGAACATTGAACGGGTGTACATGAACTCCCAGTGCAGCGACAGGCTCTTGCGCTTGAGCTTGCTGACGTCCAGCGCCTTGGGATCGTCGATCAGTGCCAGCTTGCCTTGGGGTTGCAGGGCTTCGACCAATTGGTCCAGGTGCTGGTCGGTCTGGGTCAGGCTGGCGACGTGGGTCACGTGGGTGACACCGGCGCGTTTCAACGCTTCGCTGAGCGGCTGGCTGTGGTCAATTACCAGGTCGGCCCCCAGCGCCTTGGCCCAGGCCTGGGTTTCCGGGCGCGAAGCGGTGCCGATGACACGCAGCGCCGTGAGCTGGCTGGCCAGTTGGGTCAGGATCGAACCCACGCCACCGGCTGCGCCGACGATCAGCAGGCTCTGGCCCTGATCCTCTTTGCCTTCACGCACTTGCAGGCGCTCGAAGAGCAATTCCCATGCGGTGATAGCGGTCAGCGGCAGTGCCGCGGCGTCGGCGAAACCCAGGCTTTTTGGCATATGGCCGACGATGCGCTCATCCACCGTGTGCAACTCGCTGTTGCCACCCGGACGCACCAGGGAGCCGGCGTAGAACACCTTGTCGCCGGCCTTGAACAGCGTGACGTCACTGCCCACGGCCTTGACCACACCGGCCACGTCCCAACCCAGCACCTTGGCGGCGCCGTTTTCCGGGGCGACGTTCTGGCGCACCTTGGTGTCCACCGGGTTGACCGAGATGGCTTTGACTTCCACCAGCAGGTCACGCGGGCCGGCGACGGGAGCGGGCAGTTCGATGTCTTGCAGGGCCAGGGGGTCGTTGATCGGCAGCGAGGCGTAGTAGGCGATGGCTTTCATGGGAAGCTCCAGGAATGGGATGGGCAGATGATTGGCTATTTCCCGAGGAGATAAAAGCGGCTAAAACAGAGGTCTGTTTCAATAGAATTTTGATAATCGGCGGGGATGCATGCTGCGTTTTGATGATTTGCAGTTGTTTGTGCGCGCGGCGGACCTGGGCAGCCTGTCGGCGGCGGCGCGGGTCATGGACCTGTCACCGGCGGTGGCCAGCGCCGCGTTGAAACGTATCGAGCAACAACTGGGGGCACGCTTGCTGGCCCGCTCCACCCGCAGCCTGCGCCTGACCGCTGAAGGCGAGGGCTTCCTGGAATATGCCCGCGCCGCCTTGGGTTCGCTGGACGAGGGGCGCCGGCTATTGGCCAGTGGCCAGGATCATGTCAGTGGCGTGCTGCAACTGTCGGCGCCGTCGGACTTCGGCCGCAACCATCTGTTGGCGTGGCTGGATGAATTCCAGCGTGAGCACCCGCAACTGACCGTACGCTTGTTGCTGGGCGACCGCATTGCCGACCTGTTTCGCCAACCGGTGGACATCGCCCTACGCTACGGCGAACCCGAAGACTCCAGCCTGATTGCGCTGCCGATAGCGCCGCAGAATGTGCGTGTGCTGTGCGCCTCGCCCAGCTACCTCGCGCAGCATGGCGAGCCCCGGCACCTGGAGCAGTTGGCCCAGCACAATTGCCTGCTGTATATGCTCGGCAGTCGCGTGCATGACCATTGGAGCTTTCACGACGGCAAACGCGATATCAGCCTGACGGTGAGCGGCGACCGTTTCAGTGACGATGCCGACGTAGTACGCCGCTGGGCCGTGGCGGGTGTGGGGATTGCCTACAAGTCCTGGCTGGATGTCAGCACCGATGTGCTGGCCGGCCGGTTGCGAGTGATCCTGCCGGAGCTGCGCGGTGAGCGAACGCCGCTGAATCTGCTCTGTGCCCACCGCGCCCAACTGAGCAAACCCGTCAACCTGCTGCGCGAAATGCTCGTGGCGCGCTGTGCGACGTTGACCGCGCAATGGCCGGAGCGCTTGACCGCCGTTCGATAGCCTCCAGCAAACAAGGAAGTTTCACTCAAATCCTGTC
Organism: Pseudomonas sp. Marseille-Q1929; assembly: GCF_017316265.1. Classification (NCBI taxonomy): domain Bacteria; kingdom Pseudomonadati; phylum Pseudomonadota; class Gammaproteobacteria; order Pseudomonadales; family Pseudomonadaceae; genus Pseudomonas; species Pseudomonas sp. Marseille-Q1929. Next base: position 140,741 of record NZ_JAFLWU010000015.1, read on the forward strand.
CCTATCCGTGCTGTCAGACCGCGCGGAACCGGCTGACTGCGCCCCTATACTTTGGCGCCCAGCACAACAAAAAATGGTTTAACAGGGAGTGAACACATGGAAGCAGCACCTTGCATCAGTCATATCGCCAGCTTGCTCGCGGAGCCCAAGCGCACTGCGATGCTCTGGGCGTTGATGGACGGTTCGGCGAAGTCCGCGGAGGAGTTGGCGGCGCTGGCCGGGCTGTCGCCTGCCTCGGCCGTTGCGCACCTGGCGCGGCTGACCGGTGGCGGCCTGTTGCGCAGCGAGAACCGCCGCGGCCAGCGCCTGTTTCGCGTGGCTGCTGCTGATGTCAGCGCTGCCATTGATGCGTTGGCCCACACCACCATGGCCAGCGCCGCGCGCTGTCGGCCGGACGCCTCGCCGCCGGTATTGATCGCGCCCCTGCTGTTACGCCATGCACGGTTGTGCAATGGCCACCTGGGCGGCGAGCTGGCGGCGGGGTTGTATCAGCGGATGTTGGCTGCCGGCTGGATTGAGCGCCATGAGCAACGCACCGATGTCACGCCCAAGGGCGCGCAGCACTTGGCGGGCCTGGGCATTTATACCCAGGCGCTGGCATCGCCGGTGGTGTGCGACTGTTTCGATTGGAGCCAGCAGCTGCCGCATTTGGGCGGGGCGTTGGGCGCGGGGTTGCTGCAATTGTTCCTGCAGTCGAACTGGGTCAGCCTGCTCAAGGAGTCGCAGGCGTTACAGGTCAACGACAGTGGGACGGCAGAAATCAACCGATTGGCGGCGCCCGGACACCCTTAGCCACGGGGGCGTCGTTCAGAGTTTCGGTCAGGTCGCATCCAGCAATAACCCCGCAAAACCATGCCGCACACTCACCGCGGGGACTTTTCACACAGGGGGTGCGACATGGGTATGCAAGGCTATAGCGCAGCGGAACGGCTGGAACGGTTGCCCGTCAGCGGCTACCACCGGGTTATTTTCATCATCATCGCCTTGGCGTTTTTCTTCGACTCCATGGACCTGGCGATGATGACCTTCCTGTTAGGCTCGATCAAAGCCGAGTTTGGCCTGAGCACGGCCCAGGCCGGGCTGCTGGCCAGTTCGAGTTTTTTTGGCATGGTGGTGGGGGCGTCGCTGTCCGGGATGCTCGCTGACCGCTTCGGGCGCAAGCCGGTATTCCAGTGGAGCATCGTGTTGTGGGGCATCGCCAGTTACCTGTGCTCCACGGCGCAGACGGTGGAGGCGCTGACGCTGTTTCGCATCCTGCTGGGCATCGGCATGGGCATGGAGTTTCCCATCGCGCAATCGATGCTTTCGGAGTTGATCCCGGCCAAGCGGCGTGGGCGTTACATCGCCTTGATGGATGGCTTCTGGCCGCTGGGTTTTGTGGCGGCGGGGGTGCTGTCGTACTTCTTGTTGCCGGTGATTGGCTGGCGCGACATCTTCCTGGTGTTGGCGGTGCCAGCGGTGTTTGTACTGGCGATCCGGTTCTTTATTCCGGAGTCGCCACGCTGGCTGGAACAGGCTGGTCGGCATGACGCTGCGGACAAGGTGCTGCTGGGCATCGAGCAGAAAGTGCGCGACTCCCTGGGCCGCGCGCAACTGCCGGAGCCGATCCGCCTGCCACGGGTAGAGAGCACGCCGGGCACGTTCTTCTCGGCGTTTCAGCAGCTGTGGTCGGCGCAGTACCGCCAACGCACAATGATGATCTGGAGCGTGTGGTTCTTTGCCTTGCTCGGCTTTTACGGGCTGACGTCGTGGTTGAGTGCGCTGTTGCAGCAGTCGGGTTTTGCGGTGACCCAGTCGGTGTATTACACGGTGATCATTTCCCTCGGCGGGATCCCCGGCTTCCTGATGGCGGCCTGGCTGGTGGAGCGCTGGGGACGTAAACCGGTGTGCGTGGTGACACTGCTGGGCGGCGGGGTGATGGCATTTGTGTATGGGCAAAGCGCGGTGTTTGGCGGCAACGTGGGCTTGCTGATTACATCGGGCTTGTTGATGCAGTTCTTTTTGTTTGGCATGTGGGCGGTGTTGTACACCTACACGCCGGAGCTGTATCCCACATCGGCGCGAGCGACCGGGTCCGGGTTTGCCTCGGCGATTGGCCGGGTGGGTTCGTTGTTGGGGCCGATGGTGACTGGGTTGGTGTTTCCGATAACCGGGCAGGGCGGGGTGTTTGCCTTGGGCGCACTGTGTTTTGCGGTGGCGGCGCTGGTGGTGTGGGTGTTTGGGATGGAGACGAAGGGTAAGACCCTGGAAGAGTTGAGCGAAATCTAATCGACAACACAAAAAACATGTGGGAGCTGGCTTGCCTGCGATGGCGGTGTATCAGTCACTTTTGATATTGACTGTTCAACCGCTATCGCAGGCAAGCCAGCTCCCACAGTTTTATCTGCGTTTATTCAGTTATGGCTTGACCAACCGCGCATCCAGGCTGTTCTGCGCCAGGCGTTTGGCCTGGTCCTGGGTCATGCCCAGCGAGGTGTGCAGCGCATGGAAGTTCTCGGTGACATAACCACCGAAGTACGCCGGGTCATCGGAGTTCACGGTGACCTTCACGCCACGCTCCAGCATGTCGAGGATGTTGTGCTGGGCCATGTCGTCGAACACACACAGCTTGGTGTTGGACAGCGGGCACACGGTCAACGGGATCTGCTCGTCGATGATGCGCTGCATCAGGCGTTCGTCTTCGATGGCGCGCACGCCGTGATCGATACGCTGGATTTTCAGCAGGTCGAGGGCTTCCCAGATGTACTCGGGCGGGCCTTCTTCGCCGGCGTGGGCGACGGTGAGGAAGCCTTCGTGGCGGGCACGGTCGAACACACGCTGGAACTTGCTCGGTGGGTGACCCATCTCCGAGCTGTCCAGGCCTACGGCCACGAACGCGTCACGGAACGGCAGGGCCATGTCGAGGGTTTTCTCGGCTTCGGCTTCGCTCAGGTGGCGTAGGAAGCTGAGGATCAAACCGCTGGTGATGCCCAGTTGCTGTTCGCCGTCCTTGAGTGCGGCGGCGATGCCGTTGAGCACCACTTCGAACGGGATGCCACGGTCGGTGTGGGTTTGCGGGTCGAAGAACGGTTCGGTGTGGATCACGTTCTGTGCTTTGCAGCGCAGCAGGTAGGCCCACGTCAGGTCGTAGAAATCCTGGGAGGTGCGCAGCACGTCGGCGCCCTTGTAATACAGGTCGAGAAACTCTTGCAGGTTGTTGAAGGCGTAGGCCTTGCGCAGGGTTTCGACGTCGTTCCACGGCAGCGCAATCTTGTTGCGCTCGGCCAGGGCAAACAGCAGCTCAGGCTCCAGCGAACCCTCCAGGTGCAGGTGCAGTTCAGCCTTGGGCAGGGCGTTGAGCCAATCGTACATTTTCTAAATTCTCATCAGGTGCAATGGCGGCATTCTACAGGCCACAGCTGAAATAATTGGCAAAACCTGACCAGCAGGATTGTTTTCGTTGCATTCGCGCAAGGGCCGCGTGAACTAAGGTGTAACGAAACGTTAGCAGCCTGCCGTAGTCTGTACCCCATCAATGACTGATTCGCTGTTTGATAAGGCCCGCAATGTTCACATCCCTCAAGCAAGAAAAATTCATGCTGCTGGCGCTGCTTGCCGCCATCGCCGCCTACCCGCTGGAACACTGGATGCTCAACAGTGGCCAGGGCGTGGCGCTGCTCGGCGGGGTGGTGCTGATCGCGTTTATCGTGATCGCCTCGATGCGCGTGGCGCACCACGCCGAGCAGCTCGCGGAAAAGGTCGGCGACCCCTACGGCACCATGATCCTGACCCTCGCCGCCGTGCTGGTGGAAGTGGTGATCCTGGCGATCATGATGAGTAACGAGCCGTCGCCGACCCTGGTGCGTGACACGATTTATTCTGCCGTGATGCTCGACATCAACGGCATCCTCGGCCTGGCCGCGCTGATGGGTGGCATCAAGCATGGCGAACAATCCTATAACGACGACTCGGCACGCAGCTACAGCGTGATGATCCTCACCGCCATGGGCGTGTCGATGGTGGTGCCGGAATTTATCCCCGAGGCCGACTGGAAAATTTACTCGGCCTTCACCATTGGCGCGATGGTGGTGCTCTACACCCTGTTCCTGCGCATGCAGGTGGGGCCGCACAGTTATTTCTTCAGCTACAACTACCCGGAGAAACGCGGTAAGAAACCGTCGGAAGAAGCGCCGTCGATCAACCTGGCGTTTTCCATCGGCACCTTGGTGTTTGGCGTGATTGTGATTGGCGCGTTGGCCGAGGTGATGTCGAAAACCCTGGACCTGGGCCTGGAAGGCACGGGCGCGCCGCCGGTGATCACGGCGATTGTGGTGGCGGCGATTTCGGCGGCGCCGGAGATCTTGACGGCGTTGCGCGCAGCCTTGGCCAACCGTATGCAATCGGTGGTGAACATTGCGTTGGGTGCGTCTTTGTCGACGGTGATCCTGACGGTGCCGGTGATGGAGGCGATGGCGCTTTACACCGGGCAGCCGTTCCAGATGGCGATGACGCCGGTGCAGACGGTGATGGTGTTTATTACGCTGATTGTCAGTGCGATCAACCTCAACGATGGTGAGACCAATGCTATTGAGGGGATGACGCATTTTGTGTTGTTTGCGACGTTTATCATGTTGTCGTTGTTGGGCCTTTAAATACCGCAAACTTCTGTGGGAGTTAGCTTATGTGGGAGCGGGCTTGCCCGCGATAGCGGTGGTCCAGTCACTCCAGTGTTGACTGTTGGACCGCTATCGCAGGCAAGCCAGCTCCCACATTTGGTTCGGCGTCTGGATCAGGTTCCGGCGATGAGCTGGCGAGCCGCCTGGGTGTGATCGGCGATCAAGCCCTTCAGGTCCAGGCCTTCCACTTGACCATCAATCACCCGCCATTTACCCGCCACCATCACCCGATCCGCCCGGTCAGCGCCGCACAACAACAGCGCCGAAATCGGGTCATGGCTGCCGGAGAAACGCAGCTCATCGAGCTTGAACAACGCCAGGTCAGCCTGTTTGCCTACGGCCAATTCGCCAATATCCGTACGCCCCAGCAACTGCGCCGAACCTTTGGTCGCCCAACCCAGCACGCCTTCAGGGGTGATCTTTTCCGCACCGTAGCGCAGGCGCTGGATATACAGGGCCTGACGCGCTTCGAGGATCATGTTTGACGCATCGTTGGAGGCCGAGCCGTCCACGCCCAGGCCGATCGGCGCGCCGGCGGCGAGCAGGTCCAGGGTCGGGCAGATGCCGGACGCCAGGCGCATGTTCGAGCTTGGGCAATGGCAGATGCCGGTGCCGGCCGCGCCGAGGCGTTCGATTTCATCCGGGTTGAAGTGAATGCCGTGGGCCAGCCAGGTGCGCGGGCCGAGCCAGCCGACGCTGTCGAGGTAGTCCACGGTGCGTAGGCCAAAGCGTTGCAGGCAGAAGTCTTCTTCGTCGAGGGTTTCCGCCAGGTGCGTATGTAGGCGCACGTCGAGGCTGTCAGCCAATTCGGCGCTGGCGCGCATGATTTCCGGGGTGACGGAAAAAGGTGAGCACGGCGCCAGGGCGATCTGGATTTGCGCGCCGTCGTCGCGCTGGTGGTACTCGCGGATCAGGCGCTGGCTGTCGTCGAGAATCACTTGGCCTTGTTGCACCGTTTGCTGCGGCGGCAGGCCGCCATCGGCTTCGCCCAAACTCATGGACCCGCGGGTGAGCATGGCGCGCATGCCCAGTTCACGCACGCTTTGCACTTGCACGTCGATGGCGTTTTCCAGGCCGTCGGGAAACAGGTAGTGGTGATCGGCCGCCGTGGTGCAACCCGACAGCAGCAATTCGGCCAGCGCAACTTTGGTGGCGAGGGCGAGTTTTTCCGGGGTGAGCCGGGCCCAGACCGGGTACAGGGTTTTCAGCCACGGGAACAATGGCTGGTTGACCACCGGGGCCCAGGCGCGGGTCAAGGTTTGATAGAAGTGGTGGTGGGTGTTGATCAGGCCCGGCAGGATCACATGTTCGCGGGCATCGAAGGTTTGTGCGCAGGGCTGGGCGGGTGTTTGGCCCAGGGCCAGCACTTCGCTGATCACACCGTCTTGCAGCACCAGGCCGCCACGGGCGTCGAGGCCATTGGCAGTGAAAATCGCGAGGGGGTTTTTTAACCAGATACGGGTCGCAGGCATTGGCCGGCTCCTCTGAATGATGGGTTCAGGTTTGCCAGCTCAGTGTTGCCCTGTCTGCTGATCCAGGGTCGCCAGTGAAGGCGAGGGGGCAGTCTACCCGTGGATCGTTATCGACGGCAATCGGTCGATAACGACCCTTTGTCGCTTACCAGGCGATGGTGTCGCCTTTGTAGTCGATGAAGTGATGGCCGCCTTTCCCGGTGTAGGCATTTACCTGATCCACCAGGCCGCGCACGCTGGTGTCGACGTCGATGTGGGCGTTTTCGCCGCCCATGTCGGTCTTCACCCAGCCCGGGTGCAGCGACAGCACAGTGAGTTTTTGCCCGCCCAGTTGGGTGACGAAGCTGTTGGTCATGGAGTTGAGCGCGGCCTTGCTGGCCTTGTACAGCGCCAGATCGGAGCCGTCGGGGATGGTCACGCTGCCCAGTACCGAACTCATGAAGGCCAGCACGCCGCTGTCTTTGCGGATCTGCCCGACAAAGCGCTGGGCCAGGTTGATCGGTGCCACGGCATTGGTGAAGAACAACTGGCCGACTTCCGCCAGGGTGGCGTGGCCAGGCTCCTGGTTCGCGGGGCCTTTGACGCCGGCGTTGACGAACAGCAGGTCAAAGGTGCGGTCCTTGAGGCGCTGGCTCAGGGCGATCACGGCTTGCTGATCGTCCATGTCGAGTTTCTCGATCTGTACCGGGCCCACGGCTTTGAGTGCGTCGGCTTTGCTTGGATCACGCACGGTGGCGGTCACGTTCCAGCCGTCCTGGAGCAGTTGCTTGACCAGGCCAAGGCCCAGCCCGCGCGAGGCGCCGATGATCAGTGCGGTTTTTGGCGTAGACATGAAAAGCTTCCTTTGGAGTCGCGGTTCAGGGAGTTCAGCGTTGGAGCAGGATACGCCCACGGCTGAGGTCGGCGAGTTGAATTTGCAGGGTATCGATATGCGCTTCGCCCACGGCGAGTTGTAGCTCGACGCCGTTGGCGGTGAAGGATTCTTCCACGACCAGCCCGCCCAGTTCGGCGACGCGCAGTTTCACCAGGTTCAATTCCGAGAAACTGCAGGCGCAACTCAGCGGTACGCGGCTGATCAGCTCGATGCGTTCGGCGTTTTGCAGGCACTTGTTTGCCCCGCCGCCGTAAGCGCGGGCGAGGCCTCCGGTGCCCAGCTGAATGCCGCCGTACCAGCGAATGACCAACACCGCGACCTGATCGAAACCTTGCGCTTCGATGGCGGCGAGGATCGGTCTGCCAGCAGTGCCACCGGGTTCGCCATCGTCATTGCTGCGGTATTGATCGGCAAGCTTCCACGCCCAGCAGTTGTGCGTGGCGTTCAAGTCGCTGTGTTGCGCGAAAAACGCCTGGGCGTCCTGCGGGCTGGTGATCGGCGCGGCGAGGGTGATAAAGCGGCTTTTGCGGATTTCTTCATGAAACTCGCAAAGGCCGGTGAGCGTGAAAGGCATAAGTCGCTTCGTTTATAGGGCGGGCTTGACGCCACAGCCTTTGAGAATGATGTGGATCAGGTTGGTGCCGGCGTCTTCCATGTCCTGCTTGGTCAGCTTGGTACGACCGGTGACGCGGCAGATCTGCGTGGCGAAGTCGGCGTAGTGCTGGGTGCTGCCCCACAGCAGGAAGATCAGGTGCACCGGGTCTACCGGGTCCATCTTGCCGGCGTCGATCCAGGCCTGGAATACGGCGGCGCGGCCACTGAACCAGGCGCGGTAGTCCTGGCTGAAATATTCGGTGAGGCATTCGCCACCGCTGATGATCTCCATGGCGAAGATCCGCGAGGCCTGGGGTTGGCGCCGCGAGAACTCCATCTTGGTGCGGATGTAGCGGCTCAGCGCCACGGCCGGGTCATCCTCGGCGGTCAGCGTGTTGAAGGTGCTGTCCCACAGTTCGAGGATATTGCTGAGCACCGCGATATACAGGCCCAGCTTGTTGGTGAAGTAGTAGTGCAAGTTGGCCTTGGGCAGTCCGGCACTGGCAGCAATGGTGTTCATGCTGGTGCCTTTGTAGCCATGGCGCGCGAATTCGTCTTCAGCTGCCTGCAGAATTGCTTGTTCGTTCTTTTGCCGAATGCGGCTGGCGGGTTTTCCGGCGGGGTTGCTGTGGGCAGGAACTTCGAGGCTCATGGAGGTTTCCGTGCAGATCGATAGAGACGACGTGTGCACAGATAACCCACCCTCAAGCCTCAGACAAGTCCTGATGCAATAAAACCGTCAGTGCGATTCCACGGTGTCGCTTTCCGGCGCGTGGTTTGCGGCACGGTTGTCGGCCTTGGCTTCCGGTAATAACAGGCACAACACAATGGCGGTGAGGCCGCCGCTGGTGATGGCCGAGTCGAACAGGTTCTGCACCAGGGTCGGCATCAGGTGCAGCAGGTTCGGTTGGGCGGCGATACCCAGGCCGACGCCGAATGAGGTGGCGATGATCAGCATGCTGCGCCGGTCCAGCGGCGCCTGGGCGAGGATGCGCACACCGGCGGCGGCCACGCTGCCGAACATCACCAGGGTGGCGCCGCCCAAGACCGGTTTGGGGATTTGCTGGAGCACTGCGCCGATCAGCGGAAACAAGCCGAGGCAAAACAGCACCACGCCGATGTACAAGCCGACGTAACGGCTGGCCACGCCAGTGAGTTGGATCACGCCGTTGTTCTGCGCGAACGTGGTGTTGGGGAAGGCGCTGAAGGTGGCGGCGATCATGCAACTGACGCCATCACCCAGGACGCCGCCCTTGAGCCGGCTTATATAAGAAGGGCCGCTGATGGGCTGGCGGGCGATCATGCAGTTGGCGGTGAGGTCGCCGACGGTTTCGATGCTGCTGATCAGATAAATCAGCGCGATGGGTAGGAAAGCGCTCCAGTCGAAGTTGAATCCGAAGCGAAATGGGATCGGCAGGCTGATCAGAGGCAAATCGGGCAGCGCTTGGGGTACAAGTTTGCCGCTGAACCAGGCCGCGAGGCTGCCGAGGGCGAGGCCGATGATGATGGCCGAGAGTCGCACCCATGGCGTGTTGGAGCGGTTGAGCAGGATGATCGTCAACACGACGAACACGCCCAGTGCCAGGTTGGTGGGGGCGCCGAAGTCGGCGGCGTTGAAACCGCCGCCCAGATCCGTGATGCCGACCTTGATCAAGCTGATACCGATCAGGGTAATGACAATCCCCGTTACCAAAGGCGTGATCACTCGGCGCAGTTGGCCGATGAAGCGGCTCAGCACGATCTGCACCACGGCACCGAAAAAGCACACGCCGAAGATCATCGCCATGATGTCTTCCGGGCTGCCGCCGCGTTGTTTCACCAAAAAGCCCGCCGACAGCACCGCACCGAGAAACGCAAAGCTGGTGCCTTGCAGGCAGATCATCCCTGCGCCGATGCCAAACGGCCGACGTGCCTGGATGAAGGTGCCGACGCCGGAGACCATCAACGCCATGCTGATCAGGTAGGGCAAGTGTGCGGTCAGGCCCAGGGTGGAGCCGATGATCAGCGGCGGGGTAATGATGCCGACGAACGCGGCAAGCACATGTTGCAGTGCGGCGAGGAAGGCCGGGGCGGGTTTCGGGCGGTCGTTGAGGCCGTAGATCAGGTCGCTGCTGGAGGATTCTGGTGGCATGGCGGGCAAGCTCAGGGTCTATGTCCTCTGGCTCTTGCAAAAAGCTGTCCAACTGCTCAGCTTTTGCTGTGTGCCCGAGTTAACGGGTCGCGGCCAGGCTTTCCAGGAAGCTCTCCAGCACCAAATGAGGGCGACGGCCTTTGCGCGTGACCGATGCCAGGCTTAAATCGTAAAAGCGTGTAGCCGGTTTCAGCGCACGCAGCCGGCCTTGTTGTACCCACAAGCTGGCGTAGTGATCGGGCAGGTAGCCGATGTAGCGGCCGGTGAGGATCAGGAAGGCCATGCCTTCGCGGTCGGAGGCGCTGGCGGTGCAGTTGAGTGCCTGGTAGTGGGCCTGGATATCGGCGGGCAGGCGGAAGGTGGGGGCGATGGCGTCCTGGCTGTCGATGCGCGCGTCGTCCAGTTGTTTGTTGTCGGCATAGAACAGTGGGTGGCCGACGGCGCAATAAAGCAGCGAGCGCTCGCTGTAGAGCGGCTGGTATTCCAGCCCCGACAAGGCACTGGCCTGGGGCACCACGCCGACGTGCAGGCGGCCGTCGAGTACGCCTTGCTCGACTTCGTTGGGGGCGATCATGCGGATCTGGATTTGCACGTCCGGGCCGCGTTCCTTCAACTGCGCCAGGGCGTGGGTGATGCGCATATGGGGCAGGGTGACGAGGTTGTCGGTGAGACCGATGATCAACTCGCCGCGCAGATGCTGGTGCAGGCCGTTGACCTCGGTGCGAAAGCTTTCCAGGGCACTTAATAGTTGCAGTGCCGATTGGTAGACCTCGCGGCCTTCTTCGGTGAGGGAGAAACCGGCGCGGCCGCGTTGGCACAGCCTTAACCCAAGGCGTTGTTCAAGATCGCTCATTTGCTGGCTGATGGCGGAGCGGCCGATGCCCAGCACGGTCTCTGCCGCCGAGAAGCCGCCGCATTCCACCACGCTGCGAAAGATGCGCAACAGGCGGATATCGAAGTCGCTGACTTGGGCCAGGGGATCGGGGCGACGGCTGCTCATAGTTTAGTGAAGGCCTGACTGAAGGTTAGAAGAGTTGAATTTCACCGACTTTATCGTCGTGGCAATTTAGCTGCAACAACGCTTTTCAATCCCGACGCTGCCTTTTGCCTTGCGAGGTTTTGCTGATGAACATGCCCGAAAACGCCCCATCGTCCCTGGCCAGCCAATTGAAGCTGGACGCGCACTGGATGCCGTACACCGCCAACCGTAACTTCCAGCGTGATCCGCGCTTGATCGTGGGCGCGGAAGGTAGCTGGTTGATCGATGACAAGGGGCGCAAAGTCTACGACTCGTTGTCGGGCCTGTGGACCTGTGGCGCAGGGCATACGCGCAAGGAAATCCAGGAAGCGGTGGCCAAGCAACTGGGCACCTTGGACTACTCGCCGGGTTTCCAATACGGTCATCCGTTGTCCTTCCAGTTGGCAGAAAAGATTACCGACCTGACCCCTGGCAACCTGAACCACGTGTTCTTCACTGACTCCGGCTCCGAGTGCGCCGATACCGCGGTGAAGATGGTGCGTGGGTACTGGCGCCTGAAGGGCCAGGCCACCAAGACCAAGATGATCGGCCGCGCTCGTGGTTATCACGGTGTGAACATCGCCGGTACGAGCTTGGGCGGTGTGAACGGCAACCGTAAGATTTTTGGTCAGGCGATGATGGATGTTGACCATCTGCCGCACACCTTGCTGGCGAGCAATGCCTTCTCCCGTGGCATGCCGGAGCTGGGTGGTATCGCGCTGGCCGATGAGTTGCTCAAGCTGATCGAATTGCACGATGCGTCGAACATCGCCGCGGTGTTTGTCGAGCCGATGGCCGGTTCTGCGGGTGTGCTGGTGCCGCCGCAGGGTTATCTCAAGCGTCTGCGTGAGATCTGCGATCAACACAACATCCTGCTGGTGTTCGATGAAGTGATCACCGGTTTCGGCCGCACCGGCTCGATGTTTGGTGCCGACAGCTTCGGCGTGACGCCGGACCTGATGTGCATCGCCAAGCAAGTCACCAACGGCGCGATTCCGATGGGCGCGGTGATTGCCAGCAGTGAGATTTATCAGACGTTCATGAACCAGGCGACGCCGGAGTACGCGGTGGAATTCCCCCACGGCTACACCTACTCGGCTCACCCGGTCGCGTGCGCTGCTGGCCTGGCGGCTTTGGACCTGCTGCAGAAGGAAAACCTGGTGCAGAGCGTAGCCGAAGTCGCGCCGCACTTTGAGAATGCGCTGCACGGTTTGAAGGGCAGCAAGAACGTGATCGACATCCGCAACTACGGCTTGGCCGGCGCGATCCAGATTGCCCCGCGTGACGGTGATGCCATCGTGCGTCCATTCGAGGCCGGCATGGCCTTGTGGAAAGCCGGTTTCTACGTGCGCTTTGGCGGTGACACCCTGCAGTTCGGGCCAACCTTCAACAGCAAGCCGCAGGACCTGGATCGCTTGTTCGATGCGGTCGGCGAAGTGCTGAACAAGATCGACTGATTTCTCCTTCTATATAGAACAATTTTTCAGGAGCCCTGCATGAGCCTTATCCAGCACTTGATCAACGGTGAGTTGGTCAATGACAGCGGCCGTAGTGCCGACGTGTATAACCCGTCCACTGGCCAGGTGATCCACCAGGTGCCGTTGGCCAGTCGTGAAACCATTCAACAGGCGATCGACTCGGCCAAGGCCGCATTCCCGGCCTGGCGCAATACGCCGCCGGCCAAGCGTGCCCAGGTGATGTTCCGTTTCAAGCAATTGCTGGAGCAGAACGAAGCGCGTATCTCGCAGTTGATCAGCGAAGAGCATGGCAAGACGCTGGAAGACGCTGCGGGTGAATTGAAGCGTGGGATCGAGAACGTGGAGTACGCGTGCTCGGCGCCGGAGATTCTGAAGGGCGAATACAGCCGTAACGTAGGACCGAACATTGATGCCTGGTCGGATTTCCAACCGTTGGGCGTGGTGGCCGGTATTACGCCGTTCAACTTCCCGGCGATGGTGCCGCTGTGGATGTACCCGCTGGCGATCGTTTGCGGTAACTGTTTCATCCTGAAGCCGTCGGAGCGCGATCCCAGTTCGACGCTGCTGATTGCGCAACTGTTGCAGGAAGCCGGTCTGCCTAAAGGCGTGCTGAGCGTAGTGCACGGTGACAAAGGCGCGGTGGATGCACTGATCGAAGCGCCGGAAGTGAAGGCGCTGAGTTTTGTGGGCTCGACGCCGATTGCCGAATACATCTATTCCGAAGCGACCAAGCGCGGCAAACGTGTGCAGGCGCTGGGCGGGGCGAAGAACCATGCGGTGCTGATGCCGGATGCCGATCTGGATAACGCCGTCAGCGCGTTGATGGGCGCGGCGTATGGTTCGTGCGGTGAGCGTTGCATGGCGATCTCGGTGGCCGTGTGTGTGGGTGACCAGGTGGCCGATGCGTTGATCGCCAAGCTGGTGCCGCAGGTCAAGGCGCTGAAGATCGGCGCGGGTACGTCGTGCGGCCTGGATATGGGGCCGCTGGTGACGGGGCAGGCGCGGGATAAGGTCAGTGGCTATATAGAAGACGGTGTTTCTTCGGGCGCGAAGTTGGTGGTTGATGGCCGTGGTTTGAGTGTCGCCGGTCACGAAGAGGGTTTCTTCCTGGGTGGCAGCTTGTTTGACCATGTGACGCCTGAGATGCGTATCTATAAAGAAGAGATCTTTGGGCCAGTACTGTGCGTGGTTCGGGTGGATAGCCTGGAAGCGGCGATGCAGCTGATCAACGATCATGAATATGGCAACGGCACCTGCATCTTTACCCGTGATGGGGAAGCGGCGCGTCTGTTCTGTGATGAGATCGAAGTGGGCATGGTCGGGGTTAACGTTCCGCTGCCGGTGCCGGTGGCGTATCACAGCTTTGGTGGCTGGAAGCGCTCACTGTTTGGCGACTTGCATGCGTATGGGCCGGATGGCGTGCGTTTCTATACCCGTCGCAAGGCGATTACCCAGCGTTGGCCGCAACGGGCCAGCCATGAAGCGTCGCAGTTTGCTTTCCCTAGCTTGTAAAGTGGGCTGAAAGCCGGCCCCTCGGGGCCGGCTTTCGCGTTTTTGGGGTGTTTCTGACTTATATGACAGAAATATGAAGAAAGGCATTGACGGCAGATTTCAGATGTCTATAATTCGCCCCACTTCCGGCGCAGTCGAAACGGAAAACTCCTTGGTAAACAATGAGTTATGTAGGTTTCGGCAGCAGGTGCTTCAGTTCATCGAAGCCAGAAAGAAGTTGAAAAAGAGGTGTTGACAGCAGCGTGTAACGCTGTAGAATTCGCCTCCCGCTGATGAGAGATCTGAAGCGCAAGTGGTTGAAGTTGTTGAAGAATTCTTCGAAAGCTTCTGAAAATAATCA
>NZ_JAFLWU010000016.1:0-147213 GCF_017316265.1 Pseudomonas sp. Marseille-Q1929
GACGTACTGGGTGCCGGTGGTGCATTGATTACTTCAACGGAAGCGGCGAATGGGTTGGTGAACAAGGCGGTATTGCGCAGTTGGTTGACGGCGTTGGCCAATAATGCGCAGATCACTGTGACTGCCGAAGTAAACTTTGGGGGGGGGACAAATAGGGCAGATGCGGTCGGATTTTCTTCAACGAACTACACGATTAAGCAGCGGGTCTTTCTTGATGATTACACGCCGTTCACTGGTAATAACTTGAATGGCTGGGTTAACTATTCGAATACGGGGTCTGATGGTTATATTACAAGTGAGGCCGGAAATAGTTTCTGGAGGTTGATTGGGAAGTATACGAGGCAAGGAGGGTTGACTAAAACATATGGCACGCAACCGCCGGGCACTTATGAAATCAGCTTTAGATACCGGGCAAGTGCGCTGCCGCCGGCTGGCCAGTTGCAGGTTTATTACTTGTTTTATCCAGATCATCAGTCTAGATCCATCACAATAACGGCCCTCAATGTATGGCATAACTCTGTACAGACTATTGTTATGAATGGTGGGTGGACGCACTTGATACTGACTTATCTGGGTAGTCAAAAAGATGGTGGGGCATATGATTTTGATGATATTAGGATTCGGCAAATAAGCAAGTGATTGTAAGCTTTTGGGTTGCTCTACTCAGCCGGTGCGGTGTGCAGTAAAGGCTTATGTTCGCATTGGATTGAAGTTTATACCGGAATAGATGTTTTGCATCTGTTCCGGTTTTTTCAATGGTCAGTCAAATCTGCCAGTGTTTAGACGTTTTCGCCAATCTCGCACGCATTGCATCAACATTGGTCAATAATTGAAACGTCAACATCCGATATCCATCCTGTGCAATTTGAATCGGCGGATCCAGCGCGGACTGACTACCCGTGATATTGCCCGAGCGCTCCAACCGCTCCGTCACCCCCGATTTCAACGCCCGCGCCATGCCCACCAATTGGACGCGAATCTGCCTATTCTCGGCCTTCAACATCACCTGCATGCGTGCCATGGCCTGTTCATCCTGAGGATTAGGGCGCGTGTTGCCTAGAATCTCCAGGGTGCTGATGCAAAGGCGCAAGTGCCGCTGGATTGCGTCCAACTCCGTCATGGAAATCCGCACCTCCTTGGACACCGACGGCATCAGCGAGCGCAATTGCAGCATCGCCGCGTTCAGGCGATTCAGCAGTTTGAAGTGCTCATCATCGGTGACTGATCGCCCACTGATAATCCGGCTATAAATCTCGGCACAGTCACGCAACGCACTGGCCAGGTTGTAGCGCCACGAATACACCGCATACAGCGGCAGGGCGAACGAGAACGCCAACGCCAGCACAATCCCAATCAGGATATCCACGGTGCGCCACAAGCCGTCCGATACGGGATTGTCCCCGTGCCCGGCGACGATAAACACCGTGATCGCCGACAGCAGCGCGATGTACCCGCCCTTGCCGATGGCGTGATAGGAAAAGAACCCGCACACCACCGACATCAACAGATAGGTCAACAGCGGCTGGCCGAGCCAGGCCTGTTGCAGCACCAGCAGCAAGCCGACGCTGGCGCCGATCAAGGTGCCGTAGGCGCGTTCCACGGCCTTTTTGCCGATATTGCCGTGGTGTTGCAAGCCGCCGATCACGATGAGCATGGTCACCGACGCCCATTCACCGTGGGGCAGGTTGATGCCGGTGGTCAGCAGGATCGTCGCCAGCAAGCCGATGGACACGCGCACGGCGTGGATCAGTTTGGCGTGGCGATAGCGGCGGTAGGGGTCGAGCAATGGGCGCAGCAGGCGCCGGGCGAAGAGGGGCAGGTTCATCGGTGGTAAAGGGGCCTCGGTAGTCAGGAATAACGCGGTCCAAATGTGGGAGCGGGCTTGCTCGCGAATGCGGTCTATCAGTGACAGATGTACTGGCTGATCCACCGCATTCGCGAGCAAGCCCGCTCCCACATTTTTGTACGGTGTGGTGTCAGAAAATATAGTCGGTGGTTAAAAAGCTTGAGTCACGGTTTTTCAGGATATCGCTGACCAGCGCCTTGTTGCTCTCCTGGAACTTGGTCGCCACCAACGTGCGGATCGAGAACACGCGCAAGGCGTCATGCACCGACAGCGTGCCCTCGGCCGAGTTCTTGCGCCCGTTGAACGGGAACGTGTCCGGCCCGCGCTGGCACTGGGCATTGATATTGATGCGGCCGACCTGGTTGGCGAAGGTGTCCACCAGCTTGCCGACGGCCTCGGGGTTGGTGCCGAAAATACTCAGTTGCTGGCCGAAGTCCGAGTCCAGCACGTAGTCGATCACGGTCTCCAGGTCGCGGTAAGGCACGATCGGCACCACCGGGCCGAACTGTTCTTCGTGGTACACGCGCATCTGCGGGTTCACCGGGTACAACACCGCCGGGTAGAAGAACGAACCGCGACTTTCGCCGCCATGGGCGTTCACCACCTGGGCGCCATGTTGCGCGGCATCGGCCACCAGGCCGTTGAGGTAATCGACCTTGCCGGCTTCCGGCAGCGGCGTCAGCGACACGCCGTCTTCCCACGGCATGCCGGGTTTGAGGGTGGTCAGCTTCTGGTTGAATTTCTCGATAAAGCGTTCGACCACGTCTTCATGCACAAAGAGGATTTTCAACGCGGTGCAACGCTGGCCGTTGAACGACAAGGAGCCGGTGACCGCCTCGCTCACGGCGTTGTCCAGGTCCACTTCGGGCAACACGATACCGGGGTTTTTCGCATCCAGACCCAGGGCCGCGCGCAAACGGTGTGGTTTTGGGTGCAGCTTTTTCAGGTCGCTGGCGGCCTTGTTGGTGCCGATAAACGCGAAGATGTCGATCTTGCCGCTGGCCATCAGCGCGCTGACTGTCTCACGGCCGCTGCCGTAGATCACGTTGATCACCCCGGCCGGGAAGCTGTCACGGAATGCTTCCAGCAAGGGGCGGATCAACAGCACGCCGAGCTTGGCGGGTTTGAACACCACCGTGTTGCCCATGATGAGCGCCGGGATCAGCGTGGTGAAGGTTTCGTTGAGCGGATAGTTGTAGGGGCCCATGCACAGCGCGACGCCCAGGGGTACGCGGCGGATCTGGCCGAGGGTGTCTTGCTCCAGCTCGAAGCGGCTGGAGCGGCGGTCGAGTTCCTTGAGGGCGTTGATGGTGTCGGTGATGTAGTCGCAGGTACGGTCGAATTCTTTCTGCGAGTCCTTGAGGTTCTTGCCGATCTCCCACATCAGCAACTTGACCACGGCGTCGCGCTGTTCACGCATGCGCCGTAAAAAGGCTTCGACATGCCTGATGCGGTCGACCACGCGCATCGTCGGCCACTCGCCTTGGCCGCGGTTGTAGGCGCGCACGGCGGCGTCGAGGGCGGTGAGGGCGGTGTCGGCGTCCAGTAGCGGCGTGCTGCCGATATGCACGCGCTTTTCACCGAGTTGCACCGGGCTTTGCACTTGGGCCAATGGGCCGTTCCAGACCTGCAACTGGCCATCGACCAGGTAATCACGCTGTTCAATGGGCGCTGCCAGGCGGTATTGCTCGGGAATATCGTTGGCGGTGGCGGGAAACAGCTCGTCGAGCAGGTTGCTGGTGGTCATGTCGCTACTCCTGGAATAGTTGCAAAACATGACTAGAGAGTCACCCAACACAGGGCTCTATGGCAAGGCTTGCGCGCTTTCTTGTACGCCTGCGGGTAAACTGCGCGGCTTTCTTGAAGGAGTTCACATGAGTCAGTACCAGCCGGGCATTCTTGCCGCACCGGTGCCGTTGCAGGCACGCCATCTGTTTTTCGCCGTGGATTCATTGGCCGCCGTGCCCGCTGCGCTGGATGCGCTGGTGCAGTTGGCAGACGCGCAGGTGGTGGTCGGTTTTGGTGAGCCGCTGGTCAACGCGTTGGATGCACAGATCGACGGCTTGCGCAGCTTTCCTGCCGTTAGCGGCCCGGGTGCGCACAACCCGTCCACTCAACAGGCGCTGTGGGTGTGGTTGCACGGCGTCGACCGTGGCGAACTGCTGTTGCGCAGCCGCACCTTTGAAAAGGCCCTGGCCCCGGCGTTCAGCCTGGTGCAGATGACCGAGGGCTTCCGCTACAAGACCGGCTTCGACCTCACCGACTACGAAGACGGCACCGAAAACCCCCACGACGACGCAGCCGTTGAAGCTGCCCTGACCGACAGCGGCGCCAGCTTCGCCGCGATCCAGCAATGGCAGCACGACCTCGATGGCTTTGCCGCCTTGCCGGCGCAGGAGCGCGACCACATCATCGGCCGTCGCCATGGCGACAACGAAGAACTCGACGACGCCCCGGAATCCGCCCACGTCAAACGCACCGCCCAGGAAAGCTTCACCCCGGAAGCCTTCGTGGTGCGTCGCTCGATGCCGTGGGCCGAGAATGGTCAGGCTGGGTTGATGTTCCTCGCGTTCGGGCATTCCTTCGATGCGTTCGAAGCCCAGCTGCGCCGCATGAGTGGGCTGGAGGATGGGATTGTTGATGGTTTGTATCGCATCAGCACGCCGTTGACGGGGGGCTACTACTGGTGCCCACCGGTCAAGGACGGGCGCCTGGAGCTGAGTGTGCTGACGCGCTGATCTAAGCGAGCCATTCAACCTCGCCACTGTGTAGGCGGTAAATGCCGCCGACGATGTTCAATTGGCCTTTGGCCAGTGCCTCGGTCAGCAGGCTGGACTCGCGCTTGAGCCGCGCCACGGTGTCCCGGACATTTTGCGCAATCGCGTTGTCGAGGAGATTGCCGGGTGCTTTCAACACCTTGTTCACCGAGGGTTTGAACGCATTCGCCAGGCCCTGGATCTTGCCGGGGAACGTGGCGTTGTCTGTGACAGCCTTGACACCGGCCGCGACGGCGCCACAGCTGTCATGCCCCAGTACCAGGATCAGCGGGGTGTTCAGCACCGCGGCGGCGTATTCGAGGCTGGCGAGCCCGTCATTGGTGACGAAGTTGCCCGCGACGCGGACTGAAAAAAGTTCGCCCAGGCCCGTGTCAAACATGTACTCAGGGGCAACCCTTGAATCGGCGCAGGCCAGCACCGCTGCGAACGGACGCTGGCCGTTGACCAGCGCCGCGCGTTCATCCATCAGGCCGCGGCGCTTTGTGACATCCGCGGCGTATCGACGGTTGCCTTCCTGCAGCCGCGCCAGGGCTTGTTGTGGGTTTGTAACAGCCGGTGGAGCAGCCACTTCATGTGCCAGCGCAGGCGGCAATGCACCCGCCAAGAGCAGTGCCCCTGCGCCGGCGGTGGCCAGTCGTAGAAAGTTGCGGCGGTCATTCATCAAGGTGGGTGGGACGGGTTGGTGGGCGTTGTCCATCGATTGGCTTCTCGTAGTGGTTGGAACAGAGAAGTGCCAAGGTTGCAAACAATGCTGCGCAAGACTGTAGGAGCCCTCTGACTGAGGCGTAAACGTCGGCATTGGACATGAAGATATTGACAGCTGGCCAATCAGCCGCTGAAAAAAATTGCCGCTGCCCGTACTCTAGACACCTTTGTCACCCGTGCGGATTGTTCATGTCTTCAGTTGCCGATGGGCTGCCCCTCAATAAACGCCTGCCGGCCGTGATCGCAATCTCCCTGGGGATCGGCATGGCGACCCTGGACACGGCCATCGTCAACACGGCGTTGCCGACCTTGGCCGAGGGCATTGGTACCGACTCGGCCTCGGTGATCTGGGTGGTCAACGCCTATCAACTGGCGATCATTGCCATGGTGCTGCCGTTTGCGTCGCTGAGCGAGGTGTTGGGGCATCGCCGCGTGTACCTCGGCGGGTTGCTGCTGTTTATCGTCTCGTCGCTGTTCTGCGGGCTGGCCGGTTCGCTGGAAACCCTCACCGCCGCGCGGGTGGTGCAGGGGCTCGGGGCGGCGGCGATCATGAGCGTGAACGCTGCGTTGCTGCGGCATATCTATCCGTCCCGCATGCTCGGGCGTGGCCTGGGCTATAACTCGCTGGTGGTGGGGTTGGCGTTTACCCTTGGGCCGACGGCGGCGTCGGCGATCCTGGCGGTCACCACTTGGCACTGGCTGTACCTGATCAATGTGCCACTGGGCGTGTTGGCCCTGGCGTTGGGCTTGCGCTCGTTGCCGACCCTGCCAATGACCGGGCATGCGTTTGACCGGCTGGCGGCCTTGCTGTGTGCCGGATTGTTCGCCCTGCTGGTGTTGGGCCTGGGCACGGCGGTGCAGGGAGCCCAGGGTGCGTTGACCCTGGGCTTGATCGCGGTGGCGTTGGTGTGCGGCGCCTTGCTGCTGCGCCGACAGGCCGGTCACCCGGCGCCGATGCTGGCGGTGGACCTGTTCAAGCGGCCGGTGTTTGCCTTGTCGTCCCTCACCGCGATTTGCGCGTTCAGTGCCCAGGGCCTGGCGTTTGTGTCGTTGCCGTTCCTGTTGCAGGCGGTGCTGGGCCATAGCCAGGTGGAAACCGGTTTTCTGATGACGCCGTGGCCGGCCGTCGTGGCGGTGATGGCGTTGGTGGCGGGGCGCTTGGCGGACCGCGTGTCGCTGGGCGCGCTGTGCGGCATCGGCCTGTTGATGCTGAGCCTGGGCATGGCGGCGCTGGCCAGCCTGGGCAATGAAGCGTCGGCCTTGGACATTGGCTGGCGCATGGCTTTGTGTGGCGCCGGTTTTGGTTTCTTCCAGTCGCCCAACCTCAAGGCCATCATGACCAGCGCGCCGCTGGCCCGCAGCGGTGGGGCCAGTGGCATCGTGGCGATTTCGCGGTTGCTGGGGCAGACGCTGGGGGCGTCGTTGGTGGCGCTGTGTTTCCACCTGTTCGTCGACAGCGGCCCGCAAACGGCGTTGTGGCTGGGCTGCGTGTTTGCGTTGGTGGGCGCCGTGGCCAGCGTGTTGCGTTTGCTGCCCTATGGAAAAAAGCCCGCCAGGCCGTTGTAAAACACGCGGGGGGAGGGCTACCGTGGCGACCTGAATATTTCGGGATGTTTCAGATTTATGACCGCCCTGGCCCAACGCACTGCTGACACCCAATCCCGCCGCGCTGCGCTGACCCTGGCTTTATGCCTGCCCAGCGATGTGTTGCTGTACCTGCTGCTGCCGATGGAGTCCCAGGCCTTCGGCATCACGCTGGCCCAGGCCGGGGTATTGCTGGCGGCCAACCGCCTGGTGCGGATTTTCGGCTACCGGCATGTGCTGAATTTCTACGCGCGCAACGGCGACCGCCTGACCTGCATGATCGCCGCCGGCGCCGCGATGCTGTGTGCCTTGGGCAACTCGATGTTGTCGGGCTTTGCCGCGTTGCTGGGGTTGCGGTTGGTCTGGGGCCTGTGTTTTGCCGCGTTGAATCTGTCGACCCAAGTGCTGGCGACGTCGGAACCTGCCGGTGCGGCACGCCGGGCCGGACGTTCACGGGCAGTGATCGCCCTCGGGCCGATGCTCGCGCTGCCGCTGGGTGGTTGGCTGACGTTATGGGCCGGGCCGCGGCCGATCTTTCTGATCCTCGCCGGTTGCTGCCTGGTGGGCCTGTGGGTGGCGCGTGGCTTGCCCGTCGCGGGCCATGATCTGCACAGCAGCGGGCGCCGCTTCAAGTGGCCCGACAGCGTGGCGATGTGGTCGTTTATCGAAGGCGTGGCGTTGGATGGGCTGTTTATCTTTGGCCTGTCGATCCAGGCGCAGAAGATCCTGGGCGGCGATGCGGTGTTGATCGCCGGCGGGTTGATGGCGCTGCGCTATGTCTCGGAAATGCTCCTGAGCCCTTTGGGGGGGCGCGCGGCCCAGCGCTTTGGCGCGACCTCGATGTTGCTGCTGTTCTCGTTCATGAGTGCGCTGGCCCTGACGGCGTTTGCCAGCTACTGGGTGATCGTCGGCGCGGCGGCGGTGCTGGTGTTGCGCGCGCTGCAACTGCCGCTGGTGACTACCCTGGTGGCCGAACGCAACCCCGGTGCGATGCGCGTGTCGGCTCTGGCCTCGAATGCGGTGTGGCGTGATATCGGCGCGGGCCTTGGGCCGTTGTTGGCGGGGTTGTTGCTGCCGGTGGCGTCGGCGCCGCTGGTGTTTGGTTTGGCCGGCGCGGCGATTGCTGTGAGTGCGTTGTTCTGCTGGCGCGCCGGCAGGCTCGCTTAGCCGCGCAGGTGTTCCAGCCAAGCCGGATCAAGGCGTGTTTGTTCGGTCTCGATGCCCAGCGCCTGCACTTTCGCTTTATGCGCCTCGACCTCGCTGAGCAGTTGCGCCTGGGCGCTGGAGTTGGCGTCAAGGGCATGCATCTGCGTCAGCCCCAGGTGGTAGAAACGCAGCAGTTTGAGCGCCGTCGGGTCGTTGGCCTGCACGCCCTCCGTGACCTTGTGCATCACATTGGTCACGCTCATCAGGCTGCGCTTGAGCTGCCAGCCATACACCGCGGGCGCCAGCCACGGCTGGGTCCAGAACGGGCCGCGCACCAGGGCCAGGGTGATCAGCACGCCGGCAAATACGCCGCCGACGTTGAAACGGAAATTGTCACCGCCCGGCTCGCCGAACAGCATCACCGCCAGGCTCGACAGCAACATCGCCAGCGCGAGGAACAGCACCGCCACGATCAGCGTGCTGCGGCGGGTTTGGCGGCGGTAGGTGACAGGGTCGCAGGGTTTGAGCTCGAACATCCGGGGCGGTCTCCAGTGGCGTAGGCGCGCATCTTCGCACATCGCACATGAAGAGCCCCGCTTCGGCGGGGCTTTTGGTTACTTGGGCGCGGTCCACGTCACCTCGGTGACGCCGAATTTCTCGGCCCAGGGCCGGGTGGTCTTTTTCACTTGCTCGTGACCGACGCGGCCGATGCGGCTCACGTGGGCAATGTCGGCGTCCACTGCCGCCCAGTGCCAGGCCTCGGCGTTGTTCATCACATCGGCGCGTACCACAAAGGACTTGGGTTGACCGTGTAGTTGGTAATTGATGGTGTAGATTTTTGCGCTACTCATGTTGCCTCCCTGTGTTGTTATAAATGGATAGGGTGGCGTTCAAAAAGGTTCATTCAAAATGACAATCTGCACATCGGCGCGGCATAGTGTCGCCTCCGCCCCGTGCCCAAGGATTGCGCCATGCCCGACCTGACCCATCGCCAGCTTTACCTGCAACGCCTGGGCTACGACACGCCGCCTGCACCCACCCTGCAAACCCTGCGTGACCTGCAACTGCGCCATGTGTGCACCTTTGCCTTTGAAAGCCTGTCGACCTTGCTGCGCCTGCCAGTACCCATCGACCTGGCCAGTGTCGAGCGCAAAGTGCTGCTCGATGGGCGAGGGGGTTATTGCTATGAGCTGAACCAGATGTTCCTGGCCCTGTTGCAGGAGCTCGGTTTTGACGCGCGCGGTATTACTGGCCGTGTGGTCATGGGCGGGCCGGCGGATGCACGCACGGCACGTACCCATCGCTTGAGCCTGGTGACCCTGGACGGGGTGCGCTACATCACTGACGTCGGCTTTGGCGGCATGGTGCCCAGCAGCCCGCTGCGGTTGGACAGCGAGGCGGATCAGGCGACGGCTCACGAATTCTATCGCCTGACACACAACGCGGACGACAGCTACACGTTGTGGGCGGAAGTCGCCGGGGAGTGGCGTGGGTTGTATGTGTTCGACCTGCAAGAGCAGGCGGATATCGACTATGAGATTGGCAACTGGTACGTGTCCACGCATCCGGGTTCGCCGTTTCTCGGCCAGTTGAAAGTCGCGCGGTTGGCGGCGGGCAAGCGCTACACGTTGAACAACGCCCACTATGCGGTCCACCACCTGGATCGGCCCAGTGAAAAACACACGATTAAACAGGCCGATGAACTCCTGGCGCTGCTCAGGGAAACCTTTGGGATTCGCTTGCCGGAGGACGGGTCGTTGGTTGAGAAAGTTAATGGCTTGATAATGGCATCTAGCTAGAAATATCGAGATAGAGCCATCGCTGAACCGTTTTACCTCTTTGTCTGCGCAAATGAATGCGAACCTTTTTCCTACATTTAGGCTCGAAGCGGTTCCGGAGTAATTTGCTCACCAGACAAGGAGCTGTAAAACGATGTCCAAGCTATTCGGAAAATTCCTCAAGAACACCTCGGTATTTGCGCTAGTCGCAGCGCCTGCCATGGTGTTCGCCGCACCGCCGACAGGGCCGATTTCCACCTTCGGTATCCTGGGTGCCTACAACGACTTCAAGCTCGAAGGCGGCAGCCAAAGTGACAAGGACAACATGCCCGAAGCGGGCCTGTTCTATAACTTCGGCAACAAGCTCACCGCTGAGTCCGGCTTTATCTACCAGGCGGGCGTTACCGCCAAGTACGGCAAAAAGAGCGACAACAAGCTCAAGGACGGCCAGGCCGACCTGGACCTCGGCTGGCGTGCCGCGCTGGATGCGCGCAACTCGGTCGATGTGATTGCCGGTGGCGGCTACAGCTGGACCCGCTACGAGCTGGACTCCAACAACGAAGACCTGGAGCTCACCAGCAAATCGCCATTTGCCAAGGCGGCGCTGGGCTACAACCATCAGTTCGATGACATGACCCTGCGCGTCGAAGCCGGCGCCCGTCGCACCCTCGACGGTCGGGCCAAGATCAAGGTAGACGGCCTGGGCAGCGATACCGTGGACCTCAAGGACCGCACCAACCCCTACGCCGAAGTCAGCCTGTTGATGAACCAGAAGGGCGACCTGCCGGTGGTCGCGGGCCTGTATTACACCCGCACCGAGTACAAGCTGGATGAAGATTCCGAGGTGGCGGATAACACCAAGCTCAAGCGGGATGAGTATGGGGTGAAGGTCGGTATCGCGTTCTGACGCCAGCACCGAGTAGCACATGTGGGAGCGGGCTTGCCCGCGAAAGCGGTAGATCAGTCGAAGCATCTGTGACTGACACTACGCATTAGCGGGCAAGCCCGCTCCCACATTTTTGACCGCGTTCGTCAGAAGAATCCGGTCACATGTCAGGGAGCGGTGTGACGATTCGAGCACATAGTTGTGGCGAGGGAGCTTGCTCCCGTTGGGCTGCGTAGCGGCCCCGAATCCGGACACTGAGATTTATCAGGGATAACGCGGTGACCTTTTTGGGGCCGCTTCGCGCCCCAGCGGGAGCAAGCTCCCTCGCCACAGGAATTCCTTGTGGAATTTACTCATCGCAACAAACGCAAAACGGCGCCCGAAGGCGCCGTTTTGTTTACCACATCGACTTAAACGATCAAACGCCCAACACCGCATGCTGCACCAAAGTGAGCAACGGTTGTGGGTACACACCCAGGAAGAACGCGAGCAGGGCGATGGCCAGCAGCATCACGCCGCCTGCCTTCTGTTCCCAATGCAGCTCGGCATCCACACGGCGCAGGTTTGGCTCGATCAGGTACAGGGTGACCATCACGCGCAAGTAGTAGAACACGCCGATGGCGCTACCCAGCACGAGGGAGGCAACCAACCACCATTCGTGGGCTTCAACGCCGGTGGCGACGATGTAGAACTTGCCGATAAAGCCCGCAGTCAGTGGAATGCCGGCCAGGGACAGCATCATCACGGTGAGTACGGCGGTCAGGTACGGACGGCGCCAGAACAGGCCGCGATACTCGTACAGGGCGTCGGCGTCACGGCCTTTGAACGGCGAGGACATCAGCGTGATCACACCGAATGCACCCAGGCTGGTGATCACGTAGGTGACCAGGTACACGCCCATGGCTTCCACGGCCAGGCCTTTGCTCGCCACCAGGGCGATCAGCAGGTAGCCGAAGTGCGCGATGGAGGAGTAACCCAGCAGACGCTTGAGGTTGTTCTGGGTCAGGGCCAGCAGGTTACCGAACAGGATCGACGCAATGGCGATCACGGTCAGTACGTCGCTCAACACGCCGGTGTTGGCAGCAGGGGAGATCTGGAACAGACGCACCATCACCGCAAACACAGCCACTTTCGACGCGGTGGCCAGGAACGCGGCCACCGGCGCCGGGGCGCCTTCGTACACGTCCGGGGTCCACAAGTGGAACGGCACCAGCGACAGCTTGAACGCCAGGCCGATCAACATCATCGCCAGGCCCAGTTGGGCAATCGGCGCAGGCATGCCGGTGGCGGCCAGGGCGTGGCCGATACCGGTGAAGCTCAGGCTACCGGCTTCGGCGTAGAGCAGGGCCATACCGAACAACAGGAACGCGGAACCGGCAGCCGACAGCACCATGTACTTGATGCCGGCTTCCAGGGAGCGCTTGTTGAAGAAGGCGTAGGCCACCAGGCCGTAGGTCGGGATCGACAGCAGTTCCAGGCCGATGAACAGGCCCGCCAGGTGCTGTGCGCTGACCAACACGATGCCACCGGCCGCAGCCAGCAGGATCAGCAGGTACAACTCTTCGCGGTTGCCTGGGTAGCCGGTGCCGCCTTCGCCGAGGTAGGCGTGGGCGAGGGTGACGCAGGCCAGTGTGGCCACCAGGATCAGCGCGATATACAGCAGGGCAAAGTCATCGACCATCATCAATGGCGTGACCGCCAGTGGCGCGACCTTGAGGGCCGGGATGATCGACAGCAGGGCCAGGTTGAGACCGGCGCAGGACAGCAGGAACGTTTGCGAGTGATTGCGGCGCCAGGCGATGGCCAGCATCACCGCGACAACGGTGAGGCTGGTAATCAGCAGCGGCGCAAGCGCGATAAAGTGTTGGATCGTGAATTCCATAGCGCTCTTACCGGGCCGAAGCGAGTTGAGAGAAGGCGGTGCCGAACCACTGCTGCACGCCATGCATCGTCGCGGCAGAAGTGTCCAGGAACGGTTGCGGGTACACGCCGATGTAGATCAGCAATACCGCAAGGCCGAGCACCATGATCAGTTCGCGAGCATCCATCCCTTGCAGGACGGTGTCGGACTTGGCCGGGCCGAAGTAGGCGCGGTGGATCATGATCAGCGAGTAGACCGAACCGAACACCAGGCCGGACGTCGCAATGGCACTGATCCATGGCGTCTGCACGAAGGCACCCATCAGGATCAGGAACTCGCCGATGAAGTTGCCGGTACCCGGCAAGCCCAGGGACGCGGCGGCGAAGAACAGGCTGATCGCCGGCAGGTACGCGATGCGCGACCACACGCCACCCATTTCACGCATGTCACGGGTGTGCAGGCGCTCGTACAACTGGCCACTCAGGATAAACAGGGCAGCGGCGGAAACACCGTGGGCCAACATCTGGATCACCGCGCCTTGCAGCGCCAGTTGGCTGCCGGAGTAGATGCCGATCAGTACGAAGCCCATGTGGGAAACGGACGAGAAGGCAATCAGACGCTTGATGTCGGTTTGGGCGAAGGCCAGGAAAGCACCGTAGAAGATCCCGATCAGACCCAGGGTCATGGCGATCGGCGCGAACTCGGCCGAGGCATTCGGGAACAGCGGCAGGGCGAAACGCAGCAGGCCGTAGGCGGCGGTTTTCAGCAAGATACCGGCGAGGTCCACGGAACCCGCGGTCGGCGCCTGGGCGTGCGCATCAGGCAACCAGGAGTGGAACGGCACCACCGGCAGCTTCACCGCGAACGCGATGAAGAAGCCCAGCATCAGGATGTACTCGGTGGTCAGGGACATCTTGGTTTTCAACAGGTCGGCGTAGTTGAACGTAATCACGCCGGTGGTGTTGAAGTTGACCAGTACCAGACCCAGGATCGCCACCAACATGATCAGGCCGGAAGCCTGGGTGAAGATGAAGAACTTGGTCGCCGCGTAGATCCGGGTTTTCTTGCCATCCGAAGAACTGTGACCCCAGAGCGCGATGAGGAAGTACATCGGCACCAGCATCATTTCCCAGAAGAAGAAGAACATGAACAGGTCGAGGGCGAGGAACACGCCGACAACGCCGCCCAGGATCCACATCAGGTTCAGGTGGAAGAAGCCCACGTGACGCTGGATCTCTTTCCAGGAGCAGAGTACCGAGAGGATACCCAGCAGGCCGGTCAGCAGGATCATCAACAGCGACAGGCCGTCGAGGGCCAGGTGCACGTTGATGCCGAAGCGCTGGATCCACACGTGCTTGAATTCAAGCGCGAACGTTGGATCGACACCCGGTGCCGGAGCAAATGAATAGTCGCCATGGGCCCACAGCCAGAGGCCGAGCGCAAGTTCCAGGGACATGGTCAGCAACGCAATCCAGCGGGGGAGGGTGGCGCCGAAGCGTTCACCCATCCAGCAGAGCAGGCCGCCGATAAAGGGGATCAGGATTAGCCAGGGCAGAATCATGACAGGCTCGTTTCCTTTCGCAAGTTCGCAAAGTTGGCAAAGTTCATAGTCAGACCGCTACCACGACGATGGCGCCGATCACCAGTACCGCACCGGCAGCCATGGAAGCAGCGTACCAACGCAACTGGCCAGTCTCGCTGCGGCTCAGGGCGGTGTGACCGGCCTTGGCGGCGCGCGGGATCAAACCGATGGTCTGGTCGAGCGGGTCTTTGCGCAGTACATGGCTGATGGCCAGGTATGGCTTGACGAAGAGTTTGTCGTAGATCCAGTCGAAGCCCCAGGCAGCGAACCACCAGGCTGACAGGAAGCGGCCAATGCCACTGTTGGCCACGGCGGTCACGAAGCGACGCTTGCCGAGGAACAGCAGGGCCGCCAACAGGATACCGGCGATGGCAATGGCGCCCGAGGCGATTTCCAGGCTGTGCTTGGCAGCGCCACCGGCATGGCCGGCGCTTTCTGGCAGGACACCGGCCAGGGGTGGCGTGATCAGGGCGCCGACGAACGTCGACAGGATGATCAGCACCGACAATGGCAGCCAGTGGGAGATGCCGTGGCCTGCGTGCGCTTCGGTCTTGGCTTCACCGTGGAAGGTGATGAAGATCAGGCGGAAGGTGTACAGCGAGGTCATGAACGCACCCACCAGGCCTGCGTACAGCAGGTTCTGGTTACCGCTGGCGAACGCTTCCCAGAGGATTTCGTCCTTCGAGTAGAAACCGGCGGTCACCAACGGCAGGGCGGCCAGGGCGGCACCACCGACGATGAAGCTGGCGTAGGCCAGTGGCAGTTTCTTCCACAGGCCGCCCATCTTGAAGATGTTCTGCTCGTGGTGGCAGGCAACGATCACCGCACCGGACGCAAGGAACAGCAGGGCCTTGAAGAAGGCATGGGTCATCAGGTGGAAGATCGCCGCGTCCCAGGCGCCAACGCCCAGGGCCAGGAACATATAGCCGATCTGGCTCATAGTCGAGTAGGCGAGGATACGCTTGATATCGGTCTGTACCAGCGCGGCGAAGCCGGCCAGGACCAGGGTCACGCCGCCAACGATGCCCACCAGGTGCAGGATGTCCGGCGCCAGGGTGAACAGGCCGTGGGTACGGGCGATCAGGTAGACACCGGCGGTTACCATGGTTGCGGCGTGGATCAGTGCCGAAACAGGAGTAGGGCCGGCCATCGCATCCGCCAGCCAGGTTTGCAGCGGCAGTTGCGCGGATTTACCCACGGCGCCGCCCAGCAGCATCAGGGTCGCCAGGGTGATCCAGAAGTCGCCGACCTGGAATTTCTGCGGCGCCAGCACCAGCAGTTCCTGGATGTTCAGCGTGCCCACCTGTTGGAACAGGATGAACAGGCCGATGGCCATGAACACGTCGCCGATACGGGTGACGATAAAGGCCTTGAGTGCCGCGTTACCGTTGTTGCGGTTGCTGTAGTAGAAACCGATCAACAGGTACGAGCACAGGCCCACGCCTTCCCAGCCGAAGTACAGGAACAACAGGTTATCGCCCAGTACCAGGAACAGCATGCTGGCGATAAACAGGTTGGTGTACGAGAAGAAGCGCGAGTAACCGGCTTCACCGCGCATGTACCAGGACGCGAACAGGTGGATCAGGAAGCCCACACCCACCACCACGCCGAGCATGGTGATCGACAGGCCGTCGACGTAGAGAGCGAAGTTGGGCTTGAAGCCCTCCACCGACATCCACTGCCACAGCACCAGGGTGTAATGGCCACCTTCCGGCGGCGCCACGTTGAATTGCCAGATGACGTAGGCGGTCACGATGGCCGACAGGCCAATGGAGCCCACGCCCACCAGGGCCGACAGGTTTTCCGACCAGCGCCCGCGAGAGAACGACAGCAGCAGGAAACCGATCAGGGGGAATACGAAAGTCAGAAAGATCATGTTCATCCGCGCATCTCACTGGCAGCGTCGATATCAAGCGTGTGGAAGCGACGATACAGTTGCAGCAGGATCGCCAGGCCAATACTGGCCTCGGCGGCTGCCAGGCTGATCACCAGGATGAACATGACTTGTCCATCCGGCTGGCCCCAACGTGCGCCGGCAACGATGAACGCCAATGCGGCGGCGTTCATCATGATTTCCAGGCTCATCAACACGAACAGAATGTTACGGCGGACCATCAGGCCGACCAGGCCAAGGCAGAACAGGATGCCGGCGACCGCCAGACCATGCTCCAAAGGAATAGCAGGCATCGTCATTGCTCCTTGGCTTCGTTGCGGCCCAAGTGGAAGGCGGTGATGGCTGCAGCGAGCAGCAGCATCGAAGCCAGTTCGACCACCAGCAGGTACGGGCCGAACAGGCTGATGCCCACGGCCTTGGCGTCTACGGTGGTGTGACCGATGGCCTGGCCGCTCTGGTGAGCGAACAGCACATACAGCAGTTCACCCAGCAGCAGGGCTGCCAGGACAACCGGGCCGAGCCAGATGCCGGGCTTGAGCCAGACGCGTTCCTGGGCGACCGAAGCCGGCCCCAGGTTGAGCATCATCACCACAAACACGAACAGCACCATGATGGCGCCAGCGTAGGCGATCACTTCCAGGACACCGGCGAACGGTGCGCCGAGGCTGAAAAAGGTCATGGCCACGGCGATCAACGAAATGATCAGGTAGAGCAGGGCGTGCACAGGATTGGTGTTGGTGATCACGCGAAGCGTGGACACCACTGCAATACCGGACGCGAAATAGAAAGCGAATTCCATCTTTCTTCCTTAAGGCAGCAAGCTCTTCACGTTGATCGGCTCGGCTTCGTTTTGTGCGGCGCCTTTCGGCTTACCGGCAACGGCCATACCTGCAACACGATAGAAGTTGTAATCAGGGTTTTTACCGGGACCAGAGATCAGCAGATCTTCTTTCTCGTACACCAGGTCCTGACGTTTGAACTCGGCCATCTCGAAATCCGGGGTGAGCTGGATCGCGGTGGTCGGGCAAGCTTCCTCGCAGAGGCCGCAGAAAATGCAGCGCGAGAAGTTGATGCGGAAGAAGTCCGGGTACCAGCGACCGTCTTCGGTTTCAGCTTTCTGCAGGGAGATGCAACCCACCGGGCACGCCACGGCGCACAGGTTGCAGGCTACGCAACGCTCTTCGCCATCGGGGTCGCGGGTCAGCACGATACGGCCGCGATAACGCGGCGGCAGGTACACCGCTTCTTCCGGGTATTGCAGGGTGTCGCGTTTGCGGAAGCCATGGCCGAAAACCATCACCAGGCTTCGCAACTGGGTACCAGTACCCTTAACGATGTCGCCAATATATTTGAACATGGGTCAAATCCTCACTGAACCGCGCCGGCGGGCGTGTTCAACAACACAACGGCAGCCGTCACCAGCAAATTGATCAGGGTCAGCGGCAGGCAGAAGCGCCAGCTGAAATCCATCACCTGGTCGTATCGTGGACGCGGAATGGAAGCGCGCAGCAGGATGAACAACATGATGAAGAACGCGGTCTTGAGGAAGAACCAGAAGAACGCCAACTGCGGCAGGATGCCGAACGGACCGTGCCAGCCGCCGAAGAACAGCGTGACCAGCAGGGCCGAGATCAAGATGATGCCGATGTACTCACCAACGAAGAACATGCCCCATTTCATGCCGGCGTATTCGATGTGGTAACCGTCGGCCAGTTCCTGTTCCGCTTCCGGTTGGTCGAACGGGTGACGGTGAGTCACGGCGACGCCAGCGATGAAGAAGGTACAGAAGCCGAAGAACTGCGGAATGATGAACCACAGGTTCTGCGCCTGGTACTCGACGATGTCGCGCATGTTGAACGAGCCAACCTGCACCACGATGCCCATCAGCGCCAGGCCCATGAACACTTCGTAGGACACGGTCTGGGCCGAAGCCCGCAAGCTGCCCAGCAGGGCGAACTTGTTGTTACTGGCCCAACCGGCGAACAGCACCGCGTAGACCGACAAACCGGCCATGGCGAAGAAGAACAGCAAGCCGATGTTCAGGTCCGCCACGCCCCAGGTCGGGGTGATCGGGATGATCGCGAAGGCGATCAGCAAGGCGCTCATGGCCACGACCGGTGCCAGGGTGAAGATCACCTTGTCGGCAAACGGCGGGGTCCAGTCTTCCTTGAAGAACATTTTCAGCATGTCGGCCGCGATCTGGAACATGCCGAACGGGCCAACGCGGTTCGGACCGTAACGGTCCTGCCACCAGCCCAGCAGGCGACGTTCGACGAAGCTGAGCAGGGCGCCCGCAACGACCACGGCCAACAGGATCACGATGGCCTTGACCACCGAGATGATCACGTCAATTACTTCCGGCGTGAACCAAGTCATTGCGCTGCCTCCTGCAGACCGTCAACGGTTTTGCCGAAGATCGCCGCGGGGATGCCGGCGATGCCTTTAGGCAGTGCAACCAGGCCGGCGCCCAGCTCTTCATTGATGCGCAGCGGCAGACGCAGGGTCTGGCCAGCCACGTTCAGGCTGAGCAGCGCACCGTCGTTGACACCGAGGCGGTCGGCTTCGGACTTGGCCACGGACACGTAGGCAGCCGGGATGCGCTCTTGCACTGGCGCGGCTTTGGAAGAGTTCTCTTCGCTGCCGAACAGGTGGAAGAACGGCACAACCTGCCAGGTGCCCTGGGCCGGGTTGAACGGACGCGGTATGGCAGCGAACCAGTTCAGCGAATCACCCGTGCTTTCGATCAGGCGGGTGCCCGGGTCGCCAGCGCGGATGTGACCACCGACTTCGTCCTGGAACTTGTTCCAGGCCTGCGGCGAGTTCCAGCCCGGCGACCAGGCGAACGGCACCTGCTGACGCGGTTCGGCGGAGCCCGAGTAACCTTCCATGGAGAAGGCGAACGCGGTGTCGTTGTCTTGCGGGGTACGCGGTTCGTGCACGCTGATATTGGCGCGCATGGCGGTGCGACCGGAGTAACGCAGCGGTTCACGGGCCAGTTTCATGCCCTTGATGCGGAACGCGGCGGATGGCGCAGCATCGATGATGCGGGCCAGTTGCGGTGCGCTGGCAGCGGTGGCGGCGGTCACGTGGTCAAGCTGGGTCCAGTCGATCGGCTGGTTCAGCAGGGTGGCGCGCAGGGCATGCAGCCAGCGCCAGCCTTCGTGAACCAGGATGCTGGCGTCCATGTACTTTGGATCGAACACCTGGAAGAAGCGCTGGGCGCGGCCTTCCTGGCTGACCAGGGTGCCGTCGCCTTCGGCGAAGGTGGCGGCTGGTAGCACCAGGTCGGCGCGGTCGCTGGTGGCGGTCTTCTGGTGGTCGGCGACGATCAGGACTTTTGCAGCGTCCAGTGCAGCGTCAACCTTGGCAGCATCGGTGCGGGTGTACAGGTCGTTTTCCAGCACCACGATGGCGTCGGCGTTGCCGTCGATCACCGCTTGCAGGGCTGCGTCCAGGGACTCGCCACCGAGCATGGCCAGGCCAAGGCTGTTGGCTTCTGGCACCACCAGGCTGATGGAACCGTTCTTGTCGCGCAGCTTCAAGGCTTTGGCAATGTTGGCAGCGGCTTCGATCAGCGCCTTGGAACCCAACGAGGTGCCGGCAATGATCAAGGGGCGCTTGGCCGCCAGCAGGGCGTCGGCGATGCGTTGGGCCAGGGCCACGGCTTCGCTGTCCAGGCCTTCGACGGCAGGGGCACTGGCGTCGAGGGCGTGGGCCACGGCGAAACCGATGCGGGCCAGGTCGTCTGGTGCTGCGTGTACGCATTCCTCGGCGATGTCGTCGAGTTTGGTCTCAGCCAGGCTGGCGATGAACAGCGGGTTCAGCGCGTGCTGGCCGATGTTTTTCACCGCGGCGTCGAGCCAAGGCTGGACGCGCATGGCGTCGGCCATGTCTTCAGCCTTGCCTTTCACCGACTGGCGCAGCGACAGGGCCACGCGGGCAGCGGTCTGGGTCAGGTCTTCACCGAGGACGAAAATGGCGTCGTGGTCTTCGATGTCGCGCATGTTCGGCACGGGCAGCGGGCTGTCGTTCAGCACTTGCAGGACCAGGCGGATGCGCTCCAGCTCAGCGGCTTCGATACCGCTGTAGAAGTGCTCGGCGCCGACCAGTTCACGCAACGCGAAGTTGCTTTCGAGGCTGGCGCGCGGCGAACCGATACCGACGATGTTGCGGCCGCGCAGCAGGTCGGCGGCTTTATCCAGCGCGTCGTCCAGGCTCAGCTTGGCGCCACCGGCCAGCAATGGCTGGCGCGGGCGGTCTTCGCGGTTGACATAGCCGTAGCCGAAACGGCCACGGTCGCACAGGAAGTACTGGTTGACCGAACCGTTGAAGCGGTTTTCGATGCGACGCAGTTCGCCGTAGCGCTCGCCCGGGGAGATGTTGCAACCGCTGGAGCAGCCATGGCAGATGCTCGGGGCGAACTGCATGTCCCACTTGCGGTTGTAGCGCTCGGAGTGAGTCTTGTCGGTGAACACACCGGTCGGGCAGACCTCGGTGAGGTTGCCGGAGAACTCGCTTTCGAGCACGCCGTCTTCAACGCGACCGAAGTACACGTTGTCGTGGGCGCCGAACACGCCGAGGTCGGTGCCGCCGGCGTAGTCTTTATAGAAACGTACGCAGCGGTAGCAAGCGATGCAGCGGTTCATCTCGTGGGAAATGAACGGGCCCAGTTGCTGGTTCTGGTGGGTACGCTTGGTGAAGCGATAACGGCGCTCGTTGTGGCCGGTCATCACCGTCATGTCTTGCAGGTGGCAGTGACCGCCTTCCTCACAGACCGGGCAGTCGTGGGGGTGGTTGGTCATCAGCCATTCGACGACACTGGCGCGGAACGCCTTGGATTCTTCATCTTCGATGGAGATCCAGGTGTTGTCGGTGGC
The DNA here is from genome assembly GCF_017316265.1 of Pseudomonas sp. Marseille-Q1929. Classification (NCBI taxonomy): domain Bacteria; kingdom Pseudomonadati; phylum Pseudomonadota; class Gammaproteobacteria; order Pseudomonadales; family Pseudomonadaceae; genus Pseudomonas; species Pseudomonas sp. Marseille-Q1929. The sequence continues at coordinate 20,937 of NZ_JAFLWU010000016.1, forward strand.
TGGGGTCATGCACGACATGACGATACGACCACGGGTGTCGTTCTCGTCGGTGTATTGCTTGACCGCACACTGGCGACAGGCACCGACGCTACCAAGTGCGGGGTGCCAGCAGAAATACGGGATGTCGAGGCCGAGTGACAGACACGCCTGTAACAGGTTGTCCGCCCCATCGACTTCGAGCGCTTTGCCGTCTACGTGGATAGTGGCCATGGTTCAAAGTTCTTCGTTGGCCCGTTGTCAGCGGGCGTGGCTAATGGAATCTTGTTATTCATGTGCATCTACACAGCCCTTGAGGCGCCAGCACATGAGAAAGCGAAGGGCACGGACCCTTCGCTTCTTTAAGCGTTACGCGCCGACTACGATCGGCCTCGCCAGAGGCGGGACGGCGGCGCTGGTAGGCGCGATGCCGGCTTCGAACTCCGAGCGGAAGTATTTGATAGCGCTGCCCAATGGCTCCACGGCGCCCGGTGCGTGAGCACAGAAGGTCTTGCCTGGGCCGAGGAAACCGACCAGACCCAGCAGGGTCTCGATGTCACCCTCGCGGCCTTCGCCGTTTTCCAGGGCCATCAGCAGCTTCACGCTCCACGGCAAACCGTCGCGGCATGGGGTGCAGAAGCCGCAGGATTCGCGGGCAAAGAACTGTTCCATGTTGCGCAGCAGGGAGACCATGTTCACGGTGTTGTCCACCGCCATCGCCAGGCCAGTACCCATCCGGGTGCCGACCTTGCCGATGCCGCCGGCATACATCTGTGCGTCGAGGTGCTCGGGCAACAGGAAACCGGTACCGGCGCCGCCTGGTTGCCAGGCTTTCAAGGTGTAGCCGTCGCGCATGCCGCCGGCGTAGTCCTCGAACAGTTCGCGTGCGGTCACGCCGAACGGCAGCTCCCACAGGCCAGGGTTCTTGACCTTGCCGGAGAAGCCCATGAGCTTGGTGCCCATGTCTTCACTGCCTTCACGGGCCAACGATTTGTACCAGTCCACGCCGTCGGCGATGATCGCCGGCACGTTGCACAGGGTTTCGACATTGTTCACGCAAGTCGGCTTGCCCCACACGCCCACGGCGGCAGGGAAGGGCGGCTTGGAGCGCGGGTTGGCGCGGCGGCCTTCGAGGGAGTTGATCAGTGCGGTTTCTTCACCGCAGATGTAACGCCCGGCGCCGGTGTGCACGAACAGTTCGAAGTCGAAACCCGAACCGAGAATGTTCTTGCCCAACAGGCCCGCTGCCTTGGCTTCTTCTACGGCACGGTTGAGGTGCTTGGCGGCGGTGGTGTATTCGCCACGCAGGAAGATATAGCCACGGTAGGTTTTCAGCGCGCGGGCGCTGATGAGCATGCCTTCGATCAGCAGATGGGGCAGTTGCTCCATCAGCATGCGGTCTTTCCAGGTGTTCGGCTCCATTTCATCCGCGTTGCACAGCAGGTAGCGGATGTTGATGGATTCGTCTTTTGGCATCAGGCCCCACTTAACGCCAGTGGGGAAGCCTGCACCGCCGCGACCTTTGAGGCCGGCGTCCTTCACGGTCTGGACGATATCGTCCTGGGCCATGTCGGCGAAGGCTTTGCGCGCCGCCGCGTAACCATTCTTGGCCTGGTACTCGTCGAGCCATACCGGCTCGGCATCGTCACGCAGGCGCCAGGTCAACGGGTGGGTTTCAGGCGAACGCTTGATCAGGTTGGCCGGGCCGAAAGATGTAAGGGTCATGGGTAGCCCTCGAGCAATTGGGTCACGCCAGCTGCCTGCACGTCACCGAATGTGTCGTCGTCGATCATCAACGCCGGCGCCTTGTCGCAGTTGCCCAGGCAGCACACTGGCAGCAGGGTGAAACGCCCGTCTGCAGTGGTCTGGCCGAGGCCGATGCCCAGTTTGGTCTGGATCGCGTCGACCACTTTCTCGTGGCCACCGATGTAGCAGACCATGCTGTCGCACACGCGAATGATGTGGCGGCCCACTGGCTGGCGGAAGATCTGGCTGTAGAACGTGGCCACGCCTTCAACGTCGCTGGCAGGGATGCCGAGGATCTCGCCGATGGCGTAGAGGGCGCCGTCCGGCACCCAGCCACGTTCCTTCTGGACGATCTTCAAGGCTTCGATCGACGCCGCGCGCGGGTCTTCGTAGTGATGCAGCTCGTGCTCGATGGCCGAGCGCTCGGTTTCACTCAAGGTGAAACGGTCTGTCTGGATAAGCGTGCTGTTCATGCTTAGCGGTCCACGTCGGCCATAACGAAATCGATACTACCCAGGTACGCAATCAAGTCCGCGACCATCTCGCCTTTGATCACCGAAGGGATCTGTTGCAAGTGCGGGAAGCTTGGGGTGCGAATCCGGGTGCGGTAGCTCATGGTGCCGCCATCGCTCGTCAGGTAATAACTGTTGATACCCTTGGTCGCTTCAATCATCTGGAAGGACTCGTTGGCCGGCATGACCGGGCCCCACGAAACCTGCAGGAAGTGCGTGATCAGGGTTTCGATGTGTTGCAGCGTGCGCTCTTTCGGCGGCGGCGTGGTCAGCGGGTGATCCGCCTTGTACGGGCCGGCCGGCATGTTGCGCATGCACTGCTCGATGATCTTCAGGCTCTGGCGCATTTCTTCGACGCGCACGATGCAACGGTCGTAGGCATCGCCGTTGGCCGCCAGCGGTACTTCGAATTCGAAGTTCTCGTAGCCGGAGTACGGGCGCGCCTTGCGCAGGTCGAAATCGCAGCCGGTGGAACGCAGGCCAGCACCGGTGACGCCCCATTCCAGGGCCTCTTTGGTGTTGTAGGCAGCGACGCCGATGGTCCGACCCTTGAGGATGCTGTTGTCCAGCGCGGCCTTTTGGTACTCGTCCAGACGCTTGGGCATCCAGTCGATGAACTCTTTAACCAGGCGCTCCCAGCCGTTCGGCAGGTCGTGGGCCACGCCGCCGATGCGATACCAGGCCGGGTGCAGGCGGAAACCGGTGATGGCTTCGATGACCTTGTAGGCGCGCTGACGGTCGGTGAAGGTGAAGAACACCGGGGTCATGGCGCCGACGTCCTGGATATAGGTACCCAGGAACAGCAGGTGGCTGGTGATGCGGAAGAACTCGGCCATCATGATGCGGATGGTGTCGACGCGATCCGGTACCTTGATGCCGGCCAGCTTCTCGACCGAGAGCACGTACGGCAGGTTGTTCATCACGCCGCCGAGGTAGTCGATACGGTCGGTGTACGGGATGAAGCTGTGCCACGACTGGCGCTCGGCCATCTTCTCGGCACCACGGTGGTGGTAGCCGATGTCCGGCACGCAGTCGACGATTTCTTCGCCGTCCAGTTGCAGGATGATACGGAAGGCACCGTGGGCCGAAGGGTGGTTCGGGCCCAGGTTGAGGAACATGTAGTCCTCGTTGGTGCCGGAACGCTTCATGCCCCAGTCTTCCGGACGGAAGCGCGCGGCCTCTTCTTCAAGCTGTTGCTTGGCCAGGTTGAGGCTGAACGGGTCGAATTCGGTGGCGCGGGCAGGGAAGTCCTTGCGCAGCGGGTGACCTTCCCAGGTTGGCGGCATCATGATGCGCGTCAGGTGTGGGTGGCCCGGGAAGTCGATGCCGAACATGTCCCAGACTTCACGCTCGTACCAGCTGGCGTTCGGCCAGATACCGGTCACGGTCGGGACGCTCAGGTCGCCTTCGGACAACGCGACCTTGATCATCACGTCGCTGTTACGTTCGATCGACATCAGGTGGTAGAACACGGTGAAGTCGGCGCCGCTCGGCAGCCCTTGACGCTTGGTGCGCAGGCGCTCGTCCACGCCATGCAGGTCATAGAGCATGACGTACGGCTTGGGCAGGTTACGCAGGAAGGTCAGGACTTCGACGAGCTTGGCGCGCGCCACCCACAGCACCGGCATACCGGTGCGCGTGGCCTGGGCGGTGAAGGCGTCAGGGCCAAAACGGTTATTGAGTTCGACGACCACATCCTGGTCGTCTGCCTTATAAGGCGGGATGTACAGAGCGCTGCCTGTAGTCATGGTTTTTTTATCGCTTTCGGTCAACGTAAAGAATGAAGCCAGGTTTTCGTTCTATAAAAGAAGCGGGGCTGGATCAGACTTCGTCGGGGCTGCGCAGGTTGGTCACTGCGATTCGCTGTTCGCGGCGCTGTTCTTTTTGCGAAGGCATCTCGGCGCGGTAAACGCCTTGATCGCCGACGACCCAGGAAAGCGGGCGACGCTCCTTGCCAATCGATTCCTGCAACAGCATCAAGCCTTGCAAGAACGCTTCAGGGCGGGGCGGGCAGCCAGGCACGTAGACGTCCACGGGCAGGAACTTGTCCACCCCTTGGACAACGGAGTAGATGTCGTACATGCCACCGGAGTTGGCGCACGAACCCATGGAGATAACCCACTTCGGTTCGAGCATTTGCTCGTAGAGACGCTGGATGATCGGCGCCATCTTGATGAAGCAGGTGCCGGCGATAACCATGAAATCCGCCTGGCGCGGTGATGCCCGGATAACTTCGGCGCCGAAGCGTGCGATGTCGTGGGGCGCCGTGAAGGCAGTGGTCATTTCCACGTAGCAGCAGGACAGGCCGAAGTTGTACGGCCACAGGGAGTTTTTACGCCCCCAGTTGACCGCGCCACTCAGCACGTCTTCCAGCTTGCCCATGTAGATGTTTTTGTGGACTTGATCTTCTAACGGATCGGAGACGGTTTCCCGTTCGCCGATAGGGTACTGATCGTTAGGAGCATCCGGGTCGATCCTGGTGAGATTGTATTGCATCGCCAAAGCCTCATTGTTTCAGCTTCGCTTGCCGCTTACGACGAGCTTCCGGTGCCCAGTCAAGGGCGCCCACTCGGAATAGGTAGACAAGGCCTGCCAACAGAATTGCTATGAAAACGAGAGCTTCGACGAATCCGGTCCAGCCGCTTTCGCGGACGGACACAGACCAGGCAAAGAGAAAGAGGGCTTCGATATCGAAGATCACGAACAGCATCGCGACCAGATAGAATTTGGCTGAGAGCCGCAAGCGGGCGCCACCTGTAGGTAGCATGCCGGACTCGAACGGTTCATTTTTGCTGCGGCCCCAGGCTTTTGACCCGAGGAGGCTGGAGACGCCAAGCATGAAGGCGCAAAGGCCGACAACACCGAGAAGGAAAATGGCAAAGCCCCAGTTGTGGGCCATGAGTCCTGTCGCTTCGGTCATGCTGGAAGTCCTTAACAGAGAGCAAGGGTCTCTGAGCTTAAAAAAGTAACGATGCAGTGACGATATGTCGCACTGCAATCAATCGCGGTGATTTTATGGCTAAACACCGGGCAAGTAAAATTCCTATAGCGAAATTATTCGATGGAATAAGGACATAGTGCACCTCGATGGGGCTGCAACCCTTGTGTGGTGGGCATTAGCGGGCATTTAATCAAATGTGTTTTGTTTAACCTGTAACGAAGTTTTCATACGCCAAATGATAATGAATATTGTTTGCGTAGGGTTTAAGCGAATGTTTCGCGTGTGGCGGGGGAAGTTGTCGTTACTTGCTTGGTTGCGGCTTAGTTGTTGACGGGGATCTTTTAACCGATCTGATCGGAGGGAATACCGCTCTGGATCAATGTTTTGCGCAAAATCTTCAACTCGACGCGTTCCCTGTGGGAGCCGGGCTTGCCCGCGATGGCGGTGTGTCAGTCAGTGAATGTGGCGACTGCTGCACCGCTATCGCAGGCAAGCCAGCTCCCACATTGGACTTGTGGTGATCTTGAGATAAAAAAACGCCCCGAACAGGTCGGGGCGTGATTGTTTGCGGCACTGCGGTTAGGTCTTCCTTGGGGCCGCAGTGGCCGTGTACACGGTGCTTAGTGGAACTGCTCTTCTTCGGTCGAACCGGTCAGCGCGGTCACGGACGAGGAGCCGCCCTGGATCACGGTGGTCATGTCGTCGAAGTAGCCGGTGCCCACTTCCTGCTGGTGCGCCACGAAGGTGTAGCCTTTGGCGGCGTCGGCGAATTCCTGCTCTTGCAGCTTCACGTAGGCGGTCATGTCGTTGCGGGCGTAGTCGTGCGCCAGGTTGAACATGCTGTGCCACATGTTGTGAATGCCGGCCAGGGTGATGAACTGGTGCTTGTAGCCCATGGCGGACAGTTCGCGCTGGAACTTGGCGATGGTCGCGTCGTCCAGGTTCTTCTTCCAGTTGAAAGAAGGCGAGCAGTTGTAGGACAGCAGTTGGTCCGGGTATTCCTTCTTGATCGCCTCGGCGAAGCGACGAGCCTCGTCCAGGTCTGGCTTGGCGGTTTCGCACCAGATCAGGTCGGCGTACGGCGCGTAGGCCAGGCCGCGGGCGATGGCCTGGTCGAGACCGGCGCGCACCTTGTAGAAGCCTTCCTGGGTACGTTCGCCAGTGACGAACGGCTGGTCGTACGGATCGCAATCCGAAGTCAGCAGGTCAGCCGCGTTGGCGTCGGTACGGGCCAGGATGATGGTCGGTGTACCGGCAACGTCAGCCGCCAAACGTGCAGCGGTCAGCTTTTGTACGGCTTCCTGGGTTGGTACCAATACCTTGCCGCCCATGTGGCCGCATTTCTTTACCGACGCCAGTTGGTCTTCGAAGTGCACGCCGGCAGCGCCTGCCTCGATCATGCTCTTCATCAGCTCGTAGGCGTTCAGTACGCCGCCGAAACCGGCTTCAGCGTCAGCCACGATTGGCGCGAAGTAGTCGATGTAGCCTGCGTCGCCTGGGTTCTTGCCGGCTTTCCACTGGATCTGGTCGGCACGACGGAACGAGTTGTTGATGCGCTTGACCACGGTTGGCACCGAGTCCACCGGGTACAGCGACTGGTCGGGGTACATGGATTCAGCGGAGTTGTTGTCCGCTGCCACTTGCCAGCCGGACAGGTAGATCGCCTGGATGCCGGCTTTTACCTGTTGCACTGCCTGGCCGCCAGTAAGGGCGCCCATGCAGTTGACGAAATCTTTGTCGGGACGGAAGGACGGCTTGGCACCTTGGGTGACCAGGTTCCACAGCTTCTCGGCGCCGAGTTTTGCAAAGGTGTGCTCCGGTTGAACCGAGCCACGCAGGCGGACGACGTCAGCAGCGGAATAAGCGCGGGTTACGCCTTTCCAGCGTGGGTTTTCAGCCCAGTCTTTCTCGAGGGCTGCAATTTGCTGTTCGCGTGTCAGTGCCATGGGAGTAAACCTCGTCGCGTCTTGTTTAGAAGATCCGTTTTCCAGCCGTGCAATCGATGCGTGGGCAGGGCTGCTCGCTGACCAGAAGCTTAGGCGGTCATGTCGGGTTTGCCGGGGAATGCGACGGGATGAACGCGTTGCGAGAGGAGGAGTTGAGCAGGTAGGGGCGAACTGCGGGCAGTCTTCGGGCGTCGTGGGCCTTTGTACGATCCATCAGTGTGTAGCCGGGTTACCTGGTTAGCTTCCGTCCCTCGGGACAACTTCGTTCCAGTCGCAACCTCGTCAAACACACCTTGTGGGCGGTACAGACACGAATCGGCTCGGGTGGGTAGCTTGGAGCGCGATCCGAAGGCCCTTGCCAGGGCCCCTGATTAGCGGGAGCGAGGCCATCATGCCCATGCTTTTTTGGCTCGTCAAATGTTTTGTAGTGCTTATTTTCAAGCACTACATCTTTAGTCTAAGACGACTCATCAGTCAGTTTTTGGTGCTTCAGTTCAGGGTGTCGACCTTGACCCGCAAAGTCAGGTCATCCCGGCCCTGAGTAGAGTAGGTGCGGGTTCCAGCGGATTTGTCGGCCTGGGTCTCGCGGTTGATGCCGGCCAGGGGGATCCATTCACCCAAGCGGCCGCTGACGGTTGTGTCGGTACTTTGCACGTTCACTACATCGGGACGTTCCTGGCTCATGCGGTCACGGTTGGTACTGATGGCCAGGTGAACGGTCTCGCCGGTGACGCTAGCAGTCACGTAAAAGCCCTGGGTCACGTTGCGGTATTGGGTCTGGTTCTGCGGGCGGCCGTAGGCGTCCGGTTGGGTGGTGGTCAGCGGCACGCTCTGGCCGACCTGGATCAGCGCAGGCACGCCTTCGCTGGCCTGGATCTGCTGCACGCCGCCGTCGCGGCTGGCGGTGCCGTAGCTGATGATGCGGGTCTGGTTGTCGCCGCTGTTCTGCTGGTTGTTCTCGTTGGTGTCGACGGTGATCAGCAGGCGCTTGGCAGGGGTGTCGAGTTGCGCGAGCAGGGCGCGCAGGTCCTGGATCTTGCCGGGGTCAGCGTTGACAATAAGCTGGTTACCGTAGGCGCTGACGGTGCCGTCCTTGCCGATGAAATTCTGCGCGACGGGCAGCAGGTCGGCGCTGGTGCGGTTGCTCAGGTTGACCACTTCGGTGTCGGCCATGGCCGTGACGCTGGTGGCCAGCAGGAGGGCGGTGAGCAGGGTGCGTAGGGACATGTCCGTTATCTCTGCGAGTCGTTTGGGCTTGATAGTGCCAGTTTGTCGGCTTGGCGGGGTGCAAGTTGAATCGTAGACGGCAAAATGCCCTGGCAGGGCAGGGCATTTGTGGTGCTGCTGAAATAGCTTTCGCGAGCAAGCCCGCTCCCACATTTTGACCGCATTCCAAGGGGTGTACTCAGTCAAATGTGGGAGCGGGCTTGCTCGCGAAAGGCGCGACTCGGTCTTGGATCAGTCCCCGCGCACCATATCGACATGGGGAATCCCGACTTCGAGGAATTCCTCGCTGACGATCTTGAACCCCAATCGCTCATAAAACGGCGCCGCATACACCTGCGCACTGAGAAACTGCTTCGTCTGGCCACGCTGCTCAGCCACGCCAATCACCGCTTCCATCAGCTTGTCGCCGACTTTAAGCCCGCGCCAATCCTTGAGCACCGACACACGCCCGATCTCGCCGCTGGGCAGCAGGCGAGCGGTGCCAATCGGAAAGTCGCCTTCGAAGGCAAGGAAATGCGCCGCGTCAGCGTCGTCTGCGTCCCATTCCAGCTCCGGGGGTACCGATTGCTCAGCGATAAATACCGCTTCACGAATGCGCCGTATCTCGGCGATATCCTTTTGCCAGTCCGCGACACTTACGTGAATCTTATTCATCAGCAAACCCCAGGCTTCCTTGCTTGACCAGTTCGCACAGCAGGTCGCGGCCGTCTTCGTCCGCCAACCATGGGCCGAGGTTTTCGGCGTGCAGGGCGTCGGCGGCGCAGATCAGCTTCAGCAGTTCGCGCAGTTTGCCCGGCAGGTAACGGCTCTGGCCGCTGGCGAACAGCAGGACGTCGTCGTCCACTTCCGACCAGGCCATGCGCGCGCTTGGGTTACGTACCAGAATCGCGCCGTCTTGCAGGGCGCCGATAAAGTCGTCCTCGCCCAGTTCTTCGCCCGCCACCAGTTCAGGGTAGCGCGGTTCGGTCATGAACTGGCCGAACCAGGTCAGCAACATGCGCTCGTCGCTCATGTGTTCGGCCAGCAGGCTCTTCAGGCGGTCGAGGGCGTCGCTCTGGATCTGGTGCGGGTCGCTGACCGGTTGGGCGTCGGCGTCGGTGTAGCGCTCTTCGTCGGTCAGGTACTGGGCGAGGAAGTCGGTGAAGTGAGTCAGTACTTCGGCCGCGCTCGGTGCGCGGAAGCCCACGGAGTAGGTCATGCAGTCGTCTTCGGCGATACCGAAGTGGGCCAGGCGTGGCGGCAGGTAGAGCATGTCGCCCGGTTCCAGGACCCATTCGGCGCTTTCTTCGAATTCGGCAAGGATGCGCAGGTCCGCGTGTTGCAGCAGCGGGCTTTCGGAGTTGCACATCTGGCCGATTTTCCAGTTGCGCTTGCCTTGGGCTTGCAGCAAGAACACATCGTAGTTGTCGAAGTGCGGACCCACGCTGCCACCGGGTGCGGCAAAGCTGATCATCACGTCGTCGATGCGCCAGCTTGGCAGGAAGCGGAACTGCTCCAGCAGCTCGGCGACTTCCGGCACGAACTGGTCAACCGCTTGTACCAGCAGGGTCCACTCGCGCTCAGGCAGGGCGCCGAAAGCATCTTCGGCGAACGGGCCGCGACGCAATTCCCACGGACGTTCGCCGTGTTCGATCACCAGACGCGACTCGACTTCTTCTTCCAGGGCCAGGCCGGCCAGTTCGTCGGCGTCGATCGGGCTTTCGAAGTCGGGGATGGCCTGGCGGATCAGCAGCGGTTTTTTCTGCCAGTAGTCGCGCAGGAATTCCCGTGCCGTGATGCCGCCCAGAAGTTGAAGAGGGATGTCAGGATTCATGTGTAACCTATTGAAAGAAAGCACTTTTCAGACTGTAATAAAAACGCCCGGCGCGGCCGGGCGTCTCAAAGGGTCTTGCGATGATCAGATGCGCTTGGCTTGCTCTACAGCGTTGCCGATGTAGTTGGCCGGGGTGAGCAGTTTCAGCTCGGCCTTGGCCGCGGCTGGCATGTCCAGGCCGTCGATGAAAGTTTGCAGCGCCTCAGGGCTGATGCCCTTGCCGCGCGTCAATTCTTTTAGCTTCTCGTACGGGTTTTCGATGTTGTAGCGACGCATCACGGTCTGGATCGGCTCGGCCAGGACTTCCCAGCACGCGTCGAGGTCAGCGGCGATTTTCTGCGCGTTGAGCTCCAGCTTGCTGATGCCTTTGAGGCTGGCTTCGTACGCGATCACGCTGTGGGCAAAGCCCACGCCGAGGTTGCGCAGTACGGTGGAGTCGGTCAGGTCGCGCTGCCAGCGGGAGATCGGCAGCTTGCTGGCCAGGTGCTGGAACAGGGCGTTGGCGATGCCGAGGTTGCCCTCGGAGTTTTCGAAGTCGATCGGGTTGACCTTGTGCGGCATGGTCGACGAACCGATTTCACCGGCAATGGTGCGCTGCTTGAAGTAGCCCAGGGAGATGTAGCCCCAGATATCGCGATCGAAGTCGATCAGGATGGTGTTGAAACGCGCAATGGCGTCGAACAGCTCGGCGATGTAGTCGTGCGGCTCGATCTGCGTGGTGTAGGGGTTGAAACCCAGGCCCAGCTCGTCTTCGATGAAGGCGCGGGCGTTTTCTTCCCAGTCGATCTCAGGGTAGGCCGAGAGGTGGGCGTTGTAGTTGCCCACGGCGCCGTTGATCTTGCCCAGCAGCGGGACGGCCGCGACTTGAGCAATCTGACGCTCCAGGCGGTACACCACGTTGGCCAGTTCTTTGCCCAGGGTGGTCGGCGAGGCCGGCTGGCCGTGGGTGCGCGACAGCATCGGCACGTCGGCGAAACGGATCGCCAGTTCGCGGATGGCGTTGGCGGTCTGGCGCATCAGCGGCAGCATTACGTCATCACGGCCTTCGCGCAGCATCAGGGCGTGGGACAGGTTGTTGATGTCCTCGCTGGTGCAGGCAAAGTGGATGAACTCGCTGACCTGGGCCAGTTCCGGCAGCTTGGCTGCTTGCTCTTTGAGCAGGTACTCGATGGCTTTAACGTCGTGGTTGGTGGTGCGCTCGATCTCTTTCACACGCTCGGCGTGCTCCAGGGAGAAGTTTTCCGCCAGGGTGTTGAGCACAGCGTTGGCTTCGGCGGAGAACGCCGGCACTTCGCTGATGGCGGGGTGAGCGGCCAGGCGCTGGAGCCAGCGCACTTCAACCAGGACACGAGCACGGATCAGGCCGTATTCGCTGAAAATAGGGCGTAGGGCCTGGGTTTTGCCGGCGTAGCGGCCGTCAACAGGGGAAACCGCAGTGAGCGAAGAGAGCTGCATGGGGTGTTCTCGGACAGTCGGGCAACGAAATGGGGCGCGTATCATACATGAAAAAATCCGCCGGTCCGTCGCCAACTGACCGGCGTATTACGCGTAACGCTTGAAAAAATGCGGTTGCTGCGACTTATTCGTTGCGCATCAACGGGTAAAGCTCTTTGAGCAATTTGCGTCGGCTGATGACCAACTGCCAACGATGACCGCCCAACTGCCGCCACAACCGCGCCGAACGAATACCGGCCAGGAGCAGGGCGCGGATTTTCGAGGCGTTGTTTGGTTGTTGCAGGTTGCGCATGTCGCCGTGGACCTGGATCCGCTGGCGCAAGGTGCTCAAGGTGTCTTGGTAAAGTGCACCGCAGGCGGCGATCACGTTTTCGTGGGCCGGACCGAAGTGTTCCACCTGGGATTGAATCTGTGGCAGGCGCTTGCCGATGACTTCCAGCATGTCCTCGCGCTTGGCCAGTTGACGTTCCAGGCCGAGCATCGACAGGGCGTAGCGCAACGGCTCGCGCTGCAAGGTGCTGGGGTCGCGCTCCAGGGCGCCGATCAGCGCGCGGTAGCCTTCACGCAGGGCGATATCGTCGCCACCGTAGACTTCCAGGGTGTCCTTGGGGTCGCGGATCAACAGGCTGCCGAGCATGCAGGTCAGGCCCGCCTCGGTGACCTGGCCGGTCTTGGCGATCTTGTCCACCAGGACAGCCGCGAGGAAAACCCCACCCAGCGCCGTCAATTGCTCCTGGGTCGGGCTCATGCCTGGCTGCTCCAGGCTTGCGCGACTTCAATCACGCCGCCGCCCAGGCAGATTTCGCCGTCGTAGAACACCACGGACTGGCCGGGGGTGACCGCGCGTTGCGGGTCATCAAAGGTGGCGCGATAGCCGGTAGCGGTCTTTTCCAGCGTGCAGGGCTGGTCACTCTGGCGGTAGCGCACCTTGGCCGTCAGGCGGCGTGGGGTGCTCAGGTCGATCGGGTTGACCCAATAAATTTCCGAAGCCAGCAGGGCGCCGGAGAACAACAGCGGATGCTCGTTGCCCTGGCCGACGATCAGCTCGTTGTTTTCCAGGTCCTTGAGCAGCACGTACCACGGCTCTTCGCCGGCGTCTTTCAAGCCGCCGATGCCCAGGCCCTGGCGTTGGCCGATGGTGTGGTACATCAGGCCATGGTGGCGGCCGATGACTTCACCGTCGGTGGTCTTGATCTCGCCTGGCTGTGCCGGCAGGTATTGCTTGAGGAAGTCGCTGAAGCGGCGCTCGCCGATAAAGCAGATCCCGGTGGAATCCTTCTTCTTGGCCGTGGCCAGGCCGTGTTTTTCGGCGATCTTGCGCACTTCGGGCTTTTCCAGCTCGCCCACCGGGAACAGGGTCTTGGCGATCTGTTCGCCGCCGACGGCGTGCAGGAAGTAGCTCTGGTCCTTGTTCGGGTCCAGGCCTTTAAGCAGTTCGGTGCGGCCATCGATGTCGCGGCGACGCACATAGTGGCCGGTGGCAATCAGGTCGGCGCCAAGCATCATGGCGTAGTCAAGGAACGCCTTGAACTTGATCTCGCGGTTGCACAGGATGTCCGGGTTCGGCGTGCGGCCGGCCTTGTACTCGGCCAGGAAGTGCTCGAACACGTTGTCCCAGTACTCGGCGGCGAAGTTGGCGGTGTGCAGCTTGATGCCGATCTTGTCGCACACGGCCTGGGCGTCCGCCAGGTCGTCCATGGCGGTGCAATATTCCGTTCCATCGTCTTCTTCCCAGTTCTTCATGAACAGGCCTTCCACCTCATAACCCTGCTCCATGAGCAGAACGGCGGAAACGGAAGAATCCACGCCGCCGGACATGCCGACGATGACGCGCTTCTTTTGTGTGTCAGAAGGGGCTGGATCACGCATAGGGTTTCAACGGGTGTCTTGAAAAAGGACGCGATTCTATCAGGCTCGGGCCTTCAAGGCTAAAGAGAAGGGCGGATCAATTCGAGGCTGTGGCGCTGGCCGGCCAAATAATCATCGATACAGCGGATGATCAGCTCGCTGCGCCAATCTTCGCGCACGGCCAGCAGCTCGTCGCGGGTCAGCCAGCGGGCGCGGAGGATGCCTTCGTCGAGCTGATAGTCCGGGTGGTGTTTCAGGGCCTTGGCGATGAAGCAAACCCGTTGATAGGTAACGCCATTGCTGGGGGCGGTGTACAGGTAGATGCCGACGATGCCGGTGGCTTCGACATCCCAGCCGGTTTCTTCGAGGGTTTCTCGGATGGCGGCTTCGGTGAGGGTTTCATGCGGGTCAAGGTGGCCGGCCGGCTGGTTGAGCACGGCGCGGCCGTTTTTGAGTTCTTCGACCATGAGGAAGCGGCCGTTGTCTTCGACGATGGTGGCGACGGTGATGTGGGGTTGCCAGGTCATAAGCGGCCTCGAGGATGATGTGGCTGGAGAAACTCGGTCAATGTGGGCGGGCTTGCCTGCGATAGCGGTGGGTCAGCTACGGCGGTACCAACTGGCAGACAGCTATCGCAGGCAAGCCAGCTTCCACATTTGATTGGGTGTCTTCAGTGAGTCTGCATAAGCAATCTGCATGATGAGCCTGACATTTTATGATTTTACGGATGCCAGGGCGTGGCGCAGTTTACCTCTTCAAGTCAATTTGGAGAGTGTCATGAGTCCGGTTGCCCACAAAAGCTACGAAGTACGTCTCACCTCGCCGCTACCCATTGCCTTCATTCTGCTGTGGAGCTCCGGTTACATCGGCGGCGCGTTCGGCGTCCGTTATGGCGAGCCGTTCACCATGACGTTCTATCGATTTGCCCTGGCGGCGCTGGTTTTCCTGGGAGTAGCACTCGCGATTAAAGCGGAATGGCCGAAAAAGCTGACGCCTTACCTCCACGCTGCTGCAGTTGGGCTGCTTCTGCAGGCGTTGCAGTTCGGTGGCTTGTACACCGGCATTAGTCAGGGCGTTCCAGCAGGGCAAGCCGCATTGATCGTCGGGCTGATGCCGGTATTTGTCGTGATCGGTGCTTATTTCTTTTTAGGTGAGCAATTGAGTTGGCGCGACCTGCCGGGGTCCATCCTGGGGGTCGGCGGTGTGGTCATTGTCGTAGCCAGCAGCCTTTTCGGTTCCGAGGCGTCATTAGGCGGGTATGGCGCAGTAGGCCTGGCATTGCTGGGTATCACGCTTGGCACGCTCTATCAGAAGCGCTTTCTAGGTGGTGTGAACCTGTGGGTGGGCTGCTTCATTCAGATGGTTGTCGCGTCGCTGGTTATGTTGGTGCTGGCCTATACCACCGAAACCATGCGCGTGACCGAATGGGCGCCATTTGCAGCATCGGTGGCCTGGATCACGTTGATGAATTCAGTTGGGGCGCTGACGCTGCTGTATTTGATGATTCGCCGGGGTGAGGCAAGTAAGGCGACTAACTTGTTTCATGTTATTCCGGCGGTCACACAGATTATGGCGTCGCTAGTGCTGGGGGAAGTGCCTAGTACGGTTGCGATTGTGGGGCTTGTTGTTTCGGCGGTTGGGGTTTATTTGATGAATCATTCCCGCCGAAATGATCGATAAACAGTTCATTCGTGACAAGACGGAGAACGGTCATGCATACAATAGGCAGTAGGGAAATATTTGACATTCAGATGAATGAGTTAGGCGGTGGATTATCTACCGACGATCTTGAGCATTTAAAATTTGAGCCTTATCAAATTGATGGTCGCGAGGGCGTTTCGATATTTTATCTGTATGACGCCCGGCAAAATGCGCAAGGGCCCGCCGCAGCTTTGGTCCGTTACACGGCGGGAGCCTTTACCCCAAGACATATGCACTTGGGGTGGGAGTTGGTTTTAGTGTTAAAGGGTGAGCTGCTTGATGATAGGGGGCTTCATGCTGAGGGCGTGTTGCAGATTTATCCGCCCGGTTCTTCGCATGAACTCCGTTCGATGACCGGTTGTACGTTCCTGGTTGTTTGGGAGCAACCCGTTCAAGTTGTCACGTCACCCGAAGACAGTGCAGGTGCAGCCTCAACTCTTGGGGCCGACCTATGAAAGTCATTAGCGAGCAACAAGCGGCGGACTTGATCGAAGACGGTTGGACAATCATCCCCGGTGGTTTTGGAAGTTGCGGGCATCCAGATGGCCTCACGCGCGCAATCAGTGAACGTTTCAAGCGGGAAGGGCGACCGCGCAAAATTGGTCTGCTCTTCGCGTCGGCCTCTGGGGATCTTGAGGGGCGAGGTGTCGATCTATTTGCTCAGCCAGGGCTGGTGGCCAGGGCGATTGGCGGCTTTTGGGGGCTGGTTCCGCGACTCGGTGAGATGGCGCGGCGCGGCGAAATAGAGGCGCATAACTGGCCACAGGGTGTTATCAGTCAGCTCTTTCGTGCCATCGCAGCCAAAAAGCCCGGGGTAATATCGAGCATCGGGCTCAATACTTTCGTTGATCCCAATAATGAAGGGGGGTGTTTGAATGACCGAGGGAGCGGTC
This sequence comes from Pseudomonas sp. Marseille-Q1929, assembly GCF_017316265.1. Taxonomy (NCBI): domain Bacteria; kingdom Pseudomonadati; phylum Pseudomonadota; class Gammaproteobacteria; order Pseudomonadales; family Pseudomonadaceae; genus Pseudomonas; species Pseudomonas sp. Marseille-Q1929. The sequence continues at coordinate 36,995 of NZ_JAFLWU010000016.1, forward strand.
CGCTTGTTCAAAGAGTTGATATCGCGGGGGCGACAACACTCTTCTTTCCCGCGCTTGACGTTAATTGTGCGTTGTTGAGAGGTACCTGTTGCGATCCTGAAGGAAATATCTCAATGGAGAGGGAGGTTTCTTACAGTGACTCGCTGGCACAGGCAATGGCCGTCAAGAATTGCGGCGGCATCGTAATAGTGCAAGTTGAAAGTTTGGTAGGACTGCACGAGATAGAGTCGCAGCATGTAAAAATTCCTGCCGTATTAGTGGACTACGTCACCGTATCTTGCCCTGGAGAACATCCTCAAACCTATGCCGAAGCCTACAACTCTGCATTTTTATGTCCGGGAGTCCAGGCGCCTGATAGCGGGGAAATTTCCTGTGCTGAGCGAATTATTGCCAGGCGCGCGCTACAGGCAATTCGAGAGGAGAAGGCTAAAGTAATCAATCTCGGTATTGGCATACCCACTGTTATTGGTCGATTGGCCGAAGAGAACGGTTTTTCGGGAGGCGAGACCTTTACTGTTGAGTCTGGGGTCATGGGGGGTAGGCCGGCCTTCGGATTATCGTTTGGAGCCAGCTATCGACCTAGTGCCGTGATCGAGCAGGCAGCCATGTTTGATTTTTATGAGGGCGGCGGAATTGATGTAGCGTGCTTGGGTTTTGCCGAAGTTGATACCGTTGGCAATGTCAATGTTTCGCAGTTTGGCAGCAAGCTACAGGGGGCTGGCGGTTTTATAAATATCTCTCAGTCCGCACGTTTCATTCTATTTTGCGGTACGTTAACTGCGGTAGGGTTAAATGTCGAAATGGGCTCAGAGGGGCTGCGAATAGTCAGGGAGGGCTGCATCAAAAAGTTTGTTCGCCAAGTTTCGCACCTGACATTTAATGGTGGTTACGCTAAGTTATTGCATCAGCGCGTAATGATTATTACGGAGCGTGCAGTTTTTTCATTGTGTAATGGTCTGCTTTATTTGGATGAAGTCGCGCCAGGTATTGATGTTGTACGCGATATAGCGCCGTATATCGAAGGTGGGTTTGTTATATCGGCTAATTGCAAGTGTATGAAGGATGATGTTTTTTTGATTTAGGTTTGTATTTTTCTGTTGAGGGTCAAATTGGGTTGGCTATATGAGGTGTTGAGTGGGGTGATTGATTCGATTGAGCGGAGGTTGATATGCCAAATAATATTATCACGGTTGTCGGTGGTGGTGCATCAAGTGTAGCGTTTATCTATTCGCTGTTGGAGGGGTTGAGTAGGTCTGGTTGTCATTCGGGTTTCTCGTTGTATTTAATCGATAGGCAGTCGCAGTGTGGGCGAGGGCTCGCCTATTCAGAAGACTGCATCACTAATCTTTTAAATACGCGGGCCGAGTTTATCTCGCCTTTTGCCGACCAGCCTGGGCATTTCTATAGGTGGTTGTCGGATAATCGGGGGGTTTGGGAGGATGACTTTCCTTGTGTTGAATTATCGCCTCAGGCCTTTCTGCCGCGACCGCTGTTCGGGCTTTACCTTGCGCATATGATTCAGTGTTTGGTGAATAAGGCGGTGGCACTCGGCTGCCAGTTGATTCAAGTTCATGATGAGGCAGTCAGTCTGAGTTTTGCTCACGATGGAAAAGTTGTAGTTTTAACTAAGGAAAATCTTTCCTTTTCTAGTGATCACGTGGTGCTCAGTTGCGGTAATGCCCGCAGTCTGGAATATCAGCACCTGGCGACTTCAGAGGGTTTTTTCAACAGTCCTTACCCGCTAAGGCGTACATGTCGTTTGATTCCGAAGCAAGCAAGTGTGGCCGTTGTCGGGTCAAGGCTGAGCGCCATCGACACATTGATCGGGCTCGCCGCCAGCGGGCACGTGGGGCCAATCACGTGCCATTCGCGTACAGGCGCATTGCCCTACGTTCGTGGGACCCAGGCGCGCTATAAGCCGAGAATCCTGACGCCTGAGATGGTCAAGTCTTGCATTTCCAAGTACGGGGCGGTCCGACTGGAAGATGTCATGCGCTGGACGTTGCAGGAGTTGGCTTTAGGAGGAGAGGCAATTGGTGGCATTGATTGGTCGTCCAAGTGCACTCAGAAGCCCGCCATTGAGTTTCTGACGGATGAGATCGCACAGGCGCAGCATCCCAGATTCTGGCAGTCGGTACTTTATTCTACCAATGCGGTGCTTGATTTGATTTGGCCTGCAATGCCTGAGGAGGATAGGCGAAAATTCTTAAGTTATTCAAGTTGGTGGATGGCCTACCGTGTTTCCATTCCAGTAGAGAATGCAATGAAAATAAAAGATTTGCTTGAGACGGAACAATTGTCGATTTTTAAGGGTGAGCTTAAAGCGGTGGAGTGGGACGGAAGGTTTACCTTGGTAATAGATGATTGTTCAGGCATTCGCCGCTGCGAGTATGACGCCGTGGTCATTGCGACCGGTACACCTCGTGACGTCAGAAAGTTCGACAACCCTCTGGTACAAAATATGCTTCATCAGGGCCTGGCCAGTGTTGATCCGTTCGGCGGCGTTAGGGTTGCTACTGAAACCGGTGGATTGATTAATCAGCGAGGTTATGTGGACGACAGAATTACAGTGTTAGGCGAGCTCACGAGTGGTGCTTTCTTTTTTACCAGTGCGCTGGAGATCAATGCCCGTCACTCTGCGAGTCGAGCTGAGAATGTCCTGTCGAAGCTGTCGCTTGTTAATGATAGGAGGTCATAAAGTACAGAGTCGCGTTTTCTTGCATAAGGCGTAGGAGGGACTACAGGGATACACGTTAAGTTTGATCTTCCAGTGCGAATAACATCCCTACCTAGCCGAACAGTCAGTGGTGAGTGCCGCAGGGAATTGCCATACTTCGAAGCGTTATTCCTCGGTGGGTGGCGTGTCATGAGGGTCAATCTTGATGTTCAGTCTTTGCGCAGTTTTATCAAGGTGGGTGAAACCAAAAGCTTTACGCGTGCAGCGCAAGCATTGAGCTTGACTCAGCCCGCGATCAGTCAGCAGATCAGGCGCCTTGAGGACTTGCTGGGAGTCGAGCTCTTCGTGAGGGAAAGGCGTCAGGTCCTGCTCACTCTGGAGGGGGAAAAGCTATTTGGCTATGCCAAAGATATTGTTGCTTGTAACGACAAGATAGGTGGACTGTTTGAGAAGGAAAAAAGAAGAGAAACAGTTGTACTGGGTATGCCTGAACATTTTTGTGAGCGTGTGCTACCGCATATCATTTCCAATATGGCCATCCAGTTTCCTTCTACGCAGATGGTGGTAAAGGTTGCAAGGTCTGGCGTATTGATGGAGGCCGTAAAGGACGGTGAGATCGACTTGTGTCTGGTTATAGATGAGCTGGGGATTGCGAGCGAGCCGCCTTGGCATACGTTATCGGTCAAATGGTTTGGCAGTGCGCAGGCCGGCTTAGGCGATGATTTGAAAGATGTGCCCTTAGTGTTGTTCAAACCCCCTTGTGGATTCCGCAGTTTGGCGATCAGGAGTCTGGAAGCGTGTGGGCTCAAATGGCACTGCGTCTATGAATCGGAGGATTTGATGTCATTGCGCTCTGCGGTGCAAGCGGGTGTGGGGGTGACGTTACTTCCTTATGTTGCGCAAGCGATGGGCCTGAGAAGCCTCGAGGGTGTTTCCAGTCTGCCGAGGCTGCCCGAATTTGCCGTGATGCTAAGGGAGCGAGCAGGCTGGAATCCCGGTTGTCGGCAGCAGATGCTGGATTTGATCCGCACAGCATGGGCTTCTGAGTATATCGATGGCCCTCTTTGATTAAGGCCTGAAAACACAAACCCCGGCACATGGCCGGGGTTTGTGATGTCACCTTACAACCTTACTTCAACTTGGCAATCGCCGCATTGAGGGTGTTGCTCGGGCGCATGGCCTTGCTGGTCAGCTCCGGGCTCGGCGCGTAGTAGCCGCCGATGTCCACTGGCTTGCCCTGTACGGCGTTGAGCTCGGCAACAATGGTTGCTTCGTTCGCGGTCAGGGTTTCGGCCAGTTCGCCGAACTGCGCTTGCAGTGCAGTGTCTTCGCTTTGGGCGGCCAGGGCTTGGGCCCAGTACAGCGCCAGGTAGAAGTGGCTGCCGCGGTTGTCGATGTTGCCGACTTTGCGCGATGGCGATTTGTTGTTGTCGAGGAACTGGCCAGTGGCCTGGTCCAGGGTCTTGGACAGCACCAGGGCTTTCGGGTTGTTGTATGTCACACCCAAATGCTCAAGGGAGGCCGCCAGGGCCAGGAACTCGCCCAGGGAATCCCAACGCAGGAAGTTCTCTTCAACCAGTTGCTGCACGTGTTTCGGTGCCGAGCCGCCGGCGCCGGTTTCGAACAGGCCGCCGCCGTTCATCAGCGGCACGATGGACAGCATCTTGGCGCTAGTGCCCAGTTCCATGATCGGGAACAGGTCGGTCAGGTAGTCGCGCAGCACGTTGCCGGTCACCGAGATGGTGTCCAGGCCCTTGCGGGTGCGCTCCAGGGTGAACTTCATTGCATCGACCGGAGCCATGATGCGGATGTCCAGGCCTTCGGTGTTGTGGTCTTTCAGGTAGGCCTGAACTTTCTCGACCACGACGCCATCGTGCGCGCGTTTAGGGTCCAGCCAGAAGATGGCTGGGGTGTTGCTGGCGCGGGCGCGGTTGACGGCCAGTTTGACCCAGTCCTGGATCGGCGCGTCTTTGGTCTGGCACATGCGGAAGATGTCGCCGGCTTCGACGGTCTGTTCCATCAGCAGGTTGCCCTTGCTGTCGGTGACGCGGACTACGCCGTCAGCCTTGATCTGGAAGGTCTTGTCGTGGGAGCCGTACTCTTCGGCTTTCTTCGCCATCAGGCCAACGTTTGGCACGCTGCCCATGGTGGTTGGGTCGAACGCGCCATTGGCCTTGCAGTCTTCGATGACGGCTTGGTAGATGGTGGCGTAGCAGCGATCCGGGATCACGGCCTTGGTGTCGTGCAGCTGGCCGTCGGTGCCCCACATCTTGCCGGAGTCACGGATCATGGCGGGCATCGAGGCGTCGACGATGACGTCGCTCGGCACGTGCAGGTTGGTGATGCCTTTGTCGGAGTTGACCATCGCCAGGGAAGGGCGAGCGGCGTAGACCGCCTGGATGTCAGCTTCGATCTGCGCTTGCTGGTCGGCCGGCAGGGCCTTGATGCGAGCGTACAGGTCGCCGATGCCGTTGTTCAGGTTGAAGCCGATCTGCTCCAGCACGACAGCGTGCTTGGTCAGGGCGTCTTTATAGAACTCGGCAACGATCTGGCCGAACATGATCGGGTCGGAGACCTTCATCATGGTGGCTTTCAGGTGGACCGACAGCAGCACGCCTTGTTGCTTGGCGTCTTCGATTTCAGCGGCGATGAACGCGCGCAGGGCTTTCTTGCTCAGTACGGCGGTGTCGATGATCTCGCCGGCCTGTACCGAAGTCTTTTCCTTCAGGACAGTGGCGGTGCCGTCCTGGGCGATCAGTTCGATCTTCACTGCGTCAGCGGCTTCGATCTGTACGGCTTTTTCGCTGCCGTAGAAGTCGCCGTTGTTCATGTGCGCGATGTGCGACTTGGAGTCGGCAGCCCAGGCGCCCATCTTGTGCGGGTGCTTGCGTGCGTAGTTCTTGACCGACAGCGGTGCGCGGCGGTCGGAGTTGCCTTCGCGCAGTACCGGGTTCACGGCGCTGCCCTTGACCTTGTCGTAACGTGCACGGGTTTCTTTTTCCGCGTCGGTGGTTACGGTTTCCGGGTAGTCCGGCAGGGCATAGCCCTGGGCCTGCAGTTCCTTGATCGCGGCTTGCAGCTGCGGCGTCGAGGCACTGATGTTAGGCAGCTTGATGATGTTGGCTTCAGGCGTAACGGCCAGGTCGCCCAGTTCGGCGAGGTGGTCCGGGATAGCCTTGGCGCCCAGTTGCTCGGGGAAGCTTGCGAGGATGCGCGCGGCGAGGGAGATGTCGCGGGTTTCCACGGCAATATCAGCGGAAGCGGTGAAGGCCTCTACGATAGGCAGCAGTGAATAGGTGGCGAGGGCCGGGGCTTCGTCGGTGAAGGTGTAGATGATCTTCGAGCGGGTGGGCATATTCGGATTAACTCTCTTCTTTGCTGAAAGCGTGCGCAGAAACTCGAGATGCGCCGGGTGGAGCGCGTTCGTTCAAAGTCATCCATGAGCGAAATGTCGAGGTTTCTTCGCGGTGATGTTGGGTTGCATCAGTCGAGCGTCAAGCGGGTGGACTATTGTAATAGTCCGGCTTTGTAGCTGAAGGCACCTGTTCCAGAGCGGTCAGCTGTCGTGACTCTTGGGTCAGCGGCGGCATTATACATAGGTCGCTATGCTTACGCCGAGCCTTCATACAAAAGGTGTGTCGTCCATTGGTCTAAAGGTCGCAGGTACCGGGTTACGCCCAAAGTCGCACGATGTGCTCAGGATTGGCGATTTTGCCTTTGATTTCAGGCTTGTAGGCGACTAAATATGCTGTTTTCGATGCAAATGAGCATGGCGCGAGGTTTCAGTCGTCATTTATCTGGAGTAGGCTCGAACGCAGCCAGATGTTCAATCCATAGATGGAGTTCAGCATGGGATACAAGAAGATTCAGGTTCCAGCCGTCGGCGACAAAATCACCGTCAATGCAGACCATTCTCTCAATGTTCCTGACCACCCGATCATCCCGTTCATCGAAGGTGACGGTATCGGTGTCGACATCAGCCCGGTGATGATCAAGGTGGTCGACGCCGCTGTTGAAAAGGCCTACGGCGGCAAGCGCAAGATCTCGTGGATGGAGGTGTATGCCGGCGAAAAGGCCACTCAAGTCTACGACCAGGACACCTGGCTGCCCCAGGAGACTCTGGATGCGGTCAGGGACTACGTGGTTTCCATCAAGGGTCCGCTGACCACGCCGGTGGGTGGCGGCATCCGCTCGCTGAACGTGGCCCTGCGCCAGCAACTCGACCTGTACGTGTGCCTGCGCCCGGTGCGCTGGTTCGAAGGTGTGCCGAGCCCAGTGAAAAAACCGGGGGATGTGGACATGACCATCTTCCGCGAAAACTCCGAAGATATTTACGCCGGCATCGAATGGAAGGCCGGTTCGCCGGAAGCCATCAAGGTGATCAAGTTCCTGAAAGAGGAAATGGGCGTTACCAAAATTCGTTTTGATCAGGATTGCGGGATTGGCGTGAAGCCGGTTTCGAAGGAAGGCACTGAGCGTCTGGCGCGCAAAGCCCTGCAATATGTAGTGGATAACGATCGCGATTCGCTGACCATCGTGCATAAAGGCAACATCATGAAGTTCACCGAAGGCGCCTTTAAAGAATGGGCCTACGGGATTGCCGAGAAAGAGTTCGGCGCGACGTTGCTCGACGGCGGCCCGTGGATGCAATTCAAGAACCCCAAGACCGGCAAGAATGTCGTGGTCAAGGATGCTATTGCTGATGCCATGCTCCAGCAGATCCTGCTGCGCCCGGCTGAGTATGATGTGATCGCCACCCTCAACCTCAACGGTGACTACCTGTCTGACGCCTTGGCGGCAGAGGTGGGCGGTATTGGTATTGCGCCGGGGGCCAACCTGTCGGATACCGTGGCGATGTTCGAGGCAACCCACGGCACGGCGCCGAAGTATGCGGGCAAGGACCAGGTCAACCCGGGTTCGCTGATTTTGTCGGCGGAGATGATGCTGCGCCACATGGGCTGGACCGAAGCGGCCGACCTGATCATCAAGGGCACCAATGGCGCGATTTCGGCCAAGACCGTGACCTATGACTTCGAGCGATTGATGGAGGGCGCTAAGTTGGTGTCGTCATCGGGCTTTGGTGAGGCGCTGATTTCGCACATGTAAGGGCAATACAGAAAAAGGCCACTCCAAGTTGATTGGAGTGGCCTTTTTTATCACACCGCTCGCGCGTCTTGGCGGATTAGGCCGTTTGTATCTTTTCTTGCTGGGCGTGCGAGTGTGCGTGATTGTCAGGCAGCGCTTGATTGGCGGCCTTGATTGCCACGGCGTGCAGTCCTTTCGGCCCTTGAATAATATCAAAATCCACAGGTTGGCCCGCTTTCAGCGTCTTGTATCCATCCATTTGGATCGCTGAGTAATGCGCAAATAGGTCTTCGGTCTTACCCTCTTCATTGATGAAGCCGTAGCCTTTGGCATTGTTGAACCACTTGACCTTACCACTAGCCATCTCCATATCCCTCTGCACCAGACTCCATCACTGGAGTATCATCCAGTTTATCCGTCCTAACCCGAATAAATAAGGTTGACTGCGCGGACCTTTTTTACCCACTGTGGGTTCTATTGGTTGTAACACCGTTTCGCCGATAGTCAAGGCGACCAGTCGGTCAGAGTTGAAATTCTGACAGGTCGCCCCCACCACTGTATTTGAACCACTGACGAACCTTTCTTTCCATGCATGCAAACAGCCAGATTCGACTAACATTCAATCAGGATCGCCCGGATCAGGAACATGATGACGACGGTTCTGCAGGCATTGCTGTCCAGGAGGCGAAGCCTGCTCTACAGGCACCGCCGATGTACAAGGTGGTTTTGTTTAATGATGACTACACACCGATGGATTTCGTCGTCGAAGTGCTCGAGGTGTTTTTTAACCTGAACCGCGAGTTGGCGACCAAGGTAATGCTGGCCGTTCATACAGAAGGACGGGCAGTATGTGGAGTGTTTACCCGCGACATCGCCGAGACAAAGGCCATGCAGGTCAACCAGTACGCCAGGGAAAGCCAGCATCCGCTACTCTGTGAAATCGAGAAGGACGGTTAACGCCGACCACTTGGGTATGAGGTGAAGCTATGTTAAACCGCGAGCTCGAAGTCACCCTCAATCTTGCCTTCAAGGAGGCCCGTTCGAAGCGTCATGAATTCATGACCGTCGAACACCTGCTGCTGGCACTTTTGGATAACGAAGCTGCCGCCACCGTCTTGCGTGCGTGCGGCGCCAACCTCGACAAACTCAAGCATGACCTGCAGGAGTTTATCGACTCCACAACGCCACTTATTCCAGTCCACGATGAAGACCGTGAAACCCAGCCAACCCTGGGCTTCCAGCGGGTGCTTCAGCGTGCCGTGTTCCATGTGCAGAGCTCCGGCAAGCGTGAAGTCACAGGCGCCAATGTGCTTGTGGCGATCTTCAGCGAACAGGAAAGCCAGGCAGTGTTCCTGCTCAAGCAGCAGAGCGTTGCCCGTATAGATGTCGTCAACTACATCGCCCACGGTATCTCCAAGGTGCCTGGGCACGGCGATCATTCCGAGGGTGAGCAGGATATGCAGGACGACGAGGGCGGTGAGTCTTCTTCTTCGGGCAATCCATTGGATGCCTATGCCAGCAACCTCAATGAACTGGCGCGCCAGGGGCGGATCGATCCGCTGGTGGGGCGCGAGCTTGAAGTTGAGCGCGTAGCACAGATCCTCGCACGTCGTCGCAAGAACAACCCGTTGCTGGTGGGTGAGGCGGGCGTGGGCAAAACCGCAATTGCCGAAGGCCTGGCCAAGCGCATCGTGGATAACCAGGTGCCGGATCTGCTGGCCAACAGTGTCGTCTACTCCCTGGACCTGGGCGCGTTGCTCGCCGGGACCAAGTACCGTGGCGATTTCGAGAAGCGCTTCAAGGCGTTGCTCGGCGAGCTGAAAAAACGCCCGCAGGCGATCCTGTTCATCGACGAAATCCACACCATCATTGGTGCCGGTGCGGCGTCCGGTGGGGTGATGGATGCTTCCAACCTGCTCAAGCCGTTGCTGTCGTCGGGTGATATCCGTTGCATCGGCTCGACCACGTTCCAGGAATTCCGCGGCATCTTCGAGAAAGACCGCGCCCTGGCGCGTCGCTTCCAGAAAGTCGATGTGTCGGAGCCTTCGGTTGAAGACACCATCGGCATCCTGCGTGGGCTCAAGGGGCGTTTCGAAGCGCACCATGGCATCGAGTACACCGATGAAGCCCTGCGTGCGGCGGCCGAGCTGGCTTCGCGCTACATCAATGATCGGCACATGCCGGACAAGGCCATCGACGTGATCGACGAGGCCGGCGCCTATCAGCGCCTGCAACCGGTCGAGAAGCGTGTGAAGCGCATCGACGTGCCTCAGGTCGAGGACATCGTCGCGAAGATCGCGCGGATTCCGCCTAAACACGTCAACAGTTCCGACAAGGAGCTGCTGCGTAACCTGGAGCGCGACCTCAAGCTCACCGTATTTGGCCAGGATGCGGCCATCGACGCGCTGTCTACGGCGATCAAGCTGTCCCGTGCGGGCCTCAAGTCGCCGGACAAACCCGTCGGTTCATTCCTGTTCGCAGGCCCCACCGGCGTCGGCAAGACCGAAGCGGCGCGGCAGTTGGCCAAGGCCATGGGGATCGAGCTGGTACGTTTCGACATGTCCGAATACATGGAGCGTCACACCGTGTCGCGCCTGATCGGTGCGCCTCCGGGCTATGTCGGCTTCGACCAGGGCGGTCTGCTGACCGAAGCGATCACCAAACAGCCACATTGCGTGTTGCTGCTCGATGAAATCGAGAAGGCCCACCCGGAAGTCTTCAACCTGCTGTTGCAGGTGATGGACCACGGGACCCTGACCGACAACAACGGGCGTAAGGCGGACTTCCGCAACGTGATCGTGATCATGACCACCAACGCCGGTGCCGAAACGGCCGCGCGGGCTTCGATCGGCTTCAGCCATCAGGATCACTCTTCCGATGCGATGGAAGTGATCAAGAAGAGCTTTACGCCGGAGTTCCGCAACCGCCTGGACACCATCATCCAGTTTGGTCGCCTCAGCCATGAGGTCATCAAAAGCGTGGTGGACAAGTTCCTTACCGAGCTTCAAGCGCAGTTGGAAGACAAGCGCGTGCAGCTGGAAGTGACGGATGCGGCACGCAGTTGGATCGCCGAAGGCGGCTACGATGCGGCAATGGGCGCACGCCCGATGGCGCGTCTGATCCAGGACAAGATCAAGCGGCCATTGGCCGAAGAGATCCTGTTCGGCGAGCTTTCCGACCATGGTGGCGTGGTGCATATCGATCTGAAGGATGGCGAGCTGACCTTCGAGTTCGAGACCACGGCTGAAATGGCCTGATCGCTGATCGCAACACAGCAAAAAGGCGCCGAAAGGCGCCTTTTTGCTGTCTCAAGTTTGAAACACGACCTTCAAGACAATGAAGATCAAATGTGGGAGCTGGCTTGCCTGCGATAGCGGTGTATCAGCCAAAAATTCTTTTCTGACCAACCGCTATCGCAGGCAAGCCAGCTCCCACAGGGGATCTGTGGTGTTCGGTAAACAGCGCACACACAAAAACGCCCGGCATAACCGGGCGTTTTGTATTGACTTGCTTAGCGAGCGCGGTAAGTGATGCGCCCTTTGCTCAAGTCATAGGGCGTCAGCTCGACGCGCACTTTGTCACCGGTAAGAATACGAATGTAGTTCTTGCGCATCTTGCCGGAGATATGCGCGGTTACGACGTGCCCATTTTCCAACTCCACACGAAACATGGTGTTGGGCAGGGTGTCGACGACAGTGCCTTCCATTTCGAAGCTGTCTTCTTTCGACATGCAGTAAAGCCCTCGGTATCCAGTGAATGGCCCGGTGCAACTGCGCCAGGCAAAAGCGGCGTGCATTGTGCCCGAAAAAGGGTGTTTAAGCCAAGGGGTTCTAGTTAAGCGTGACCCATCTTTGATTAATCAGCAGTTCTATGGGGCGATATTGGGTCTTGTAGTTCATCTTTTTGCAGTTTTTGATCCAGTAACCCAGGTACACCGCCTCCAGTTCCAGGCGCAGGGCTTCACCGATTTGCCACAGGATCGCAAAGCGCCCCAGGCTGCGGCGTTCGTCGGCGGGCTCGTAGAAGGTGTACACCGCTGATAGCCCGTTGGGCAGCAAATCGGTCACGGCGACGGCCACCAGCCGACCGTCGAGGCGGAACTCGTAGAAGCGCGAGAAGGGCAGGTCGCGCACCAGGAATGTCGAAAACTGGTCGCGGCTGGGCGGAAACATATCGCCGTCAGCATGGCGCTGTTCGATGTAGCGTTGGTAAAGGTCGAAATACTCTTCACTGTAGTGTGGCTTGGTGGCGGTCACCGTCAGGTCGGCATTGCGCTTGAGGATGCGCTTCTGGTTACGGTCTGGCAGAAATTGCGCGACAGGAATGCGCGCCGGCACGCAGGCATTGCAGTTCTGGCAATGGGGGCGGTACAGATGGTCGCCGCTGCGCCGAAAGCCCATTTCCGACAGGTCGGCGTACACGTGCACGTCCATCGGCTGGCTGGGGTCGAGGAACAGTGTGGTGGCCTGCTCGTCGGGCAGGTAGCTGCAAGAGTGGGCTTGAGTGGCATAAAACTTCAAGCGTGCCAGCTCGGTCATGATCAACCCTCGGGATAAGCTTTGAATCAAGTGTAAGCCACGAGCGCGAAAGTCGCCTAGGAAACCCAGGGTCCGGCATTGGGTTGGTCCAGATGGTCGTGCAGGTATTGCGCAAACTCGCTGCGCGGGATGGCGCGGGCGCCCAGGCTGTGCAGGTGATCGTTGGGCATCTGGCAGTCGATCAGCACAAAACCCCAGGCCTGCAACTGCCGGGTCAGGGTGGCGAAGCCGAATTTCGAGGCGTTGTCGGCGCGGCTGAACATGGATTCGCCAAAGAACAATTGGCCCATTGCCAGGCCGTAGAGCCCGCCCACCAGTTTGCCTTCGTCCCACACTTCGACGGAATGCGCGTAACCGCGCTGGTGCAGCGCCAGGTAGGCGTCCTGGATGCCTTCAGTGATCCAGGTGCCGTCGGCATAGGCGCGGGGTGCCGCGCAGGCCTGGATGACGGCGGCGAAGTCCTGGTCAAAGGTCACTGTATAGCGCTGTTGGCGCAACAGTTTGCCGAGGCTGCGGGATACATGCAGTTCTTCGGGGAAGATCACCGTGCGCGGGTCTGGCGACCACCAGAGGATCGGCTGGCCGTCCGAGAACCACGGAAAACAGCCATGGCGGTAAGCCTGTACCAAACGGTCGGCCGACAGGTCGCCACCGGCGGCCAGCAGGCCATTGGGTTCGCGCATGGCCTTGGCCAGCGGCGGGAAGGTCAGGGAGTCACGTTGCAACCAGGTCAGCATGGCATCCAGGCTTACGGAAGGGGAGGGGAGCGGTACGTGCCGCGAGTGAGGGTGATTATTGTCGACAGAGCGCCTCAGGGCCAGCCCGAATCGGGTGCAAGTGAGGATTAGCGTGAGCGGGTGTTTCTGCAACTCTCTGCCGGGGATGTGGTCGTAACCGGGGTTACACCATGCAGGCCATTTGCCAAGCTTGCCTTGTTTGGTAAAAACAGCCCATAAGCCTTTGTCAGCAAAGACAATGCATGCTCAAATTGAACATGTTGCAACACTTGAATTGTCTATGCTGCCGGGGGAAGGGCAAGGGCGTGGCAACGGGGGCACAAACCCGTACAATGCGGGCACTGTGGCGTTATCGCCGTTTCACCGCTTCATCTCCCGGTGTTAAACGTAGAATCAACGACGTTCGTTTATTTTTCAGCTGCTCGGATTGGGCAGTGGTTGCAGTCATTCAATAGATGGACGCGCTAAAAGCGCAGGAAAAGACCCGTTTTGAAGAAATCCGCCGCAACACCTAAAGCAGCAGTCGTGCCGGCCTGGCGCCAGCACCTGCACTACCGCCTCAAGGAAGGTGCGCTGATCGCGATCGGCGCCCTGTGCCTGTTCCTGATGATGGCCTTGCTCACCTATGGCAAGGACGATCCGGGCTGGAGCCACAACAGCAAGATCGACGATGTACAGAACTTCGGCGGCCCCGCCGGTTCCTACAGCGCCGACATCCTGTTCATGGTGTTGGGTTACTTCGCGTACATCTTCCCCTTGCTGCTGGCGATCAAGACCTGGCAGATCTTCCGTCAGCGCCACGAGCCGTGGCAGTGGAGCGGCTGGCTGTTCTCCTGGCGCCTGATCGGCCTGGTGTTCCTGGTGCTGTCCGGCGCGGCCCTGGCGCACATCCATTTCCATGCACCCACCGGCCTGCCGGCGGGCGCCGGTGGTGCGCTGGGCGAAAGCCTGGGCGACCTGGCGCGCAAGACCCTGAACATCCAGGGCAGCACGCTGATGTTTATCGCCCTGTTCCTGTTCGGCCTGACCGTGTTCACCGACCTGTCGTGGTTCAAGGTGATGGACGTGACCGGCAAGATCACCCTCGACCTGCTGGAGCTGTTCCAGGGCGCCGCCAACCGCTGGTGGGCGGCGCGGGTCGACCGCAAGCGCATGGTCGCGCAACTGCGTGAAGTGGACACCCGCGTCAACGAAGTGGTGGCCCCGAGCACGCCGGACCGCCGTGAGCAGGCCAAGGTCAAGGAGCGCCTGATCGAACGTGAGCAGGCCCTGAGCAAGCACATGTCGGACCGCGAGAAGCAGGTGCCGCCGGTGATCGCGCCGGCGCCGCCCAAGGCCCCCGAGCCGAGTGCCCGTGTGCAGAAAGAGAAACAGGCGCCGCTGTTTGTCGACAGCGCCGTCGAAGGCACCTTGCCGCCGATCTCGATTCTCGACCCGGCCGAAAAGAAACAACTCAACTATTCCCCAGAGTCGCTGGCTGCCGTTGGCCATCTGCTGGAAATCAAACTGAAGGAATTCGGCGTCGAAGTGACCGTGGACTCGATCCACCCCGGCCCCGTCATTACTCGTTACGAAATCCAGCCGGCCGCGGGCGTCAAGGTCAGCCGCATCTCCAACCTGGCCAAAGACCTGGCCCGTTCCCTGGCCGTGACCAGCGTGCGCGTGGTGGAAGTGATCCCCGGCAAGACCACCGTGGGCATCGAGATTCCCAACGAAGACCGCCAGATTGTGCGTTTCTCCGAAGTGCTGTCGACGCCCGAGTACGACAACTTCAAGTCGCCGGTCACCCTGGCCCTAGGCCATGACATCGGCGGCAAGCCAGTGATCACCGACCTGGCGAAAATGCCGCACTTGCTGGTGGCCGGTACCACCGGTTCCGGTAAGTCGGTGGGTGTGAACGCGATGATCCTGTCGATCCTGTTCAAGTCCGGCCCGGAAGACGCCAAGCTGATCATGATCGACCCGAAGATGTTGGAGTTGTCGATCTACGAAGGCATTCCACACCTGCTATGCCCAGTGGTCACCGACATGAAGGACGCCGCCAACGCCCTGCGCTGGAGCGTGGCCGAGATGGAGCGCCGCTACAAGTTGATGGCGAAGATGGGCGTGCGCAACCTGGCGGGCTTCAACGCCAAGATCAAGGAAGCCCACGATCGTGGCGAGACCATTGATGACCCGTTGTACAAGCGCGAAAGCATTCACGACGAAGCACCGAAGCTGACCAAGCTGCCGACCATCGTGGTGGTGGTGGACGAATTCGCCGACATGATGATGATCGTCGGCAAAAAGGTTGAAGAACTCATCGCCCGTATCGCCCAGAAGGCCCGTGCGGCCGGTATCCACTTGATCCTCGCCACCCAGCGTCCGTCGGTGGATGTGATCACCGGTCTGATCAAGGCCAACATCCCGACGCGCATGGCGTTCCAGGTGTCGAGCAAGATCGACTCGCGGACCATCATCGACCAGGGCGGCGCCGAGCAACTGCTGGGCCACGGTGACATGCTCTACATGCCGCCGGGCACCAGCTTGCCGATCCGTGTACACGGCGCCTTTGTCTCCGATGATGAAGTGCACCGCGTGGTGGAAGCCTGGAAACTGCGCGGCGCCCCCGAGTACAACGACGACATCCTCAACGGCGTCGAAGAAGCCGGCAGCGGCTTCGAGAATGGCGGCGGTGGCGGTGACGACGATGCGGAAACCGATGCCCTGTACGACGAAGCCGTGGCCTTCGTACTCGAAAGCCGCCGCGCGTCGATTTCTGCGGTGCAGCGCAAGCTGAAAATCGGCTACAACCGCGCCGCCCGCATGATCGAGGCCATGGAAAATGCTGGCGTCGTGACCGCCATGAACACCAACGGCTCGCGTGAAGTCATCGCCCCCGGGCAGATGCGCGACTGATCCCGTGCCGCGTGACAGCACGCGGCGCGCCCTTACGACTCAATGAGGACTCCCATGCGCCTTATCCGCATGCTGTTGTTGCCGGCACTGGCCCTGACCGCTGTTTCGGCTCACGCTGACCCGGCCTCCGTCGCCAGCCTGACCAACCTGTTGGACAAATCCAAGACCCTGACCGCGCGCTTCTCCCAGCTGACCCTGGACGGCGGCGGCACCCAGTTGCAGGAAACCGCCGGTGAAATGGCCGTGCAGCGCCCTGGCCTGTTCTTCTGGAAGACCGACGCGCCGAACGAGCAGACCATCGTCTCCGACGGCCAGAAGGTCACCCTGTGGGACCCGGACCTGGAGCAGGTGACCATCAAGAAGCTCGACCCGCGCCTGAACCAGACCCCGGCGCTGTTGTTGTCGGGCGATGTGTCGAAGATCAGCGACAGCTTCGAGATCACCTCCAAGCAAACCAGCAACGTGATCGAGTTCACCCTGAAGCCGAAATCCAAGGACACGCTGTTTGACACCCTGTCCCTGTCGTTCGGCAATGGCGTGATCAACAACATGCGCCTGATCGACAGCGTCGGCCAACGCACCGATATCCTGTTTTCCGGGGTCAAGGCCAACCAGCCGGTGCCTGCCTCCACGTTCAAGTTCGACATCCCCAAGGGTGCCGACGTGATCCAGGAGTAAAACGCTGCCCATGGACCTGTTTCGCAGTGACCCGATTGCCCAGCCCCTGGCCGCGCGCTTGCGCTCGACCAACCTGGATGAGTACGTCGGCCAGGAGCACCTGCTCGCTCGCGGCAAGCCGTTGCGCGAAGCCCTGGAGCAAGGTGCGCTGCACTCGATGATTTTCTGGGGGCCGCCAGGGGTAGGTAAAACCACCCTGGCGCGCCTGCTGGCGAAAGTCTCGGATGCACACTTCGAAACGGTCTCGGCGGTACTCGCCGGGGTCAAGGAGATCCGCCAGGCGGTCGAGGTGGCCAAGCAGCAGGCCGGGCAATACGGCAAGCGCACCATCCTGTTTGTCGACGAAGTGCATCGCTTCAACAAGTCGCAGCAGGATGCGTTCCTGCCCTATGTGGAAGACGGCACGCTGATCTTTATCGGCGCCACCACCGAAAACCCTTCGTTCGAGTTGAACAACGCCTTGCTCTCGCGGGCGCGGGTCTATGTGCTCAAGAGCCTGGACGAAGCGGCGATGCAAAAGCTGTTGCACCGCGCCTTGAGCGAAGACAAGGGCTTGGGCAAGCGCCAGCTGCGCGTCAGCGACGAGGGCTTCAAGATTCTGCTGAGCGCCGCCGATGGCGATGGGCGGCGCTTCCTCAACCTGCTGGAAAACGCCTCCGACCTGGCGGAAGACGGCAGCGAGATCGGTGTCGACCTGCTGCAAAGCCTGCTGGGCGACACCCGCCGCCGTTTCGACAAGGGCGGCGAAGCCTTCTACGACCAGATCTCGGCGCTGCACAAATCCGTGCGTGGCTCCAACCCCGACGGCGCGCTGTACTGGTTTGCGCGCATGATCGACGGCGGTTGCGACCCGCTGTACCTGGCCCGTCGCGTGGTGCGCATGGCCAGCGAAGACATCGGCAACGCCGACCCGCGCGCGCTGAGCCTGTGCCTGGCGGCGTGGGACGTGCAGGAACGCCTTGGCAGCCCGGAAGGCGAGTTGGCGGTGGCCCAGGCCATCACCTACCTGGCCTGCGCGCCAAAAAGCAATGCGGTGTACATGGGCTTCAAATCGGCGCTGCGTGCGGCCGCTGAATACGGCTCCCTTGAGGTGCCGATGCACCTGCGCAATGCGCCGACCAAGCTGATGAAACAACTGGGTTATGGCGATGAATACCGCTACGCCCATGACGAGCCGGACGCTTATGCCGCCGGCGAAGATTACTTCCCCGATGAGCTTGAACCGCTGCCGCTGTATCAGCCGGTGCCCCGCGGCCTGGAGCTGAAAATCGGCGAAAAACTGAATCACCTCGCGCAACTCGATCGACTCAGCCCCAGACAGCGGAGAAAGTAGTGCTCAAGACGATTCTTGCCGTGTCCGCAGCCGGCATCGCTGGTACATTATTGCGTTTCGCCACCGGTACGTGGGTCAGCGCCAATTGGCCGAAGCATTTTTATGCGGCGACCCTGGCGGTCAACCTGGTGGGCTGCTTGATTATCGGGCTGTTGTACGGCTGGTTCCTGTTGCGCCCGGAAGTGCCGATTGAGATTCGCGCCGGCTTGATTGTCGGCTTTGTAGGCGGTCTGACGACCTTTTCATCCTTTTCACTGGATACGCTGCGCCTGCTGGAAAGCGGGCAAGCCCTGGTCGCCTTCGGGTACCTGGGCATCAGCGTGTTCGGCGGGCTGCTCGCCACCTGGGCTGGCCTGTCCCTGACCAAACTTTGATAAACGAGAGACCGACATGCTCGATTCCAAACTGTTACGTAGCAACCTTCAGGACGTAGCGGACCGCCTGGCATCCCGTGGCTTTGCCCTGGATGTCGCGCGCATCGAAGCGCTGGAAGAACAGCGCAAGACCGTCCAGACCCGCACCGAAGCACTGCAGGCTGAGCGTAATGCCCGTTCCAAATCCATCGGTCAGGCCAAGCAGCGCGGTGAAGACATCGCGCCGTTGATGGCCGACGTCGAGCGCATGGGCACTGAGCTGTCCGACGGCAAGGTCGAGCTGGAAGGCATCCAGTCCGAGCTGGATTCGATCCTGCTGGGCATCCCCAACATCCCGCATGAATCCGTGCCGGTGGGTGCAGATGAAGACGGCAACGTCGAAGTGCGCCGCTGGGGCACGCCAAAAGCCTTTGATTTCGCGGTCAAGGACCACGTTGCCCTGGGCGAATTGACCGGTGGCCTGGATTTCGAAACCGCTGCCAAGATGTCCGGCGCACGTTTCTCCCTGCTGCGTGGTCCGGTGGCCCGCCTGCATCGCGCCCTGGCGCAGTTCATGATCAACCTGCACACCGCCGAGCACGGCTACGAAGAAGCCTACACGCCGTACCTGGTGCAAGCACCGGCGTTGATGGGCACCAGCCAGCTGCCGAAATTCGAAGAAGACCTGTTCAAGATCAGCCGCGAAGGCGAAGCCGACCTGTACCTGATCCCGACGGCCGAAGTGTCGCTGACCAACATCGTCTCCGGCGAGATCCTCGACGCCAAAGAGCTGCCGCTGAAGTTCGTGGCTCACTCGCCATGCTTCCGCAGCGAAGCCGGCGCCTCGGGCCGCGATACGCGCGGCATGATCCGCCAGCACCAGTTCGACAAGGTCGAGATGGTGCAGATCGTCGAGCCGTCGACCTCCATGGACGCCCTGGA
Source organism: Pseudomonas sp. Marseille-Q1929 (assembly GCF_017316265.1). Lineage (NCBI taxonomy): Bacteria > Pseudomonadati > Pseudomonadota > Gammaproteobacteria > Pseudomonadales > Pseudomonadaceae > Pseudomonas > Pseudomonas sp. Marseille-Q1929. The sequence continues at coordinate 56,236 of NZ_JAFLWU010000016.1, forward strand.
AGGCCTGACCGCCAACGCCGAGCGCGTCCTGCAACTGCTGGAGCTGCCGTACCGCGTCTTGGCACTGTGCACCGGCGACATGGGTTTCAGCGCCGTGAAGACCTACGACCTCGAAGTGTGGGTGCCGAGCCAGGACAAGTACCGCGAGATCTCGTCGTGCTCCAACTGCGGTGATTTCCAGGCCCGTCGCATGCAGGCGCGTTTCCGCAACCCGGAAACCGGCAAGCCGGAACTGGTACACACCCTCAACGGTTCGGGCCTGGCCGTAGGCCGTACCCTGGTGGCCGTGTTGGAAAACTACCAGCAGGCTGACGGTTCGATCCGTGTGCCGGACGTGCTCAAGCCGTACATGGCGGGCGTTGAGGTCATCGGCTAAATGGAATTTCTGCCGCTGTTTCATAACCTGCGCGGCAGTCGTGTGTTGGTCGTCGGTGGCGGGGAGATTGCCTTGCGCAAATCCCGGCTGCTGGCCGACGCCGGTGCGTTGCTGCGGGTGGTTGCTCCCCAGATCGAAGACCAGCTCAACGAGTTGGTGCTGGGCAGTGGCGGGGAACTGATTTTGCGCGGTTATCAGGAGGCCGACCTCGACGGCTGCACCCTGATCATCGCCGCCACCGACGATGAAACGCTGAACGCGCAGGTGTCCAGCGATGCCAAGCGTCGGTGCGTGCCGGTCAATGTGGTCGACGCGCCCGCCTTGTGCAGCGTGATCTTCCCGGCGATTGTCGACCGTTCACCGTTGGTGATTGCGGTGTCCAGCGGCGGCGATGCACCAGTGCTGGCTCGGCTGATCCGCGCCAAGCTGGAGACCTGGATTCCGTCCACCTACGGCCAGTTGGCCGGGTTGGCGGCGCGTTTTCGCGCCCAGGTCAAAGGCTTGTACCCGGATGTGCAGCAACGTCGCGCGTTCTGGGAAGACGTGTTCCAGGGCCCGATTGCCGATCGCCAACTGGCCGGGCAGGGCGCCGAAGCCGAGCGTTTGCTGGTGGAAAAAGTCAACGGCAAGGCGCCCCATGCGCCGGGTGAGGTTTACCTGGTGGGCGCCGGCCCCGGCGATCCGGACCTGCTGACCTTCCGCGCACTGCGCCTGATGCAGCAAGCCGATGTGGTGCTCTACGACCGCCTCGTTGCGCCGGCGATTCTGGAACTGTGCCGTCGCGATGCCGAGCGTGTGTACGTCGGCAAACGTCGCGCCGACCATGCCGTGCCGCAAGATCAGATCAACCAGCAACTGGTGGACCTGGCCAAGCAAGGCAAGCGCGTGCTGCGCCTCAAGGGGGGCGATCCGTTCATCTTTGGTCGTGGTGGCGAGGAGATCGAGGAACTGGCGGCCCATGGCATCCCGTTCCAGGTCGTGCCGGGTATCACGGCGGCCAGTGGTTGCGCGGCGTACGCCGGGATCCCACTGACCCACCGCGACTATGCGCAATCGGTGCGTTTCATCACCGGGCATTTGAAGGACGGGACCTCGGACCTGCCCTGGCATGACCTGGTGGGGCCGTCGCAGACGTTGGTGTTCTACATGGGCTTGATTGGCTTGCCGATCATCTGCGAACAGCTGATCAAGCATGGGCGCGCAGCCGATACCCCGGCGGCGCTGATCCAGCAAGGCACCACGTCCAACCAGCGCGTGTTCACCGGCACCCTGGCCGACTTGCCACGCATGGTGGCGGAGCATGAAGTGCATGCGCCGACACTGGTGATCGTGGGTGAAGTGGTGGTGTTGCGTGAAAAGCTCAAGTGGTTTGAAGGCGCACAGTCCCAGGTCTAAAGCCTGAAAGCATCGCGGGCAAGCCCGCTCCCACAGGGAGTCGCATTCCAACTGTGGGAGCGGGCTTGCCCGCGATGAGGCCCTCAAGGCCAGCCAACAACCCGGATCAGCTCCAGACCGCTTTGCCGCTCAACCTCAACCGATCATGGCCAGCATCAAACCCCTGCACCGGCCCCTTCGGCACAATCCCCGTCGGATTGATCGTGCGGTGGCTCGCATAGTAATGCCCCTTGATATGCCCGAAATCCACCGTCTCGGCCACCCCCGGCCACTGGTACAACTCCCGTAGCCAATTCGACAGGTTCGGATAATCCGCAATCCGCCGCAAATTGCATTTGAAGTGCCCGTAATACACCGCATCAAAGCGAATCAGCGTAGTAAACAGACGCACATCCGCTTCGGTCAGGTATTCACCCGCCAGGTAGCGATGGTCGCTCAGGTGCTGTTCCAGATAATCCAACTCGGCAAACACATCATCAAACGCGCCTTCGTACGCCTGCTGCGAAGTGGCGAAGCCTGCGCGGTACACGCCGTTGTTCACGGCCGGGTAAATACGCTCATTCAGTGCGTCGATGGTCGGGCGCAGGGCCTTGGGGTAGAAATCCAGGGTGTTACCGGTCAGCCCGTTAAACGCGCTGTTGAACATACGGATGATTTCCGCCGATTCGTTGCTGACGATGCGCTTGAGCTTTTTGTCCCACAGCACGGGCACTGTCACGCGGCCGGTGTAGTCGGCGGTGTCAGCGGTATAACGCTGGTGCATGAAGGCAAAGTCGTCGAGGGCGTCGCCGCTGGAGCCGTGGGCTTTGTCGAAGGTCCAGCCGTTTTCCAGCATCAGCCAACTGACCACGGACACGTCGATCAGGCTTTCCAGGCCCTTGAGCTTGCGCATGATCAGCGTGCGGTGAGCCCAGGGACAGGCGAGGGACACATACAGGTGGTAGCGGCCGGCTTCGGCCTGGAAGCCGCCTTCGCCGCTTGGGCCGGGCGTGCCGTCGGCGGTCACCCAGTGGCGGCGTTGCGCTTGTTCGCGCTGGAATGCGCCGTCCGCGCTACTTTCGTACCACTGGTCTTTCCAGTGTCCTTCGATCAGCAAACCCATGACTGGCTCCTCAGCTAATAAGCGTTGGAGACCAGTCTAAAGGGATGGGTTCGATTTAAAAGCGCAAAGACTGCGGGTGAATGATCGATTAAATCGATTTATCCCGCGCGTCCCAGTATTGCTGGGCCAGGGCAAACGCCTGTTCCCGTGGGTGGCCGAGGCCGCGCAAGGCCAGGGCCATGGTGGCAATCAGCGCCAGTTGCGGGTAGCTGTCCTCGACATCACCGCGCCACAACGCCTTCAAGTGCTCGGGCTCAAGGCTGGCCGGCTTGACGTGGCGCTGGGCGGAGAGGGCAGGCCACTCTTCGTCCCAGCTTTCGCCGCCGGTGGTGCCATACAAGTGGCTGGCGCTGTCGGGGTTGATCTCGATCTCGCCGCCGTCACCCTTGACCACAATCACATTGTCGCCGAGCAGGCCGCTGGCATCGCGGTGCACACCCTGGTAGCCGGGATGGAAAATGCTTTGCAGGCCTAGGCGGGCATGCAGCGGGTTGAGCAGGCGCGCCAGGGAGTGGATCGGCGAACGCAGGCCCAGGGTGTTGCGCAGGTCGATCATGCGTTGTAGTTGCGGCGCCCAGTCACCCAGCGGGATAAACGCGAGGTTACCCTGTTCATAAGCGCTTTCGACCTGCTGCCAGTTGCGGCACAGCGGGATCTGCAAGCCTTCCAGCAACTGCTCGGTATACAACCGGCCTGCGGTGTGTGCGCCGCCGCCGTGCATCAGGATGCGCACGCCGTTTTGCGCCAGGCACTTGGCCGCCAGCAGGTACCACGGCAGGTGGCGTTTCTTGCCGGCGTAGGTCGGCCAGTCCACGTCCACATTCAGCGCTGGAGCGTTGAGGCGGTCGCGCACGGCTTCGGTAAAACCGGCCAGTTCTTCCGGGCTTTCTTCCTTGTGGCGCAGCAGCATCAGGAACGCGCCGAGCTGGGTGTCTTCGACCTTTTCGTCGAGCAGCATGCCCATGGCTTCACGGGCTTCCTCACGGGTGAGGTTGCGCGCGCCGCGCTTGCCCTTGCCGAGGATGCGCACGAACGGTGCAAACGGGTGTTCGGCCGGGGTTTCTAGGGTCAGGGGAGCAAAGTCGGTCATAAGCAATTCGTCGGCCTGGGCAGGCCCGCCAGCTTGGCGGCGAGTTTGGCGGGAGTGCCGTTGAACAGTTTGTTGAGGTGCAGGCTGTTGCCCTTTTCCGGGCCGAGCTTCAACGCGGTGTATTTGATCAGCGGGCGCGTGGCCGGGGACAGCTGGAATTCGGCGTAGAAGCCGCGCAGCAGGTCGAGGATCTGCCAGTGGTCCGGCGTCAGCTCCAGGTCTTCGGCGGCGGCCAGGGCGTTGGCGACGTCGACGGACCAGTCATTCAAGTCGACGAGGTAGCCGTCCTTGTCCAGCTCCAGGGTGCGCGCGCCTACGGTCAGGGTATTCATAACCAGCTGTTGACCTTGTCGTAATCGAGGGACAGTTGCACGAAGCCGGGATAGTCCACGCTGTCGGCCCAGTCCGGTAAGGGCAGGTTGCGTGCTTGCATGTCTTCGGCCAGCACAAACACCTTTACGCCCTTAGTGTGCAGGGCCGGGGCGTGCAGCCCGTAGGCGCCGTCGCCGCACAGCAGGATCGCGTCCTCGGCGCCGCAGATGCGTAGGCAACTGTCGAGGCGGCTGTCGGAAAACGGCGAGTGAGACACCACATGTAAAGTCGACATCAGAGGGTAATCACCTGGTCGTAACGGTCAATCAATTGGGAAATCGCGTCGTTGCTCAACGGTTGCGCCTCGGTGGGCGGCGTCAAGCCACGCACGGCCATGCTGTGGCGGCAGACAAAGACATCGTCGATGCCGAACAGCCCCAATGCCTGCAGGTTGGCGCTCAGGTCCTTTTGTTGCACGGCCTTGGCGTTCTGGTGCGGGGCCAGCTGAAACACGCCGTCATCCATGAACAGCAAGCCAATCGGCAAATCAAAGGCACCACCGGCCAACACGATATCCAGGGCTTCCCGCGCACCGGGGCCGGACCACGGCGCCTGGCGGCTGATCACCAATAGGGATTTGGACATGTCACGGCCCTCCAAAACAGATCAGGCGGTCGGCGGCCTGGGCGGCATCGTGCAACTGCCCCAGGCCCGACAACGCCCAAGGGGCTTCAATATTCACGGCGCTGCGCTGATAACGCGTGGCTTCTTCCTGGTTGAGCACGCCACGACGCAAGGCGGCGGCGATGCACACCACGCCATCGAGCTGGTGCAGGCTGACAAACTCACGCCATTGGCGCGCGATGTCTTGCTCGTCCTGGGGCGCGACGATGTTGTTGGACGCGCTGTACACGCCATCCTGATAGAAAAACAGCCGCACAATCTCGTGCCCGCCGGCCAGCGCCGCCTGGGCGAACAGCAGGGCGCGGCGCGAGGAGGGCGCGTGGGCGGCGGAAAACACTGCAATCGCAAACTTCATGGAACACTCTGCAAGCAAACGTCGGCCAATGATAAAGCCGCCGCCAGGAAAAAGCCCGCCGTGATCAAAACGGTCACTGTTGCTGATCGTTCTGACGATTGCCCGTAGGACCAAGGCTGCCTAGTCTGTGGGCAATCGAAATGGAATCGGAGTGCCCATGTCAGGTCCCTTGGCGTCCCTCAAAGTGCTGGATTTCTCCACCTTGCTGCCTGGCCCGTTTGCATCCTTGATGCTCGCAGACATGGGCGCCGAGGTCTTGCGCATCGAATCGCCCACGCGCATGGACCTGCTGCGGGTGTTGCCGCCCCATGACCGGGGCACATCAGCGAGCCATGCCTACCTCAATCGCAATAAACGCAGCCTGGCGCTGGACCTCAAGCAGGCCGAGGCGTTGGAGATCGTGCGCGCGTTGGTCAAGGAGCACGACATTGTGCTTGAGCAGTTTCGCCCTGGGGTGATGGAGCGGCTGGGTTTGGGCTATGAGGCGCTGAAGGCGATCAATCCCCGGCTGATTTATGTGTCGATCACCGGCTACGGCCAGACCGGCCCCTACAAGGACCGCGCCGGGCACGACATCAATTACCTGGCATTGGCCGGCGTGGCCAGCTACACCGGTCGCCAGGACAGCGGGCCGTTGCCGTTGGGCGTGCAATTGGCGGATGTGGCCGGGGGCTCGCTGCACGCCGTCGTCGGGTTGCTGGCGGCGGTGATTGCGCGGCAGCAGAGCGGGGTGGGGCAATACCTGGACGTGAGCATGACCGATTGCTCATTCAGCCTGAATGCCATGGCTGCGGCGGGGTATCTGGCGTGCGGGGTGGAGCCGGAATGGGAGAATCATGTGCTCAACGGTGGCAGTTTTTACGACTATTACCGCACCCGGGACGGGCGCTGGATGTCGGTGGGCAGTCTTGAACCCGCGTTTATGCAACAGCTCTGCACGGCATTGGGGCGCCCGGAGTTGGCGGCGCTGGGCCTGTCGCCCCAGCTCAAGCCTGCGCTGCAAGTCGAGTTTGAGAAGCGTAGTTTTGATGAATTGTGTGCATTGTTTGCCGAAGTGGATGCCTGCGTCGAACCCGTGCTGAGTGTGAGTGAGGCGGTTGAGCATCCCCAGTTGAAGGCGCGGGAGTTGGTCAGCCAGGTGCCACGGGGTGATGGTTCGAGCCAGGCGCAACTGGCGTGTCCGTTGAAGTTTTCGCAGGGTTTGCCGGCGCCTCGGCATATTGGGGTGGGGGTGGGGGCGCACAGTGATGAGGTGTTGGCGGAGTTGGGGTTCAGTGCTCAGCGGATTGAGGATTTGCGGCAGGCCAAGGTTATTGGTTGACTGATCCGGCGCCTTCGCGGGCAAGCCCGCTCCCACATTTGACCGCGTTGTCACGTTGATCACCGATCCCATGTGGGAGCTGGCTTGCCTGCGATGAGGCCCTCACTCCACCCGAGTCTCCCCAGTGAACACCAAGGTCTGCCGACACCGCCGACACAAATACCGCCGCCCCTGCGCCACCAACCCATGGCGCTGCGCCGAAAACGGGAAATCGCTGTCCGCACACGGGCAGCGGTAGATATACCGCATCACCTGGCGCCGCTTCACCGCATAGGTATGGCAACGGTCCGGCGGCAGTTCGTACACCCCGCGCATGATCAGCTGCCATTCCTCGCCATGGGGTTGGATGCGCTCGCCAAACAGTTGGTGGGCAATCAAATGCGCCACTTCATGGGCCACGGTCTGTTTCAGGAAGTGCTGGCTGTTTTCGCGGTACAACTGGGGGTTGAAGCGCAGCAGGTTCTCGTGCAAATGCGCGACACCGGCCTTCTGGCCCCGCAGCTTGAGGCTGACCTGGGGGCGTTTGAAGCTTCGTTTGAAAAAGGATTCGGCTTGTTGGAAACAATCTTCGACGCGGGTGTTGAGCTGCTCGGGCATGCTGTACCTATCTCCAGAGACGCCCAGTATGCCGCAAAGGCGAGTGTTTCCGAATCTGTCAGGCGCCGAATGGTCGCACATAACGCACAAAGCCACCTTGCGGTGGCCTTGCCCATGGTTTGAACGCGCTCAACTGGTGTAGATCGGCCCTACACCCAAGCCCCAGACAATCACGGTAAACGCCATGATTGCCACCAGCACGACCAGCCCTACGGCCAGCACCGAACTGGAAAACAGGAAACCCTCGTCCGGGTCGATGCTCATGAAGGTCGGCAGCCCCACATACAGTAGATACACCGTGTAGCAAATCGCCGCCGTGCCCACGACCATGCCCAGCCACATATGTGGATACAGCGCCGCCAGCCCGCCGATAAACAGTGGTGTCGCCGTGTAGGTCGCGAATGCCACACAGCGCGGCATGCTGGGGTTGGCGTCGTAGGTACGGGCCATCCAGTGAATGAACGCGCCCATCACCGCCACGCCGCCGAGCATGGCGGCGTAGGACATCAGGGTCATCCACAGTGCGCTTTCCTGGGTCAGCATGACCGGCGCGCGGTTGCCGATGACCCAGCCGACCTGGGTGGTGCCAATAAAGGCTGATACGGCGGGGATCGCCGCAAGAATCAGCGTATGAGTGAGGTACATGTGGCCGATGCTTTCTTCTTTATCGCCACGGATTTCCCGCCATTCCTGGTCGGGATGGGTAAATAGCCCCACGACGTGATGGATCATGCCAGTCACTCCTGTCGTTATTACCATCGCCCCCCATCGGAGCGCCCACGGGCCAATTGGCCTGAAAGGTCCCGGATATCTGTGCGACCTCAAGTCGCAGTATAGGAAGGGATGACCGGAATAACTGTAGGGCCTTTAGAGCAAATTGCGCTGTAAACGTTGCTCCTAATCGCGGTGAGGTCTGTCAGTAGTGCCACGGTCAATGTGGGAGCTGGCTTGCCTGCGATAGCGGTGGGTCAGCCAGCACATTGGCTACTGATAGACCGCCATCGCAGGCAAGCCAGCTCCCACATTGGAACGGCGTCGCCCATTGAAGTATTTTTGCGTAAAATACCGCGCTTTTCGTCACACACCTTTTGCGGATCCAAGCGCCATGGGCACTCTTACGGTCAACCAGAACAAACTGCAAAAACGCCTGCGTCGCCTGGCCGGTGAAGCGGTCGCTGATTTCAATATGATTGAGGACGGCGACAAGGTCATGGTCTGCCTCTCCGGCGGCAAAGACAGCTACACCCTGCTCGACGTGCTGCTGCACCTGCAAAAGGTTGCGCCGATCACGTTCCAGATCGTCGCCGTCAACATGGACCAGAAACAACCGGGCTTCCCCGAGCACGTGCTGCCGGCCTACCTCAAAGAGCTGGGCGTCGAGTACCATATCGTCGAGAAAGACACCTATTCGGTGGTCAAGGAACTGATCCCGGAAGGCAAGACCACCTGCTCGCTGTGCTCGCGCCTGCGCCGTGGCACGCTCTACACCTTTGCCGATGAAATCGGCGCAACCAAGATGGCCCTGGGTCATCACCGCGACGACATCGTCGAGACCTTCTTCCTCAATATGTTCTTCAACGGCTCGCTCAAGGCCATGCCGCCCAAGCTGCGCGCCGATGACGGACGCAACGTGGTGATCCGCCCGCTGGCGTATTGCAACGAGAAGGACATCCAGGCCTACTCCGACTTCAAGCAATTCCCGATCATCCCGTGCAACCTGTGTGGCTCCCAGGAAAACCTGCAGCGCCAGGTGGTCAAGGAGATGCTGCTGGACTGGGAGCGCAAGACCCCGGGCCGCACCGAGAGTATCTTCCGCAGCCTGCAGAACGTGCAGCCGTCGCAATTGGCCGACCGCAACCTGTTCGACTTCACCAGCCTCAAGATTGACGAAACCGCTGCCTCGCGCTTCGTCAACGTAGTGAACCTCTAGGCGACTTCCACGCTCTGACACACGGCGCTCGCGGGCGCCGTTTTCAATTCAAACCCCAGGAGAGGGCATGCGCGATTACAAGTGGCTGCACGAATACTGTCTGAACCGTTTCGGTTCGGTCGCCGAGTTGGAAGCCCATCTGCCGGTGCCCAACACCCCGGCGCAATTGCGCAAGATCAGCGATGACCGTTACCTGTCGACCCTGGCCCTGCGGGTGTTTCGCGCGGGCTTGAAGCACAGTGTGGTGGACGCCAAGTGGCCTGCGTTCGAGAAAGTCTTCTTCGGCTTCGACCCGGAAAAAGTCGTGTTGATGGGTGCCGAGCACCTGGAGCGGCTGATGCAGGACACCAGCATCATCCGCCACCTGGGCAAGCTCAAGAGTGTGCCGCGCAATGCGCAGATGATCCTGGATATCGCGCAGGAACACGGCAGCTTCGGCGCGTTTATCGCCGACTGGCCGGTGACCGACATCGTTGGGCTGTGGAAGTACCTGAGCAAGCACGGCCACCAGTTGGGCGGCTTGTCGGCGCCGCGCTTCTTGCGCATGGTCGGCAAGGATACGTTTGTGCCCAGTTATGACGTGGTGGCGGCGCTGAACGCGCAGAAGATCGTCGACAAGGCGCCGACCAGCCTGCGGGACCTGGCGACGGTGCAGGGGGCGTTCAATCAGTGGCATGCCGAGAGTGGGCGGCCGATGTGTCAGTTGTCGATGATGCTGGCTTACACGGTGAACCATTGAGATTTAGGTGATGCCATCGCAGGCAAGCCAGCTCCCACATTCGACCGCGTTCCTTCAGTTGAAATGCAATCAAATGTGGGAGCTGGCTTGCCTGCGATAGCGAGCTTCAGGCCGACACAGGTTCTACAGCCAATCGCCGATTCAACTGATGCCGCCACCGCACATACAACAACGCCGTACAAAACACCGCCAGGCTCGCCACCATCTCCAACACCCCGAACCACTGCCGATTCGGGTCATACGCCGCCAGCGCGCCCTTGATGAAGTACAGGTTCACCGCAAAGCACATCCACGAATGCCCGCGCGCGCTGCCCAGCAGCATCCCCGGCGCGAGCAACAGCAGCGGCACCAGTTCGATCAGCAGGATCACCCACGGTCGTGCGCCGTGCAGGTCGGCGACGAACAGGTAATACCCGCACAGCAAACCCACCAGGCCAAAGAACGCCAGCAGGCTCAATGCCCGTGCGACCTTGACCCGTGGTTCCAGCCACGCCTGGGGCGGCAGGACTTTAGGCTTCTTGGCCACGACCGGCCTCCAGCAGCGTCGCGGTGTTCGCCAGGCGCAGGCCGAGGGCGCGGCACAGGGCGATTTCATGTTGATCGAGCAGGCGCTTGCCGTCCGGGCCGGCGTGGTGGCTGGCGCCGTAGGGCGTGCCGCCGCCTTGGGTGTCGAGCAGCGCCTGTTCGCTGTAGGGCAAGCCGGTGATCAGCATGCCGTGGTGCAACAACGGCAGGAGCATCGACATCAGCGTGGTTTCCTGGCCGCCGTGCAGGCTGGCGGTGGAGGTGAACACCCCGGCCGGCTTGCCGACGAGGGCGCCGGTCAGCCACAGGTTGCTGGTGCCGTCGATAAAGTACTTGAGCGGCGCGGCCATGTTGCCGAAGCGCGTCGGGCTGCCCAAGGCCAGGCCCGAGCAGTGCTTCAGATCATCGAGGCTGGCATATAGCGCGCCTTCGTCGGGGATGCTCGGCGCCACGGCTTCGCACTCGGTGGAGATCGCCGGCACGGTGCGCAGGCGCGCTTCCATGCCGCCTTGCTCGATGCCCCGGGCAATCTGCCGGGCCATTTCGCTGACCGAGCCATGGCGGCTGTAATACAACACCAGCACATACGGCATCGTCACGGCAGGATCTCCAGCACGTTTTCTGGCGGACGGCCAATGATGGCCTTGTCGGCGGTTTCGAGGATCGGGCGTTCCATCAACTTGGGGTGCGCGGCGATCGCGGCGATCAGTTGCGCTTCGCTGAGGCTGGCGTCGGCGAGGTTGAGGGCCTTGTATTCGTCTTCACCGGTGCGCAGCAGTTGGCGCGCGGTGAGGCTCAGCTTGGCGAGCAAGGCCTTTAACTGTGCGGCGTCCAGCGGCGTTTCCAGGTAGCGCACCACGGTTGGGGTGAGGCCGCGGGCTTCGAGCAGTTCCAGCGCACCGCGGGATTTCGAGCAGCGCGGGTTGTGATAAAGCGTCAGATCGGTCATGTGCGGGTCGCATCTTGCGTAAGGTGGCGGGTATTCTACCCGCGCGGCGTCCCGTCCTTAAACCGTAAGAGGCGATAGGTCGCAGCCAACGTTCATTTTTGCGAAGGATTACCCCATGACAAATCGACTGATCGGTGCATTGGCGATCATCACAACCCTGCTGCTCAGCGGCTGCGGCAACGATTACGGCGTTGACCAATACGGCCAGAAAGTCGCGGCCGAGCGCTTGGACAAACAATGGGTGGTGGTCAATTACTGGGCCGAATGGTGTGGCCCGTGCCGCACGGAAATTCCCGAGCTGAACGCTTTGGCGGACCAGTTGAAAGGGCAGAACGTCGGGGTGTTCGGGGTTAACTTCGACAATGTACAGGGCGAGGAGCTGAAGACCGCCAGCGAGAAGCTGGGGATCAAGTTCACCGTGCTGGCGCAGAACCCGGAGGGGATTTTTGATATTCCGCGCAGTGAAGCGTTGCCGGTGACCTACATCATTGATGACAAGGGCAAGGTGCGTGAGCAAATGATGGGTGAGCAGACGGCGGAAGGCGTGATTGCAAAACTGAAGGCCCTGCGCGGATAAACAGCTGGAATCAGGTGAGGTCTGGCTTGTGTGGGAGCTGGCTTGCCTGCGATGCAGGCGGCGCGGTGTATCAGGTACACCGCAGCGATGCCATCGCAGGCAAGCCAGCTCCCACAGAAAAGCCAGCCCACATTTAGGCTGGGTTAGCCTTCTTCAAGCCACAGGCGAATCGGCTTGCCCTCGGCCGGCCAGAAACGTGTCTGCTCGATCGGCGATATATCCCAGCGCTGCACGCCTTGCAGGGCCTGGAAGAAGCGGTGTTCCTGCTCCATCAAGGCCTCGGCGCAGAGTTTGCGGGTGCTGCCGATCTGGCCGAAGCTGAGCTTTTCGCCGTCGACGGTGTACGGCGCAAACCAGTGGTTGCAGCCGCCGTTGCCGTAGGCGCGACCGTCCGCACCCAAGGTGACGGTCAGGTGCGCGTAATCCATCAGCGGCCGTTCACCGATCCATTCCACCACGTAGCTGTGATCCTGCTTGAGCTTGACCGCATCCCCGGCACAACCCGTCAGGGCCGCACCAGCGGCGGCGAGCAGAAGCAGGCCTTTCATTGCGCGGCCTGCTGGCATTTCGGGCAGCGGTGCTTGGCGCCTTCGCTGGCCCAGCCCAACTCCTTGATGCGCGCGTTGGCGGCCGGTTGCAGCGGCTCTTTGCTCAGCTTGGTTTCGACGGCGAATTCAAACTCCAGCACGCTGTCGCAGCTGTCGCAGTTGACCTTCCAGGTGTGAATCTCCAACTCGCCGAATTTCGGCCCCTGGGCCATGGCGACCCATTGGCCCGCCGGGCGGATGGAATAGCGCGCGTCGCCTTCGACGGTCAGGCGCATCGACAGGGTTTTGCTGCCGCGCAGGGTGACGATCAGCACGTCGCCGTGCTTGATCGCGCCACCGTTGCCGGTGACCTGGTAACGGCCCGGCACCAGGGCGCGGCATTCGATCAGGGTGTGTTGCGGGCTCAGCAAGCTGAAGCGGAAATCGTGTTCGGCCATGGATCCTCCAAATAGGCGCGGCATCCTATCACGGGTGCCGGCCCATCATGGGCCTGGTATGTGACCGCTGATCATCCCTCGACCAGGTTTTGTGTGCGGCCTTCGGCCCAGGCGGCGATGTTGGCCAGGGTGGTGCCGGCGATTGCACCCAGGGCTTCGCGGGTCAAAAACGCCTGGTGCGCGGTGATGATCACGTTGGGGAAGGTCAACAGGCGTGCGAGCACGTCGTCTTGCAGGGGCAGGTCGGAGCGGTCTTCGAAGAACAATTGGGCTTCTTCTTCGTACACATCCAGCCCCAGGTAGCCGAGTTGGCCGTCCTTGAGCGCCTCGATCAGCGCCGGCGTATCCACCAGGCCGCCACGCCCGGTGTTGATCAGCATCGCGCCGGGTTGCATATGGGCCAGGGAGCCGGCGTTGATCAGGTGTTTGCTGTCGGCGGTGAGCGGGCAGTGCAGGCTGATGATCTGCGCTTGCGCCAGCAGCTCGGGCAGGCTCACGTAGCGCGCGCCGAGGGCCAGCACCTGCGGGTTGGGGAACGGGTCATAGGCGAGCAACTGGCAGCCGAAACCGGCCATGATCTTGGCGAATGTGGCGCCGATCTGCCCGGTGCCGACCACGCCGACGGTCTTGCCCACCAGGTCGAAGCCGGTGAGGCCGTGCAGGCTGAAATCACCATCGCGGGTGCGGTTGTAGGCGCGGTGCAGGCGGCGGTTGAGCGCGAGAATCAGCGCCACCGCATGCTCGGCCACGGCGTGCGGCGAATAGGCGGGGACGCGCACGATGGTCAGGCCCAGGCGCTTGGCGGCGGCCAGGTCGACGTGGTTATAACCGGCGGAGCGAAGGGCGATCAGGCGCGTGCCGCCTTTGGCCAGGTGCTCCAGCACCGGGGCGCCGAGGTCGTCGTTGATAAACGGGCAGACCACGTCGTGGTGTTCGGCCAGGGCCACGGTGTCGAGGTTGAGGCGCGCGGGTTGGAATTGCAGCTCCAGGCCGGGCGGTAAAGGCTCGCCGAGGAAACTGTCGCGGTCGTAGGTTTGGCTGCTGAAAAGTATGACGCGCATAGAAAATGCTCCCTGCGATTAACCCGTTGAAAATACATAACCCTTGTGGGAGCGGGCTTGCCCGCGATAGCGGTGGTTCAGTCAACACATCGATGACTGACAGACTGCTATCGCGGGCAAGCCCGCTCCCACAAAAGCCCGTTCGCTAAGACTTTGTGCATCAGGCGCTAACCCGCGCCTCACTGGCCAGTCGCGCAATGGCCATGTCCAGCTCGTCCAGTGCACTCATGGCTTTGGCATCGTCCTGCTTGAGCAGGGTTTCCGCGCGCTGGCAGGCGGCGCGCAGTTGCGGCACACCACAATAGCGGGTGGCACCGTGCAGGCGGTGGACGCGTTCGATCAGGGCGTGGTGGTCATTGGCTTCGCGGGCGAGGGTGATGGCCAGGCGGTCGGCTTCCAGCGAGGCCAGCAACATGGCCAGCATGTCGGCGGCCAGGTCGGTCTTGCCGGCGGCCAGGCGCAGGCCTTCTTCGTGGTCCAGCACCAGCAGGCGCACGGCCGGGGCCAGGCCGTCGGTGGCGCGCTCCGGCGCCTGGTTGCGCAGGGCCAGGCCGGTCCATTTGAGTACCACCTGGGCCAGTTGCCGCTCGCTGATGGGCTTGGTCAGGTAGTCATCCATGCCGCTTTGCAACAGCGCGCGTTTTTCGTTGGCCATGGCGTGGGCGGTGAGGGCGACCACCGGCAATGGCGTGCCGTGGCGTTCGCTTTCCCACTGGCGGATCGCTTCGGTGCTCTGGCGACCGTCCATGCCAGGCATTTGCACGTCCATCAACACCAAGTCGAAGGTTTCCTGCTTGACCGCATCAATGGCGGCAAAACCACTTTCGACCGCCTGCACCTTGGCCCCCATGTCTTCCAGCAGGGTTTGCACCAGCAGCAGGTTGGCCGGGTTGTCGTCCACGCACAGCACCCGTGGCGCACGGCTGGACAATGGCTCGCCGGGCTCGCTGCGCGAGGGGCGCGGGCTGATCAGGTCGGCCAGGGCGCGGCGCAGCTTGCGCGTGCAGGCCGGCTTGGCCTGCAACTGGCTGTTGGGGTTGGGCACCGATTGGGTGAACAGCATCTGTTCGGTGGTCGGGCACAGGACCATCACTTTGCAGCCCAGGTGTTCGAGGTCCCACAGGTGCTGGTTGAGGCGTTCAGGGGGAATGTCGTTGGCGGTGATGCCGAGCACCGCCAGGTCGATGGCCTGTTCGGTCTGGTGCGCGCTGGTAATGCCATTGGTCAGGCTTTCCAGGCTGTTGAACGGGGTGACTTCCAGGCCGCAGTCTTCCAACTGATGTTGCAGGGCCTGGCGCGCCAGTTCGTGGTTCTCCAGCACGGCCACGCGTCGCCCCAGCAGCGGCGCAGAGGGCAGGTCGTCAAGGTCATCGCGGGTCTTGGGCAGGTTCAGGCTGATCCAGAATTCCGAGCCTTCGCCTGGCGTGCTGTCGACGCCGATCTCGCCGCCCATCTGTTCGATAAGACGCTTGGAAATCACCAGGCCCAGGCCGGTGCCGCCAGGCTGGCGCGACAGTGAGTTGTCGGCTTGGCTGAACGCCTGGAACAGCGCGCGCACATCCTGGCTGGACAGGCCGATGCCCGTGTCCTGCACGCTGATGCGCAACTGCACGCTGTCTTCCTGCTCGTCCTCGATCATCGCGCGGGCGACGATGGTGCCTTCGCGGGTGAACTTGATCGCGTTGCTGATCAGGTTGGTCAGGATCTGCTTGAGGCGCAGCGGGTCACCCACCAGTGCCAGCGGGGTGTCGCGGTAGACAAGGCTGACCAGCTCCAACTGCTTGGCGTGGGCGGCAGGGGCGAGGATGGTCAGGGTGTCTTGCAGCAGGTCGCGCAGGTTGAAGGGCACGCTGTCGAGGACCAGCTTGCCGGCCTCGATCTTCGAAAAATCGAGGATCTCGTTGATGATGCCCAGCAGGTTGTCGGCGGATTTTTCGATGGTGCTCAGGTAATCCAGCTGGCGCGGCGACAGCTCGCTTTTTTGCAGCAGATGGGTAAAGCCGAGGATGCCGTTGAGCGGGGTGCGGATTTCATGGCTCATATTGGCCAGGAACTCCGACTTGATGCGGCTGGCCTCAAGGGCTTCCTTGCGCGCCAGGTCCAGCTCGATGTTCTGGATCTCGATGGTTTCCAGGTTCTGGCGCACGTCTTCGGTGGCCTGGTCGATGCTGTGCTGCAACTCTTCCTGGGCGTTTTGCAGGGTTTCGGCCATGCGGTTGATGCCCGAGGCGAGTTGGTCCAACTCCTGGCTGCCCAGCGGCGGCAAGCGGGTTTCCAGGTTGCCGTCCTTGAGCTGGGCCACGGCTTGCTTGATCTGGCCAATCGGCGAATTGATCGTGCGACTGATGCGCAGCGCCAGGGTGGCCGTGCCGATCAGGCCGATGGCGATCAGCAGCAGGCTGGCAAACAGGCTGCGATAGCCGCGCAGCAACATGCCGTTGTGGGACAGTTCAACTTCGACCCAGCCCAGCAGGCGGTCGGCTTCGTCGGGGATCAACTCGCCCGCGAGGTTGCGATGACGGCCAAACACCGGCAGCAGGTAGCGGGTGGCATCGTTGCCGGTGCGTTGCAGCAGATGGGAGCTGTTGCCGGCGGGAGGCTGGTTGAGCATGGTCGGGCCGGCATGGGCCAGGGGCGTGCGGTCAGGGCCGAGGAACGACACGGCGCGCACGTCCGGCTGCTCCAGGGACTGGGTGGCGATGCGCTCCAGCAGGTCGGCGTTCTTCGCGCTCAAGGCCGGTGCCACCAGCGGTGCCAGTTGCTCGGCGATCATTTCGCCGCGTTGCAGCAATTGGCTCTGCAATTCCGACAGTTGCATCCAGGTGAAGTAGCCCCCCAACACCAGGGCCATCAGGCTGGTCGGCAATAAGGTCAGCAACAGTACGCGGCCTTTTATCCCCATTCTTCTAAGCACGCCACTCTCCTGCTACCACACTGTTATCAATGAACCGCGCAAGCATCCGGGCCGCGCCACACTGCGCAGTGTAGCCATTTGCGCGCGGTGGAATCTTGCAAATTAATGACAGGCGGCAATCTTCGGGCAATTGGCGGCCGGATGGCGATTGCCTGTGGCGGGTTAATCTTGAATAATCAGTCATTGAGAATGACTTGCAGACGCTAATGAATCCCGCAGTAGTTGGCCTACCCAGTATCCTGACCATCGAAGATGACCCTGTGCTCGGCGCCTATGTCCACGAGCATCTGGGGCGTTGCGGCTTCCAGGTCACCTGGTGCCAGAACGGCCAGCAAGGCCTGCAGATGGCCCGCGACCAGGCATTCGACGTGGTGTTGATGGATATCTTGCTGCCGGGGATGGATGGCTTGTCGATCCTCACGCATTTGCGCCAGAGCCATTCGATCCCGGTCATCCTGATGTCGGCCCTGGGGGCCGAAGCCGACCGTATCAGCGGTTTTCGCCTGGGTGCCGACGACTATCTGCCCAAGCCGTTCAGCATGATCGAATTGCGCGTGCGCATAGAAGCCATCCTGCGCCGCGTCGCCCTCGACAGGCGCCCGTTGCCGAGCCTTGCACCGTTGCGCGACGACCTGCGCCCCCTGCGTTTTGACGATGAACTGTGTGATGTGTTCTACCAGGAACAATGGGCCGGGCTGACCCGCAGCGAATACCGCTTGCTGGAAACCCTGCATCGCAATGGCGAAGAAGTGCTCAGCAAAGCCTTCCTTTATCAGCATGTGTTGCAGCGCGGTTATGCGCCCCACGACCGCAGCCTGGACATGCACATCAGCCAGATCCGCCGCAAGCTCAAGGCCATCGGCTACAGCGAACGTGAAGTGCGCACGGTGTGGGGCAAGGGCTACGTGTTGAGCGGTGCTGATGAGGTTCTTTGAGCGCCCTTTGACGCGGCTGCCGGGCAAGCACTCGTTATTCTGGAAGCTGGCGTGCCTGTTGATTGCCTTCTGCTTGCTGATGATCTGGCTCAGTTGGTCCTGGGGCCGGTACATGGAGCAGAAAAACCAGTACCTCTCCGACGAAGCGCGGATCACCTTGAGTGGTTACGCCGTGAGTGCCGAGCAGGCCTGGAATCGCGGCGGCCACGCCGGCGTCGACGCCTGGCTGCAAGCGATGGGCAAGCGCGAACGCACCTGGATCGGCGTGATTGGCAATGACCTGCAATCGCTGAGCAGCTACCCGCTGACCGACAAGGAAAGCCAGCGCCTCACCTCCCTGCGCGGGCTCGACTGGCCCGTCAGCCGGCACGTGCAGGGTTTGCCGTGGTTGAAAATCCCCTTTCCAGTGGACCCGTCGGCGGGCTCCCTGGTGATCGAGTTGCCCCAACGCTTCATGCCGGGGCGCTATCAGTTGTTCTGGCGGGTGGTGACCAACGGCGTGATTCCGGGCCTCTTTACCTTGTTGCTGTGCATTGGCCTGTATCGTTTGTTGATCATGCCCCTCAATCAACTGCGCGAGCAGGCCAACGCCTGGCGTGCCGATCAGTTGAATACGCGGCTGTCCCACGCGGCGATCAGCCGCCAGGATGAGTTGGGCGAGCTGGGGCGGGCTTTTGATCATATGTCCGAGCGCCTGCAAGGCACGGTGGTGTTGCAGCAGCAGTTGCTACGGGACATGTCCCACGAGTTGCGCACCCCTTTGAGCCGCTTGCGGGTGGCCTGTGACAGTGAGCAGGACCTGGCGCAACTGCGTGAACGCCTGGGCCGCGAGATCGACGCCATGCAACGTCTGGTGGAAGACAGCCTGCAACTCGCCTGGCTGGACACCGAACGCGCGCCGCTGCCCCAGGAAGACATCCAGTTGCAGGCATTGTGGGACATGTTGCGGGAGAACGCGTGTTTCGAAAGCGATTGGCCGGCATCGCGCCTGCCGTGCCTGTTGGAGGCTGATTGCTGGGTACGCGGCAACTTGAACGCGTTGGCCCAGGCCCTGGAAAACATTGTGCGCAATGCCATCCGCCATTCTCCCGCCGAAGGTGTGGTCAGCCTGGACGGGCGGCGTGAGGGCGATTACTGGCACCTGTGGCTGGAGGATCAGGGGGGCGGCATCGCTGAACAGGACCTGGAGCGGATCTTTGCGCCGTTCACCCGCCTGGACGGCTCGCGCCCCGGCGACGGCGGCTTTGGCCTCGGCTTGAGCATCGCGCGCAATGCCGTGCAACGCCAGGAGGGTAGCCTGTGGGCGCAAAACACCGGGCTTGGCCTGCGCATACACCTGCGTTTGCGGGCGCGCTAGGCCTCAAGCGCGCCGTTGCTTGCGTTTCTTCCATTGGTGGGCCACCCACCAGCGCCAGTACAGCATGGTCAGGCAATAGGCCAGGGCGCCCAACACCAGGCCCAGCACTACTGAACCCAGCAGGAACGGCTGCCACAAGGTACTCAGCTGGCCACTGATCCACTCCCAGGTGAGGTCATCCGGCAGGCTGCGCGGCGGCACATTCATCAGCCAGGCGCCGGTCAGGTACGTGCAGAAAAACACCACCGGCATGGTGATCGGGTTGGTCAGCCACACCAGGCTGACGGCAATGGGCATATTGCCGCGCACCACGATGGCCAGCACGGCCGCCAACAGCATCTGCAAGGGGATCGGGATAAACGCCGCGAACAGACCCACGGCCATGGCCCGCGCCACCGAGTGCCGGTTCAGGTGCCAGAGGTTTGGGTCGTGCAGCAGGGTGCCGAGGAATCGTAAGGACTTGTGTTCCCTGATACTGGTCGGGTCGGGCATGTAGCGTTTGAATAAGCGCCGGGGCATAAGGGGTCCAGGTCAGTTCGAGGGGCAAGTATGCCCGCATTCTATAAACAGAAAATTCAGACTTTGTGACAAAACATCATAGGCCGTGCCTGGCGTCCGGCTAAGACTGAGTGGATCACTTGAAAGGGATGATCCATGAGAGCAGGGATGTTCGCGTTTGCATTGGGGCTGCTGGCGTTGCGCTATTTGCCAGCATTGCCACCTGTCGGCTGGCTGCTGGCCATGCCGGTGGTGGCGTTGATGCTGTTGCCGTTTCGCATCTATTGGCTGGCGTTCTTTCTGCTGGGCTTGAGTTGGGCGTGCCTGAGCGCGCAGTGGGCGCTGGATGACCGGTTGCGGCCGGCACTGGATGGGCAGACGCGCTGGCTGGAGGGGCGTGTCGTCGGGTTGCCGCAGCAGACGGGTAGCGGTGTGCGTTTTGAACTGGCCGACAGTCGATCGCGTAATGCTCGCTTGCCCAAGCGTATCCAGGTGTCCTGGCACGGCGGGCCGCCCGTGCACAGCGGTGAGCGCTGGCGCCTGGCGGTCACGCTCAAGCGGCCCTCCGGGCTACTCAATTTTCATGGGTTTGACCGCGAAGCCTGGTTGCTGGCCCAGCGCATTGGCGCCACCGGCTCGGTAAAGGACGGCGTGCGCCTGGCCCCGCCGCGCAATGCCTGGCGCGACAGCGTTCGCCAGCGCCTGCTGGCCGTGGATGCCCAGGGCCGTGAAGCGGCGGTGACGGCCCTGGTGCTGGGCGACGGCTCCGGGCTGGCGCCCCAGGATTGGCGGGTGCTGCAGGCCACCGGCACGGTGCATCTGCTGGTGATTTCCGGCCAGCACATTGGCTTGCTCTCGGGCCTGATCTACGGGCTGATTGCCGGGATGGCGCGCTACGGCTGTTGGCCGCGAACCTTGCCTTGGCTGCCGTGGGCCTGTGGCCTGGCGTTTGCTGCGGCGTTGGGCTACGGCTTGCTGGCGGGGTTTGGTGTGCCGGTGCAACGCGCCTGTGTGATGGTCGGGCTGGTGCTGTTGTGGCGTTTGCGGTTTCGACACTTGGGGGTGTGGTGGCCGTTGTTGCTCGCGCTTAATGGGGTGTTGGTGCTTGAGCCGTTGGCCAGCCTGCAAGCGGGGTTCTGGTTGTCGTTTGCGGCGGTTGCGGTACTGGTGCTGGCATTTAGCGGGCGTTTGGGGCCGTGGGGGTTCTGGCACGTGTGGACCCGCCCGCAGTGGCTGATTGCTATCGGTTTGTTGCCGATCTTGCTGGTGCTGGGCTTACCCATCAGCCTCAGCGCGCCGTTGGCCAATCTGTTCGCGGTGCCGTGGATCAGCCTGGTGGTGTTGCCATTGGCATTGCTGGGGACTGCGCTGTTGCCGGTGCCATGGCTGGGCGAGGGGCTGTTGTGGTTGGCGGGCGGTGCACTTGATGGGCTGTTCAAGGGCCTTGAACTGTTGGCCGGGCAAGTGCCGGCGTGGGTCGCCGGCGAGGTCCCGTTGGGGTACTGGCTGATCAGCCTGTTGGGCGCGGTGTTGCTGCTGCTGCCCAAAGGCGTGCCGTTTCGGCTGCTGGGCTGGCCGATGCTGCTGTTGGCGGTGTTTCCACCCAGGGAACCAGTGCCCCATGGCCAGGTGGACGTACTGCAACTGGATGTGGGGCAGGGCCAGGCGTTGATCCTGCGTACCCGCAACCATACGTTGCTATACGACGCAGGCCCCCGCTCGGGGATGGCTGACCTGGGCGCACAGGTGGTGTTGCCGGCCTTGAAAAAACTCGGGGTAGGGCAGTTGGACCTGATGTTGCTCAGCCATGCCGATGCCGATCACGCGGGTGGCGCGGCGGCGGTGGCTCGTGGTTTGGCCATCCGTCGCGTGGTGGGTGGCGAGACCGAAGGCTTGCCGGCGTTTCTCGGCACCCAACCGTGTGTGAGCGGGGAACGTTGGGAATGGGATGGCGTGGTGTTTGAACTATGGCAATGGCACGGTGCTATTGAAGGCAATGCGAAGTCCTGTGTGTTGCAGGTCCAGGCCAGTGGCGAGCGTCTGTTACTGACCGGTGATATCGACCGCGCCGCCGAAAAGGCGTTGCTCGCATCGCCCCTGGCGGTACCGACCGATTGGCTGCAAGCGCCCCATCATGGCAGCCGCAGCTCCTCGTCCTGGCCCTTTGTACAGCGGCTCTCACCCACGTCAGTGCTGATTTCCCGCGGTCGTGGCAATGCGTTCGGACATCCTCACCGGCAAGTGATAGAGCGGTATCAGGCGCTGGGCAGCCGGATCTACGACAGCGCCGAACAAGGTGCCGTACGCTTGCGGTTGGGGGCCTTCGCGCCACCGATTGTTGCGCGCAGTCAACGTCGCTTCTGGCGCGAAGCGTTACCCTCAGGGCCTGTGGTCGACGAACCCCGCTGACGAACCGATATGGTAAAGTGGCGCACTTTTTCGAGGGGACATTCACTGTGTGGGAATTGGTCAAATCCGGCGGCTGGATGATGTTGCCGATCATCATGAGTTCTATCGCCGCACTCGGCATCGTTGCCGAACGCCTGTGGACCCTGCGCGCCAGTCGCGTCACCCCCGAACACCTGCTGGGGCAGGTCTGGGGCTGGATCAAAAGCAAACAGCTCGACAAGGAAAAACTCAAGGAACTGCGGGCCAATTCGCCCTTGGGTGAGATCCTCGCCGCAGGCCTGGCCAACTCCAAACATGGTCGCGAGATCATGAAAGAGTGCATCGAAGAGGCCGCGGCACGGGTCATTCATGAACTGGAGCGCTATATCAATGCCCTCGGCACCATCGCCGCCATGGCGCCATTGCTCGGTTTGCTGGGCACCGTGCTGGGCATGATCGACATCTTCAGTTCGTTCATGGGCTCGGGCATGACCACCAACGCCGCTGTGCTGGCCGGTGGTATTTCCAAGGCGTTGATCACCACCGCTGCCGGCTTGATGGTCGGTATTCCTTCAGTGTTCTTCCACCGTTTCCTGCAACGGCGCATCGATGAGTTGGTGGTAGGCATGGAGCAGGAAGCCATCAAGTTGGTGGAAGTGGTGCAGGGCGACCGTGATGTGGACCTGGTCGAGGGCCGAGCGTGAAATTTCGCCGCAAGCAACGGGAAAACGTTGATATCAACCTTGCGTCGCTGATCGACGTGGTGTTTATCCTGCTGCTGTTTTTTGTCGTCACCACCACCTTCACCCGCCAAACCGAGTTGCGCGTCGATTTGCCGGAAGCGGTCAGCGGCTCGCCGGCAGAAGACCAGCAGGTCAAGCAACTGGACATCGCCATCAGCGCCGACGGCGTGTTTTCGGTGAATAACCAGGTGCTGGCGAAGAGCGACCTCGCCAGCCTGATGGACGCCTTGCAGAAAGAGTCCGGCGGCGACACCAAGATGCCGCTGTCCATCAGTGCCGATGGCAAGACCCAGCATCAGGCGGTGATCACGGCGATGGATGCGGCCGGCAAGCTCGGTTTCAGCCATCTGCGCATGACCACGGTCGAGGCGGCGAGCCAACCCTGATGGCCATGTCTGATCGTTTACTCAAGGCTTGGTATGAAGGGCATCCGGCGCTCACGTTGCTGCGCCCGCTGGAGGCGCTGTATCGCCAGGTAGTGCAGGGCAAGCGCGCGCGCTTCCTGGCGGGCGAGGGCACGATCTACCAATCGCCCGTGCCGGTGGTGGTGGTCGGTAATATCACGGTGGGTGGCACCGGCAAGACGCCATTGATCCTGTGGTTGATCGAGCACTGTCGCCGCAGCGGGTTGCGGGTGGGCGTGGTCAGTCGTGGTTATGGCGCCAAACCGCCGCAGTTGCCGTGGCGGGTCGACGCTAGCCACAGCGCTGAAGTGGCCGGCGATGAACCGTTGCTGATCGTGCAGCGGTGCGGTGTACCGCTGATGATCGACCCCGACCGCAGCCGTGCCGTCCAGGCCTTGCTGGCCAGTGAAACCCTGGACCTGATCCTGTCCGATGACGGCTTGCAACACTATCGCCTGGCCCGCGACCTGGAACTGGTGCTGATCGACGCTGCGCGCGGCCTCGGCAACCGTCGTTGCCTGCCGGCCGGGCCGTTGCGCGAGCCGGTGGAGCGCCTGCAGAGCGTGGACGCGCTGCTCTATAACGGCGCGGCAGCCGATCGCGAAGATGGCTTTGCCTTTCGCCTGCAACCCACGGCGTTGGTCAACCTGCAAACCGGTGAGCGTCAGCCGGTCGAGCATTTTCCCGCGGGCCAGCGGGTACACGCGGTGGCTGGTATCGGCAACCCGCAACGTTTCTTCAACACCCTTGAAACGCTACACTGGCAGGCGATACCCCATGCGTTTGCCGACCATGCGCCCTACAGCGCAGAGGTCTTGAATTTTACGCCGTCATTGCCGCTGGTCATGACCGAGAAGGACGCGGTGAAGTGCCGCGCCTTTGCCCAGCCCGACTGGTGGTACCTTGCGGTGGATGCGGTGCCGTCGCCGGCGTTCGTCGCCTGGTTCGACACGCAGCTGATGCGTCTGTTGCCCGCCCGTCTCTTGCCTTAACTGCTTCTTTCCAGGAAACACTCATGGACACCAAATTGCTCGACATCCTCGCTTGCCCGATCTGCAAAGGCCCGCTCAAGCTCAGCGCCGACAAAACCGAGCTGATCAGCAAAGGCGCCGGCCTGGCCTATCCGATCCGTGATGGCATCCCGGTCATGCTGGAAAGCGAAGCCCGCACCCTGACTTCCGATGAGCGCCTGGATAAATGACCACCGCCTTTACCGTTGTCATTCCTTCGCGTTTTGCCTCGACGCGCCTGCCGGGCAAGCCGCTGCAATTGATCGGCAACAAGCCGATGATCCAGCTGGTGTGGGAGCAGGCCTGCAAAAGCAGCGCTGAACGGGTCGTGGTCGCCACCGATGACCCGCGCATCATCGCCGCCTGCCAAGGTTTTGGCGCCGAAGCGGTGCTGACCCGCGAAGACCATAACTCCGGCACCGATCGCCTGGCCGAAGTGGCCACGCAGTTGGGCCTGGCCGACGACGCCATTGTGGTGAACGTGCAAGGCGACGAACCGCTGATCCCGCCAAGCGTCATCGACCAGGTGGCCGCCAACCTCGCGGCCCACGGCGAAGCGCGCATGGCGACGCTGGCCGAGCCGATCGAAGACATCAACACCCTGTTCAACCCGAACGTGGTGAAAGTGGTCAGCGACATCAATGGCCTGGCGCTGACGTTCAGCCGCTCGACCCTGCCTTGGGCGCGCGACGCGTTTGCCAAACAGCCTGACGTGCTGCCAGAGGGCGTGCCGTACCGTCGTCACATCGGCATTTACGCCTACCGCGCCGGCTTCCTGCATGACTTCGTCAGCTGGGGCCCGTGCTGGCTGGAAAACACCGAATCCCTGGAGCAACTGCGTGCCTTGTGGCATGGCGTGCGCATCCACGTGGCTGACGCCCTGGAAGCACCGCCTGCGGGTGTGGACACGCCGGAAGACCTTGAGCGCGTCCGTCGCCTGCTGGGGGCGTGATGGAAGTCCTGTTTGTCTGCCTGGGCAACATTTGCCGCTCGCCAACGGCCGAAGGTGTGTTGCGCCATAAATTGCGCGATGCGGGGCTGGCTGGGCAGGTCGAGGTCGCGTCCGCCGGCACGGGTGACTGGCATGTCGGCAACCCACCGGACCAGCGCAGCCAGCGTGCAGCGCTGGCGCGCGGTTACGACTTGTCGGCGCAGCGTGCGCAACAGGTCAGCCGTGCCGACTTTGCGCGCTACGACCTGATCCTGGCCATGGACCACAGCAACCTGCGCAACCTGAAGGCGCTGCAGCCGGGGCAGGGCAAGGCACAGCTGGACTTGTTCCTGCGCCGCTATGACGCTGAGGTTGACGAGGTGCCAGACCCTTACTACGAAGGCGAACAGGGCTTCGAACGGGTCCTGGACCTGATCGAGCAGGCCTGTGATTTATTGGTGATCGAAATCAAGGGGCGCTTATGACCTTGCAAGTGCTCTCGCAGGTATCGCTCAAGCCCTTCAACAGCTTTGGCATCGATGTGCGTGCCCAGCTGTTTGCCGAGGCCCACAGCGACGCGGATGTCCGTGAAGCCTTGGCCTACGCGGTCACGCACGCGCTGCCGCTGTTGGTGATCGGTGGTGGCAGCAATTTGTTGCTGACCCAGGACATTGCGGCGCTGGTGCTGCGCATGGCCACCCAGGGTATCCGGGTGCTGCACGATGACGGCAAGTCTGTGGTGGTCGAAGCCGAAGCAGGCGAAGCCTGGCATCCTTTTGTGCTGTGGACCCTGGAGCAAGGTTTTTGCGGCCTGGAAAACCTCAGTCTTATCCCAGGCACCGTTGGCGCGGCACCGATGCAAAACATCGGCGCCTATGGCGTCGAGATCAAGGACGTATTTGCCGGCCTCACCGCCCTGGATCGCCATACCGGCGAACTGCGGGATTTCAGCCTGGAAGAATGCAACTTCGCCTACCGTGACAGCCTGTTCAAGCACGAGACCGGGCGCTGGTTGATCCTGCGCGTGCGTTTCGCCTTGAGCCGCACCAGCCACCTCAAGCTTGATTATGGCCCGGTGCAGCAGCGCCTGGCCGGGCAGGGGATCATGGAGGCGACGCCGAGCGATGTGAGCCGCGCCATTTGCAGCATCCGCCGCGAAAAGCTGCCAGATCCGGCAGAACTGGGGAATGCTGGCAGCTTCTTCAAGAACCCGTTGGTCTCCCAGGTGCTCGCGACCGAATTGCAGGCGCTGTACCCAGACCTGGTCGCCTACCCGCAGGCCGATGGCCAGATGAAACTCGCCGCCGGCTGGCTGATCGACAAGGCCGGCTGGAAGGGCTTCAGGGACGGTGATGCCGGCGTACACGCGCTGCAAGCGCTGGTACTGGTCAACTATGGTGCTGCCACCGGGCACGATATTGCAGACCTGGCGCTGCGTATCCAGCGAGACATTGCTGAACGTTTCAAGGTCGAGCTGGAAATGGAGCCCAACCAGTACTGATTCCTTGAAAACAAAAAAGCCCCGTATCTTTCGATACGGGGCTTTTTTTTGCGTTACTGGATCAGTCGTCGCGGCTCATGATGCCGAAAATCTGCAACAGGCTGATAAACAGGTTGTAGATCGACACATACAGGCTGACGGTCGCCATGATGTAGTTACGTTCACCGCCGTGGATGATGGCGCTGGTCTGGAACAGGATGCACACCGAGGAGAACAGCACAAAACCCGCGCTGATCGCCAGTTGCAGGCCGCTGATCTGGAAGAACATGCCTGCGACCACGGCCGCCAGCAACACGAAGAAACCCGCGGTGATGAAGCCGCCGAGGAAGCTCATGTCCTTACGGGTAATCAGCACGTAGGCCGACAGGCCGCCAAACACCAGCGCCGTCATGGCAAATGCCGAGCTGACCACTTCCGCGCCGCCGGCCATGCCGAGGTAACGGTTAAGGATCGGGCCGAGGATAAAACCCATGAAACCGGTCAAGGCAAACGCCGACACCAGGCCCCAGGCCGAGTCACGCAGCTTGTTGGTCAGGAAGAACAGACCGTAGAAGCCGATCAACACGACAAAGATATTCGGATAGCCAACGCGCATCTGCTGCGCCACGAACGCCATCACGCCGCTGAATGCGAGGGTAAGGGCGAGCAAGCCGTATGTGTTGCGCAACACGCGGCTGACTTCAAGCTGCTCAGCCTGCGCGTTACCATTCACTGCGTAATTCTGTTCGCGCATGGCGACACTCCTTCAGTTTTGAAACGTTCAGTCGCAAAGATCATAACAGACGCTCTGTAACAAGCGATGCCGAGAGTTTGACAGTGTGTTTCATTCGGGTATTATGGCGCCCGCTGAGACAGGATGGTCTACTCTAATCCTGTGATGCAAAAGGGAAATTGGCAGAGTGGTTGAATGCACCGGTCTTGAAAACCGGCGAACGTTAATAGCGTTCCCAGGGTTCGAATCCCTGGTTTCCCGCCAAGATTCATACAAAAGCCTCGCGAAAGCGGGGCTTTTGTGTTTCTGGGGTTTGGGCAAGGTGCGAGGGTTTTCATGGGCACTCCGAAACTGTGTCTATTTGAAGGGCTTGGCGTAGTGCATGCGCAGCGTGGCCCCACAGAAAATATCCCCTCAAATTTGTCGCTTTTCTGACGAGCTTTTACTCGTCATCTCCTTGTTTTTTTACTACTATCCTTCGTCTGTGTACTCAAGGAAGAGAGGCTGAGCGCCTTGAGTCTGGTAGAAAATTACACTCGATCATTCAATGAGTTATTGCTTTTACCCAGAACCTAACGACTCAGCCAGCCGTAATTACTTTTTGGTGAAACCGATGGATAAAATGTGTGGCATCGTTGTAGTGGTCGGACTTGCCCTCGCGGGATGCGCTACGA
Source organism: Pseudomonas sp. Marseille-Q1929 (assembly GCF_017316265.1). NCBI lineage: Bacteria > Pseudomonadati > Pseudomonadota > Gammaproteobacteria > Pseudomonadales > Pseudomonadaceae > Pseudomonas > Pseudomonas sp. Marseille-Q1929. The sequence continues at coordinate 84,301 of NZ_JAFLWU010000016.1, forward strand.
AAACTCCAGAAAAGCCTGAAGTTGCTCCAGCTCCTGCCGTTGTCCAGCCAGCACCACCTGAAGTCGCACCTTCGACACCACCAAATTACACCGTGCGGTACGAGGCAGCTCCTGCGGCCGCCACTTATGACTCCCGGACCGCTGCCTCAGCGGACGCGGATCAGTCGGAAGCAGACACAAACCTGAACCAGAATCGCGCTGAGCAGTGCCGTAAAGAGCTGGATGTTTTGAAGCTCTACAACAAAGCGTCCTACGTGAAATACGAGGCGGAATACCAAGCCATTGCTGCCAAGACTGCCAAGTACATGGAAATCAAGGACTCGCTAGGTTCTGATTTGAACTACATGGTCATGCCTGCTTATCAATTCCAAATTCGTGAATTCTGCTTCCGAGTCAAGACTCGTCTGTCGCAGCTTGTGCTTCGCCAGGCCAAGTAAGGAAGCGCTGAAAAAGGCTTCGCACGGCCAGGGTTCGAATCCCTGGTTTTGCGCCAAGATTCAGACGAAAGCCCCGCGAAAGCGGGGCTTTTGTGTTTCTGGGGTTTGGGGGCGACTGCGGTGCCGCGTCGGTCACCGATGTTCAACGTCGGACAAGACCTCATCCGCGTCGGCGCATAACGTCCTCCTGAACATGAACGATTTAATCTGTGTCTGCACATAGCTCTGCGCCACCGTTGTGGATGACGTAAATAGCGCCAGCAACCCCAACTCATCTGCTTTTAGATCCAGCGAGCCAGTCAGTGACAACACGGTCTCACCACCCACTTGCACTGCGGTGAGGCTCGCCGATTGCCGTGACAACCCATCCGTGCCTGCATTGATATCCGTAAAGCCTGATACTTCGGCACGCTCGGTAGGGGTCGTCAACGTGCCGCTGACACAGCCGAAAGCGTGTTGACTGGATGCTCGAACCTGCAGATCCAGCCTGAATCCACCCGCCGCCAGCCATGTGCCACTCAACGGGTTGTCTGACGATAAAGCCAACGCGGGAGCTGGCTCCAGGATCTCCCCGGCCACACGTCGATAGCTCAATTTGTCGATATACGTCCCTTGACTCGCCAGATCGGGAAAGTCACGGGAGGCCACGAGCAAGTGCGATAGCGCGAGCCGATCCTCGCCTGCAATCTGGTGGAGCTGTCCGCACAACCCCGATACCCAATGCCAACTGGGGTCAGCCTGCTGCTCATCCAGTGGGTGCCAGTCTATAGCCAAAGCTACAGGCCGCCCTTTCTCCTGTGAGGGGCCTGCACTTGCTTGATACCCCGTTATTGCGTATCGCCCCGTCGAACCGGTAGACGATTGGTAGATGCCGCTTACCACGTTACCCGCGACCATCAAGGTCATCACTGACCCATAGTCATTTTTCCAGGTGCCAGCGACGGACATTGGCGGTGTTGTTTCGACAGCGGCCACGGCCGGCTTGAGCACCAGTTTTCCACTGGCGAGCGGACGCGCCCCGGCCTCAAAGCGTCGAGACGATGAGCGCCTGATAATCTGTGGCCCCTCTGGCCGATTGAACAACCACACCCCAACCGGTGCCAGTGAGTAAGCGCCAGGGCGACATTGCACCACGCGGTATTCATAGACGGTGTAGCAATACTCCATCACCAACGAACCGACTAACACCAGGTCCGCAAGCCCCAGTGGCTCGAATTGAGGAAGGGTTTTGCCCTGATCCGGACCTTCCTCGATCAGTACGTTGTACAGGTTGGGACCGAGGGCAATCTCGCCATCGGCGAAGCCCAGGGCGACCTCTGGATTGCCACCTCTGGCAATGCGCTCCAGGGTCTGGCGCATCAGTCGGTCGTCGCCTTTGAATTGTGAAGAGCCGGAGTCCAGCGCGAAGGTGACGTCCCTGGCCAAGACATTCTCGCCCACGGTGTAAGACACCAAGGGCGTCGACCAGATGTATTCCACACCGCGTACTTTGCTGTAGAGCGACCACGGCAAAAACAGCTGCGCGCCGCGGGTTTTGCTGGTGTCCACGGCGCCCATCTGGCATATGCCGCGCCGCGAAGCGGGGTCCCAATCGAAGGTGACGAAGGGTTGTTGGGGGTCGATTGTGCCGTTGTTCATCAATGCCTGGAATACAAACGAATTTCTTCCGTCGACATAGGCGCTGCTGCTGGGCAAGCCAATGCCACCGTCCCAGTCCAATTGGCTGAACTGCGTTCCGCTGTAGTCCGCCGCCAGCAGAAGCTGGGTGGGCAATGGGGTGTTGTTCAGGGTCAGAACATCCGAGCCGGACTCTACCTGCATGGTGCCCCAGGGACCAAAGCTGTAGGGGCGTTGCAGGCAGTCCGTGAAGGCGAAACTGCTGGACGCCTGATAGTCAAACCGGCCCGCGCTGTAGTGCTGGCATCGGTCGGGAGCGCACAGGCTGGAGGTTATCCAGGTGATATTGGTACCGGTGTCCAGCGACAGCTTCAGGGGTTGTCCCGGTGTTCCGACCGGCACTGTCGTATACCAGGGGGTGGCGCCATTGTTCTGGAACGGGCCGCGTTGCATGGCGACGGTGAGCCCTTCAGGCCATTGTTGATTGTCCATGGTGAATTCCGTTTCTGCTGTGGGATGGGGCCACCCGAATGGGTGACCCGCTTTGGTAGTTCTAGCTATTCAAACCCACGGGGCGGGGCGTTGGCTGTCAGTCGCCACGGTTTACCCATGCCTGAAAGTGCTAATCCAACGCCTTGCCCTCGGTTTCAGGAATGAACAACACCAGCAGCACGGTCACCAGCATGAAGGCATTGATGAAGGTGGTCGTCATGTTGAACGAGGCGCCGTAAGCCACTAATGCACCAATCAACGAAGGGGCCAGGATATTGGCCACGCGTTGCGCAAAGATCGCCCACCCATAGCCGATGGTGCGCAGCGGGGTCGGGTAAAGTTCGGCGATCCAGGTGCCCCAAACCCCCCATGCGCCGAGGCTGAAGAACGCCAGGGCGAAGTTGCTCAGGTACAGCATCTCCAGGCTCTGTGCATTGGCGAAACCGTAGCCTGCGACGACGGAAGCACTGATGAAACCCACAATGATGGACTTGCGGCCATAACGATGCGTGAGCCAGGACGCAGCCATGTAACCGGGGATCATGCACAGTGCCGACAAGGCGATGAAACCATAGCTTTGCGGCAGGCTCAGCCCGCGTTGCTGCAACAGCGTGGGCAGCCAGGTTTGCAAGCCCCAGTAGCCCCAGGAAAACGTGAAGTTCACCAGGATCTGCAACGCACTGATCTTCAGCAGCGCCGGCGCGAAAAGCTCTCGTTGGCGGCCCAGCGTCGTTTGATCCACCTGCAGTTCACACGCCTCAGGCACCAGCACCTGGCCGCGACTGAGCCGCGTGATCACGGCACGTGCCTGCGCTTGACGGTTCACGCTGGCCAGCCAGTACGGTGATTCCGGCACCCAGCGCGCGACGACCAGCGCCCATAGTCCACCCAGCGAACTCACCACAATGATGGTGCGCCATCCGTAGGGCATCAACCACACCGTCGCCCCCAACGCCAGCAGCATCCCAACCGGCCAGCCCGACGCCAGGTAGACGGTCAACGCGCCGCGATGACGCACCGGTAACAACTCCTGATAGTGGGCAAAGGTCACCACCATCATGCCGACCGCAGCAACACCCGAGAGCAGCCGCAATGCGTAGAGCGAGGCGTAGTCTGGGGCGAACGCGCTGGCCAGCGACACCACGCCGTAGCTGGCCAGGCTCCAGATGACCGCACTTTTTCGGCCAAAGCGTTCCGCCACCTTGCCCCACGCCAGCGAACCCAGCAGCATGCCAATAAACATGGCGCCGATCAGATGCCCGATGGCGAGCGCATCGAGGGAAAAGTCCTGGGCAATCAGCGGTGCGGTGTAGACGATAATCATCATTTCCCATGCTTCGATGGCGAAGACAAAGAACAGCGCCAGGCAGCATTTGAGATGCTCACGGGTCAGTGGGACATTTCTGAACACGTCGCCAACCTGGCGGGTGTAGGTGCCCTGTGAGGCCATTGGGGGGACGTCGCTCATGAAGGAATCTCCAGAGGTAAGGGTGGCGGCCGTTTTTTCGACCGCCTCCGGGCGAGAGGGCTAGGCTTTCACGCGGTTACCAATCGGCACCGGCCCCTGAAACAGCCCGAAGGCCTTGATCTCGGCTTCCGGTGGTGGCTCGCAACTGCCGACGCGGCTGGGTCTCCAACCAAAGCGCTGCTTCATGCCCGCCATGGTCTCGGCCATTTTGAACGCGGCAACCACCGGGTCGATCACGGGCACGCCGACCTCGCGCTGCACCTGTTCGAAGAAGCCAAACTCAATGGTGCAACCGAGGATGATCGCTTCCGCGCCGTCCTCCTCAACCGCCTGAAAGGCCTGTTCGATAATGCGTCTACGGGTGAGGGCAGGGTCTTTCTGGAACTCATCGACGCCCATGCCCAGCGCCCGCATAGAAGCGAGTCGATCGGCCGCGCCGTAGCCGCGAACACGCTCGCGCATTTGTTCCATCCATTTGTCACGCCCAACGATGATCGAGTAACGGTTGGCGAGTTGATCGGCGATTTGCAGGCTGGCCTGGCAGGGCGCGATGACCAGGCAATCACCTGAGATCTCACGCGCATCTTCCAGCGCCGGGTCGTAGAAACAGCCAATCACCAATGCATCGATGTTCTGCTGCGCGCAATCGCGGGCGATGCGTACTGTGCGCTCGTAGGTCATTGCCTCGTAGGCCCGGTACTCCAGGTGTGTCGGGCTGGGTTGCATGTCGAAGGACACCACTTCGATGTGTGTCGAGGGTTGCTTGATGCTGTGCAGCAAGTCGGCGATAGGCGCGTCGAACGTCGAGCAACCGATGGGGTTAAGCCAGCGCACCGTCACCGGAACGTCGTGTGGAGGGGGAGTGGGAGCGTGTGTGTGCATAGGGTATTTCCTCGGGAATTGGGCTAGAAGAACTTCACCAGCGCCATGGTCAGCTCATTGGAATGGGCTAGGTTGGCGCTGTGGTAGTAGTCGAAATTCAGATTTGCAGACAGGTAGAGTCCCTGTTGGGAAAACCCTGTGTAGGTCATCGACGGGCCGATCTTTCCGACGCGCGACTCGGCGTAATCCGACGCAGTTCGATTGTTGATGTGGTAGACGTGATGCACGCCCAGCCATAGATCGTCGGTGACGAGGTAACCGGCGGCGACGTCGGCCAGCCACAGGCTGACACCGCCCTGCAAGCGCTTGGGGTCGCCGCCGCCGAAATCCGTGGTGTTGCGGTTATGCGCGGCGTAATGAATGCCGACGGGGGTGAAGGTGGCGGCAAATTTTCCCACGCGCAGGTAGTTGGCGAGGCTGAAGCTCACCGCATAACGGTTGGCGAAGGCACCGTAACCGGCGACTTCGTTGCTGCCGTTGGGGAACTCGACCGACAGCGTCGGGTTGGTCCAGAACGTGGTGTAGTCCGACGAGCCGTATTCGGTGGTGGGTTCGACCACGTTGTAGTAGTAGGCGAAGCCCAGGTTGGGCGACGCGATGCCCCATGGGCTGGCGCTCTTCGCGCCGTTGGTGCTGGCATAGCCGGGCGCGGCGCCGACCCAGAACTGCAATTGATCGCGGGTGGTGTCGGTAAAGCCCGTCTCGGAAAAATAGGCAAGTACCGTATTGGCGCCGGCACGCACGTTGCCGTCGGTGTTGCGGTTGAACGTTGGAAAGGATTCCAGCGCCCAGCGCCCCGGTATTCCCGGTTGACCAAAGCCAATGAATTGTTCGGCTTGGACTATCGGGCTACTGCCCAACACCATAACCAGTGAGCAGGCAGCGCCGCAGCGCAATAGCGGATGTTGCAGCATGACGGTTCCCTCTTATTGTTTTAGGTGAACGCATGGAACGCCGCCGAGCGGCGGCAGGTTGGGATCAGGGCATGACGCCATACACGGCGCGGGCCGTTTGTGCGTCGACATAGCCGTTCTTCAGGTCGTCGCGCACGGCCGCCGGGTCGCGGGCCGCGGGTGGGCCGTAGCCACCGCCGGCACCGGTGCGTACCCGCACCAGGTCGCCGGCATTGAGGGGGATGCTGCTGGCCATGGTGTAGCGTTCCGGCGGGTTGTCGCCGCGCAGCACTTCGACGTAGTTGGGGGTGCCGTCCAGGCCCTGTTGGAGGCCCCAAGGGGGGATGACCGAGCGGGTGTAGCCGCAGGTCAGGAAGCTGTCATCGGCGCGCACCCGATAATCAATGCAGACGCCACGTCCTCCGCGGAATTGGCCATGCCCACCGGGGTCGTCGTTGAGTGCCATGCGCTCGACATACAGGCCGTATCGCGCCTCACAGACTTCCACCGGGCAGTTGTAGGTTTCGCCATGCAGGCCGCAGTAAACGGCATTGTTGCCATCACGCCCGGGCTCGGCGCCCCAGCCGCCGATTTCCGGTTCCACCAGGGTGAACAGGCGGCCGGTATCGGGATGTCGGCCGCCAATAACGGTGGCGCAGACGGAAGAGAAATTGCCCGCCGGCAAGCGCTCTGGAAAATGCTGGGCCAGGCAGCGCAAGATCAGGTCGTGCACGCGAATCAGGTTTTCAAAGTAGAACCCTTCAGCGGCAGGCAATTGGGCATCAAACAGCGAGCCTGGGCGGGTGAGCACATTGAGCGGTCGGAAGGTACCGCCATTGGTGATGCCTTGCGGGGCCGTAAGGGCTTTGAACGCCATTTGCGCTGCAACCACCGCGCCGTCCCGGCTCAGGTTGGTGGGCCCGGCACACTGGTCGGGGTTGTCGCGCAGGTCGACGGTCAGTTCGCGGTCATGGATCTGCACCGACACCGTGAACCGGCTGCCGTCGTCCTGCGGCTCGACCAGGGAAAGGCTGACATTGGGCAACTCGGCCAAGGCTTTGCGTGACACCCGTTCGCCCAGGTCCATGAAGTCTTGCATCGCCAGCAAAAACAGATTCGTGCCGTACTTGGCCGTCAATTCACGCAGGTGCAAGGCCCCGCCGCGTACCGCCGCCACGCCGGCCCAGAGATCGCCCTCCATGAAGTCCGGCATGCGCGTGTTGGCCCGCAAAATCTGCAACACAGAGCGGATAGGTTGCCCACGGCTGATCAGCTTGACCGAACACAGGCGCAGGCCTTCCTGAAAAATGTCGGTCGCTTGCGTAGACATCGACCCGGGGACCATGCCCCCCACGTCGTTCCAGTGGGCGATGTTGGCGGTCCAGGCCACGCGCCGGCCTTCGGCAAACACGGGCATCGCCAGCACCACATCGTTAAGGTGAGTCACCGCGCCGCTGTGGGGGTCATTGCAGATGAACACGTCGCCGTCTTCGATATCATGAGGGCCGCTGTGCTGCAGCAAAATCTGTTTGACCGCCTTGTCCAGCACGCCGACGAAAGCCGGAATACCGGCGCCGGAGCTGGCGATCTCGCCGTTGGCGTCGGTGATACCGGTGCCCATGTCCAGCACCTCATAGATGATGGGGCTCATGGCGGCCTTGCGCATGGCCACGAACATTTCGTCAGCGATGGCTTGCAGCGAATTCTGGATAATGTCTCGAGTGAAGATGTCGAGCGTATGCATGGTGAAACTCCCGTCAGCCGTTGATCGTGATGTGCAGGTTGCCGAGGCGGTCCACGTGCACCCGGTTGTGTGGATGAACGACTACGGTGGTACCGGCGTCTTCAACGATGGCGGGACCGTCGAAACACATCTGGGGCTCCAGCAGGGCGTAGTCATAGATGGCCGCGTCGTGGATGCCGTCGGTGGCGTAGTCGACGACGCGATGGCCCTTGCGCGCGTCCTCCAACGTGCGCCCGGTCATCGCAAGTGCCTCGGGGATCAGCTTGTCAATTTGCGCGATGGCGACCAGATGGAAGCCCACGATTTCCACGGGCGCGTCGAGGCAGTAGGTGTAGTGCTGCTCGTACAGGCAGTGAAAGCGGTGCTCGATCTGCGCCCAGTCGCGGTCGAGGTGTTCGCCTGTATTCAGCGGCACCTCCACCGAGTGTTCCTGATTCTGGTAGCGCAGCTTGCAGTGCACCGTCAGTTCGACCCGCTCCGGGGGCACGGCTTCGGCGATGAATTGCTCGCGGGCCGAGGCCATCAGCTCGTCCAGAAACACTTGGGCGTGTGCCTGCGCCTGCGGTTGGGTGGTATCGACAAAACGATTGATGAACAGGTCGCGGCGCAGGTCAGACAGCGTCATCCCCCAGGCTGAAAATACCGAGGCACCTCGGGGAACTATGACTTTTTTGACCCCCAGTTCCTGCGCCAGCGCCACGGCATGCAGTGCGCCACCGCCGCCAAAGGCCATCAACGTCAGGTCCCGGGGGTCGTGGCCACGGCTCAGCGACACCAGCTTCAAGGCGTTGACCATATTGTTGTTGGCCAGGCGTACCACACCCCGGGCAATTTCATCGGCGGGCAGTTCCAGGCGCTCGCTGAGAAGGGTGAAGCCATCCGCGACGGCTTGTAGGTCGGCCACCACTTCACCGCCGCAGAAATACGCCGGGTTGATTCGCCCGAGTGCCAGGTTGGCATCGGTGGTGGTGATATCGATGCCACCGTTGCCATAGGCCGCCGGGCCAGGCAGGGCACCCGCCGATTGCGGGCCGACGTGTAGCTTGTCAAACCCATCGACCCAGGCAATGGACCCGCCGCCGTTGCCGATTTCCACCAGGTCCACCACGGGGACCATGATCGGGTAGCCGGCATTGAGGCGATCACGTTCAATCCAGTAATCAGTCTTGATCGCGACCTGGCCGTTGCGGATCAGTGCGCATTTGGCCGTGGTGCCGCCGATATCCAGCCCCAGCAGGTTGGGCTCGTCGATCAAGCGTCCCAGCTCTGCAGCGGCCCAGAAACCGCTGGCTGGCCCAGACTCGACCATGGTGATCGGGATATCCCGGGCATGGGCCACGCTGTCGACACCGCAGTTGGATTGCATGATGTACAGCGCAGCCCCATAGCCTGCGCTGCGCAGCCCGGCTTCAAGCTCATCGAGGTAGCGTGCCGCGATGGGCTGTACATAGGCCGATAGCACAGTGGTGCTGGAGCGCTCGTACTCACGCCATTCGCGGGTGATCTGGTGCGAGGCGACCACCGATACTTCAGGCCACAGCCGCTTCACTTCGGCGAGCACTGCCTGCTCGTGGCTTGGGTTGGCATAGGCATGCAGCAGGCAAATGGCAATGGCTTGCACGCCATCGGCGCGCAAGGCTTCTATGAGTGCGGGCAGTTCATCCAGCCCCAGCGGCTCGCGCTCATGGCCATCGGTGTGCAGGCGCCCGGCAATTTCCCGGCGCAGGTAGCGCGGCACAAAGGGCGTGGGCTTGACCCATTTCAGGTTGAAGTAGTCGGGGCGATTGGCGCGGGCGATTTCCAGGATGTCGCGAAATCCGCGGGTGGTGATCAGCGCGGTCTTGACGCCACGGCGTTCGGTCAGGGCGTTGATGACAACAGTGGTGCCATGGGCGAGGAAGTCGACTTCCGAGAGTGTTACCCGGGCCTTTTGGATGACATTGAGAATGCCTTGGGCAAAGTTCGGTGGCGTAGTGTCCACCTTCGCTGTACGAATGGTCTGCTGGCCGGTGTCGGGATCGCTTTCGAAGTACACAAGGTCAGTAAAGGTGCCGCCTATGTCGGTGGCCATGCGCACGGTCTTGCGGCTTGTCTGCACGGTGCATCTCCTGGATCGTTTCGTGTCGGAAGCAGGAGAGGGGCGTCAACGCGGCCCTCATTGCTGATGGCCACGATGCTAGGTTAGGCCTCGGACGAGGTGCCACGGGAGGGGCGGGTAGGTCGCCAGCCAATGGATGGCTGCGCCTACCCGCTTGGGTAGGTTGGTGGCTTAGAGGGTGGTGTCGAGGAGCCCTTGGCGTATCGCAGCGCTGATTGCCGCGGTGCGGTTGTCTACGCCCAACTTGGCGAACAGGTGCTTGAGGTGGAACTTCACCGTGTTCTCGGAGATGTCCAGGGCGCAGGCGATGGCCTTGTTGGATTGACCGTTGGCAAGGAGGTCCAGTATCTGGGCCTCCTTGCCACTCAGTGCCATGTGCGACGGCGCTGGGTGCGATCGCCAGCCGCGCAGCCGCGTGATGGTCGTCGTCAGTAACGTTGTGGGTTCGGTGCAGGCTTCCAATGCTGGCAGCAGGCAAGGGCCGACTTCCAGCAGCAGGCCGGGCAGGGCGTGCTGCATGATCATCGGGGCCAAGGCCATGTCGATCTCTTCAGCCTTGAACCGCTGGCCCTTGCTCGCAGTGGCCAAGGCCATCAACCTCAAACGCCAGGCGGGTAGGCGCAGGCCTTTGTGCTCCATCTCCTCGGCGGTTCGTCGCAGATGTATCAGTGCTGCCCCCGAGTAGCCGCTGTGCAACTGCAGCCGGCCCAGCGCCAGGCTGGCGGCTTCCTGGCTCCGCCAATCTTCGCCCTGCTGCGCAATCTGTTCCAGGTTTGCTGGCAGGAGCGCTTGGCGAGCGGCGTGCAGTTGCCCGCTCTGCACCTGGGCGTCGATACGCCAGACCTGGACCAGCCGCGATAACCTTGGCCACTGGCGCGCGGCCGCCAGTTGCTCCACATGGCCCAACGCCTGTAATGCGGCATGCAGCCCGTGGCTGCGTAGTCGCGTACGCCAGGCCATCTCCGCCGTTACCGCAATCATCTCCAGCCAACCGTCGGCGTGTTCCAACGCTGCCCAGCCGTCATCCAGCCACGGCTGGGTTTCGGGCCAGGTTCCTTGCCAATACAGCTGGCGCGCCTTGAAACAGCCAACCAGTGCCCGCAACGAACTTTCTTGACCAAAATGCTCGTCGGCAAATGCCAGAGCCGCGTCCACCAACGCGTTGGCTTCGTGGATAGATCCCGACAACGCCAGGGCCTGTGCTTCATGGATCCGGCAGTAGTTCTCGCCACGCGGGCTGACGATCACGCGCATTTTGACGTGAGCGTCCCTGATGGTGCGCAGGCTTGATGCCAATTCGCCGCGGGTCAGCGCGGCCAGCGCATGTACACATTCCAGTGTGGCTTGCGCGAGGGTCTGGTCGATGGGGTAGGGGCTGCTATGGAACGTCGTGACGTCGGCATCAAGGCACTCAAAACAGTCCTGATATGCACCCGCCAGGGTTTGGATAACGTGAAAGTCGCGGGCGAGTCGTGCATCTGCGACCACCGCACCACGGGCCAGGTGCAGCAGTTGCGCGGACAGTTTGTGATCACCCAGTTTGGCGTGCAGGTAGGCCTGGAGCAGCAGGAGATCAGGCTGGGTGTTGCAGGTCGCGGCGTCGAACTGACTCAACAACCCCTGGGCGTAACGAATACCGTGGTGCAACACCAGTTCCCAGCCACCTGCGCCGACCACCAGCTGCACCGCCAGTGGGATATCGCCCGCCTTGAGCGCGTGATGGATGGCTTGGCTCCAGTCCTTCTGCTGCGCCAGCCAATGTGCGGCGGCGCGGTGGATTGCCTGGGCTTGGTGGCTGTCGATACGCAGCCGCAGAAAGTCACGCAGTAATGTGTGGTAGCGGAACCACTGGCGTTCGGGATCCAGGGGAATCAGTAGTGTGTCGAGGTGGGTCAGTTGCCTCAGAAGGTCAGCGCTGTCATGGCGGCCACGTACCGCATCTGCCAGATCGGCATTGAAGCGTTGCAGCACAGAGGTCTGCAGCAGCAGTGATTGGCAGTCCGCGGACAGACTGTTGAACACATGCGCGGTGAGGTAGTTCGCTACATCCGTCACGCCCCCGGAGAACGCCGTCAAGCCATACGCCGAGCCATCAGTGCTGGTACTCCACAGACGTGCCAATTGCACGGCCACGGCCCAGCCCTCGGTAGCGATATGCACTCGGCACAGGTCATTTTCATCCACCACCGTGCCCAGAATGCCACGTACTTCACCTAGGGACAGGATCAACTCCCGGGCGCTGATTTCATGCACCCAGCCCCTGGCTTTCCAGCGTGACAGTGGCCAGTTTGGGCGGGCCCTGCTGGCGACCACCCAGCGTAACCACGGCGCGGCTTGTTCCACGAGTCCCTCCAGCAGCAGGGTCACTTCGGGGCTGGCGGCGAGGTGATAATCATCCAGCAGCACTGTAATTGCCCGATTTTCCTCGGCGAGTGCGCGTAGCAGCGCCTGGATCGTGCGTTGCGGTTGCACGTCCAGGGCTTGCGAGGCTGCCAGGCGCGGTAAGTGCGCCAATGCAATACCGGCACGGTCCAGGGTGAGGATCAGGTAGGTGAGGAAACGATTGGGGTCTGCGTCGGCCTCGTCCAGGGATAGCCAGGCTACTACGGGCTTCGGTGTCTGCTGCTGTGCCGCTGTGTGCCACTGCATCAGTAACGTGGTTTTACCGTAGCCGGCGGGGGACGTCAGTAACGTCAAAGGGACAAGCGCATTTGCTTGCATTGCGTTCAACAGTGCTTCGCGCGCAACTGAGGTAAGCAAGGGCTGCGGCGGGGTGAGTTTGCCGACCCAGTACCAGGCATTTGATGAATGAGAGGGTGACTTTTGATTCATGGTGAGGCACACCAACGCAGCGCAATGGGGCCGTTTTAACAGCAAACTCCGCGTGGTGTTGAGTGACTGTGTTACCCGCAGTTTCCAGGTGCCTGGTACGGCGATTCAGAGCCTTGATACGAGCCGTGTCTGCGCGGCGTGAAAGCCCCCGGGTGGTGTGATTCGTTAACGTGGGTGATAGGCTTTGTTGCTTATCAAACAGGGAGAGTGATATTGGCCAGCAGAAGACTTGGCGCGTTCCAGGAGTGGTTCACTCCCAAGCGTCGGCGCCGTGCAGGAGGCGCTTTGTTTATTATCTGGATAGTCGGACTGTATCTTTACCCAAGCGATTACTGGGCCGGCGTGATGAGTTCTGCACTGGTACTTTTCTTCAGTGCATGGCCGGCAATCGTTCACGACAAACGTTTTTGAAGGGAGCGTCAAATCAATGGAACTGAAATCACCGAATAAAAACATCCGAATCGTAGGCATCGCCGGAGTAGTCGCGGGGGGGCACTACTGCAATGAATCCGGAAGGTTTCATGCACATGTTCGGGGTAGGCATTCTGACGGGCGGCTTGCTGCTACTGGTGCTTACTGTGTTCGTGACGCGGGCCCGAAAGTGAGCGTTGGAGGCTCTGCCGGCCCTAAGCCCCACTGATATTCACGGAGGAATAAATGCGGATCTACATCACCGGCGCCTCATGCGCAGGCGTGACCACCCTGGGCCAAAATCTCGCCAACCAGCTCGCCATGCCCCACGTCGATGTCGATGATTTTTACTGGATGCCCACCAACCCGCCGTTCACGACCAAGCGACCTGCCAGTGAACGCGTGTCATTGATCCAGCAAGCATTCGGTGGCGATGAGTGGGTGCTGACCGGCTCCTGCATGGGGTGGGGCGATGCGCTGATTGCCGCTGTCGATCTGATTGTATTCGTTGTGACACCCACCCCCGTTCGCCTGGAGCGGCTGGCTGCCCGCGAGAAGCAGCGTTTTGGCGAACGGATCGCACCGGGTGGCGACATGCATGAGATCCACATCGCCTTTCGCGAATGGGCCTCGCAGTATGACGACCCAAGCTTTTCAGGACGCAATCGCGCGTGGCATGAGACATGGCTGTCAGGGCAAACGGCTCCGGTCTTACGGGTTGACGGGATGAATCGTGCTGAAAAGATGGTTGCGGATGTCATTCATCGGGTGTCGTAGTTATTGCTCACAGCTCCACCTTCCGTACTAATCCCACCCACCCAAGCCTGTGCTCTTTGGTCCTGCAAGCCCTGGTTCTATTGGACTTGAGCATTTTCGGCTGCAATTCTGCCAACCGACACTGCCCATGGACAAGGACGCTAACAATGCTCGGTTACTACGCCCAATACAGCCACCTCTACCTCATCACCCTGATGGTGGTCACCACGCTGTTTTTTGCCCTGCCGATTTTTATCGCGCCGATCCCTTGGGCACGCGCCATGCGCTGGACGATTCCCGAGCACCAGCACCTGGCAATCTACTTTGGCCGCTGCCTGGGGGCTTTCATCCTGGTGGTGGAAGCCACCATGCTGCGCTCGGTCACCACCGGCACCTGTTTCAGCTACGCCTTCGATGTGCTGTTTGTGGTGTTTGCGTTGATGTTTGTCGTGCATGTCTATGGCGCGTTGAAGCGCATTCAGCCCATTACCGAAACCCTGGAAATCGGCTTCTGGATGATTCTGTTCGTGCTCAACACACTCTTCTACCCCGCAACGTCCATCACCCTGTAGCACCACGAAACACAGTGCCGACAAACCCATATCGACACCGGGCCTGCTCAACTAGACTAGCCAGCACAACAGCTGCTGACAGCGCCCGGTGAGTCCTCCATGATTGCCCATACCCCCACGCTTTTTGCCTGTGTCGCCCTGGTGGCGACGATCATGGCGTTTTGTCTGATCCTGGTCGGCCAGTTCAACCGGGGTGACAGCCTGCTCACCATTGGCTTCGGCCTGCTGGCCCACGCTTTGGCCTACGTTGGCTACACCTTCTACGGGCATGCGCCGTTGTGGTTTACCTACGGCGTCGCCAATACGCTGCTGGCCGTGGCGCTGGCGTTTTATGGTGCCAGCGTGTTTCGCATCGTTGAGCTGCCGGTCGCCTGGTGGCGGGCGTTTGCGCCGGCGGTGCTGATGGCGGTGTTGATGGCCAGCCTGATCGACACCCTGGAACCGCGCATGCTCGCCGCCACCTTTGTGTTGATGTTGCAGTGCGCGCTGATCATCTATTGGACCCTGCGCTACATCCCGGCCCAGGGGCGGGCGCGCCTGTTGCTGATCATTGGCTCGAGCATCAGCCTGATTGGCCTGGGCATGCGTGTGGTGGCGGTGTTCGGCGGCGGTGCGGCAGAGATGCGCTATGACGTCAGCAACCTCAAGCAAACCATCTCGGTGAGCATCGGCACGTTCACGGCCATGATGATTTCGCTGGGCTTGGTGTTGCTGTCCAAGGAGCGCAGTGAATCGCGGTTTCAGTACCTGGCGTTGCGTGATGTGTTGACTGGCATCCTCAACCGTCGGGCGATCCTCGAACAGTTCGCCACGGAGCTGGAACGCGCCCGCCGCGACGGCTCCAGCCTGGCGGTGGCGATGGTCGATATCGACCACTTCAAGCAGATCAATGATGTGCACGGGCATCTGGCCGGGGATGAAGTGATCAGTCACTGTGCCGCGCATCTGTCCCAGCGCCTGCGCCAATCCGACAGCATCGGCCGTTACGGCGGCGAGGAGTTTCTGCTGTTGCTGCCGGGCACCAGCCCTGAAGGTGCAGTGGCGGTACTCGATGAGCTGCGCGCGTCGCTGGCCGAGGCGCCGGCGCGGTATGGGGCGTCAAGCATTGCGGCGCGGATCAGTATCGGTGTGTGTTGCGGGGTGCCAGGG
The DNA here is from genome assembly GCF_017316265.1 of Pseudomonas sp. Marseille-Q1929. NCBI lineage: Bacteria > Pseudomonadati > Pseudomonadota > Gammaproteobacteria > Pseudomonadales > Pseudomonadaceae > Pseudomonas > Pseudomonas sp. Marseille-Q1929. Next base: position 99,652 of record NZ_JAFLWU010000016.1, read on the forward strand.
GCCTCCGACACCGCCGCCAGCCTGCTGGCCCGGGCGGATGCGGCGTTGTATGAGGCCAAGGGCATGGGGCGCAATACCTTGCGGTTGGCGCCGCCGCTGCCGGGTGAGGGCGGCGCTTTGTTCAGCCCGGTCTGATCGGCTACCAATTAACGGCCAAGAACCGCTGCCTGCTACTGGCACGTGCGTGTTCGGGGTATTCTTGCGGCCGAACTCAAGGAGGCGTGACGTGAAAGGAATCAAAACCGAAACAATGCGAATGGTCGCACTCTTTATTGTCATCGCAATCGGAGGTGGCTTGCATGGCGCGGGCATCGTCGGATTCTGGGGAATGTTCGCGGTAATGATGGCGCCGCACGCGGTGTTTTACGCGTGGGATAACCGGGGCCGTTTTCGGACCTCCACCAAATCCCAGACAAAGAAAAGCCCGTGATGGGGAGCACGGGCTAAAAGGGATGTTCATTAGGAGCTGGTTTGACCATAAGCGCTTGACTGTGAAAACGGTGTGAAAGGACAGCACCCAGTGCAACCTTTTTGTAGGACGGTGCGACGCCGACGCGGCTGGCGTAATGTGTCGGTTCTTTTCCCACAGTGCAGGGTGTAATCCATGTCAGATGAAGTACGGCTTGTCGTCATTATCACTACTCAGCCGGGTCGAGGTTCCGACCAGTTGGCCGCGTTTGAAAAACTGGCTCCCTTGGTCAGGGCCGAGGAGGGGTGCATTCAATACGACCTGCATCCCGTGACCGGCAACCCCGACAGCTTCGTGCTGATCGAGAAGTGGGCATCAAAAGCCACGTTGGAAGCCCACCACCGAACGGCCCATATGCAAGAAGCCAGTCGGCACAATCCTACGTTCCGTGCCGGGCCTTCCACGGTTTTGCTACTCGAAGCGGCGGTTTAAACAATCGCCTATCGCACTTTTTTGCATTTCCTCGCTCTATCTGTGACCCAGCCACATTCATTCCCCGTGGACACAAGAGCGAGACCTGGTGCCGATAGATCGCCTGAGAGCCAGATGTAAACGTCGTCGGACGCGGCCACCACTGCTGCTGGTTGCCGCGTTCCTGCTGTGTGTCGCCGGTTGCAGCCAGCAGCAGGCACAGGACATGGCCAAGCAGTTCAGCAACGGCAAGCCGGATGAGTTCTTCCAGACCAGCGTCGATCGTATGGCGACCCTGGGCATGCGCGACAACCTGCAAAGCCTGTATCTGCTGATGAACAAGCTCTACCTGCGCAACCCCAGCCAGTGGCGGCAATCGGGCTACCCGGATGCGGTGAGCGCTGCCCGGGAGATCCGCCTGGCCATCGAAAACCGCCGCTCACTGCCAGCCCTCGGCGAGCGTCGCGACCTGGCCGCATTGAGTTACTCCCTGAGTCCGGAATTTCGCGGCGACCGCGTCGGCGCCTTCATCTATGCGATCGGCAGCATGATCGTCACCGCCCATGGCGGGCGCACCGAGTTCTACATCACCGACGCGATCAACCCGCAATTCGTCAGCAACGCCGCGCGCAACATCGAGAAGGCCACCTGGCTGCTCAGCCAGCGCCAGGATGCCAACGGTGTGTTGCTGCTGTTTTCCAACGAAATCTCGGAGGAGGGCAGCAACCTCAGCTTTGCCGTGGAGTTCGGCAAGATCGTTGCGCGGCTTGACCTGTTGACCCAGCTGCTGGATGAGCGCTACCGGCGTATCGGCGTCAACTATGCGCAGAGCTTGTTGCTGATGAATTTCCTGCCGGTGCAGTAAGCACCCCACATAAGCGGCTTTACATTAGTGTGGCTAAAAATGTCCAATTGCAGCGTGATAGACGGCTTGCGCCGCCTTTCATCCCTCCCGCTTTGCCCACGAGGTCACCATGCAGATCAACAGCGAGCGTGCAGCCACTGCATGCGGTTTGGTAGCGATTCTCCTGTGGAGTACCGCCGCCGGGCTTATCCGCAGCGTCAGTGAACTGTTCGGCCCGTTGGGCGGTGCAGCGTTGATCTACACCTTGGGGGCGGTGCTGTTGGTGCTGTTCCTGGGGCGGCCGCGGGTGCGCGCGACCTCCTGGTTCTACCTGATTGTGGGCAGCGCGCTGTTTGTGGCGTACGAATTGTGCCTGTCGCTGGCATTGGGTTACGCCAGCACTCGCAACCAGGCGATTGAACTTGGGGTGGTGAACTACCTGTGGCCTTGCCTGACCGTGTTGCTCGCCATTGTCATGAATGGGCAGAAAGCCCGTTGGCTGATCCTGCCTGGCACCGCGCTGGCGTTGTTTGGCATCGTGTGGGTGGTGAGCGGTGACGGCCTGGCATTGGCCACCCTCGTCGCCAACGTGAGCACCAACCCCCTGAGTTACAGCCTCGCCCTGGGCTGCGCGGTGACGTTTGCGTTGTACTGCAACGTCACCCGGCGCTATGCCGGTGGGCAAAACCTGGTGATGCTGTTTTTTACCCTGGCCGCCGCTGCGCTGTGGATGAAATACGCGCTGAGCACAGAAGTGCTGCCCGCGTTCACCCTCAACAGCAGCCTGCAACTGGGCGCGGCCGGCGTTGCCATGGCCGGCGGCTACGCGCTGTGGAACCTGGGTATCCTGCGTGGCAACCTGACCCTGCTGGCCACTGCCTCGTATGCTGCGCCGGTGTTGTCGTCGGCATTTGCCGCGGTGTGGCTGGGGGCTCACCTGACCGCACAGTTCTGGCAGGGCGCCGTATTGGTGACCGTGGGCTCGCTGATGTGCTGGCAAGCGACGCGCACGCGACTGCGCGATGTTTAGGAGTGCGCTGTTTCTTCTTCCGATGTAGGAATGGGCCTAACTTCACGGGCGCTGCTTGAAACGCCTACCACTCGGCAATAGCCTCGGACTTTTCTTAAAAATGAGTGCCTGCCTTGGGGAAGTCAAAAACGCGTTGGCCGACTGATCGCGAAATCCGCCTGCGATTTATCCTGTTTGCCGTGATTGACGTCGCGAGTGTTCAAGGCGTTTGCGCCGAACTGTTACTGCGTGCGCATAAACTGCTGCGTGATTCGCCCACGCAAGAGCAGTTGTGCGAAACCCTTGCTGAGATTCTGGCTGCCGAAGAAATGGTTGGCTTTCGGTTTACCCAGGGTTCAGAGGCGGATGAGTTGATGCAGACGCTGAATTTTCAGCGTGGTTAGATCGATTATTTCCTTATGGTTGGTCGCAATTCCTACAACGAATATCCATAACACCGCTTTCAATGCGTCCATGGATGAAGTGGGCGTAGTAGCGACGAATTCCACGTCACCACATCCGTGTCGGCTGTTTTCATCGACCAAGCCCGCCACTGAACATCCATTCCTGCTGCTCTGCCGACGTCTTGCGCGGTGGCCTGGCGTCTCTAGAATCGGCGCCAGAACTTAGCCATTTCCTGTCGATTACGGAGTTTCGAACATGATGAATGCAATGCAGATGCCGATGAACAACGCCATGCCCATGATGCCGATGATGGGCATGCCGATGATGATGGCCACGATGAAGTGCGAAATGGCCGCTGACGCCATGATGTGCACCATGAAACCTGCCGCCGGCATGGACATGGCTCAGTTCAAGAACAACGCTGAGATGATGGCGATGATGATGAACTGCGGCATGCCGATGATGATGCAGTGCGCCAATATGTCGATGATGTGCCTGTCGGCCGACGCCATGGCCATGATGAGCAACATGAACATGATGCCGATGATGGGCATGCCGATGCCGATGATGAAGTGCGTGATGGAATGCACCCTGATGGCCGACAGCATGATGTGCAAAATGATGCCAATGCCCGGCATGAGCATGGCCATGATGGAAAACTGCTGCATGCTCATGAACAAGATGATGAACGATTGCGCCATGCCGATGATGATGAGCTGCAATGGCATGCCGATGATGTGCTGCACCTGCTGACAGGTCTCGCGCAATAAAAAACGCCCCGACTTGTCGGGGCGTTTTGCATTCAGTCCAGCCGCTCAGGGTAAGTGATCACCAAAAAGGCCACCGCCTCACTGTCCGCCGGGTTGCGGTAGCGGTGGGGCTGGTCGGCGTAGAACAGGATCGAGTCACCGGTAGACAGCAGGTAGCGCTCGTCATTGACGCTCACCTCCAGCACACCTTGGGCCACTACCAGATTTTCCTGGATACCGGGACCATGGCCTTCGGAAACTTCCTCGCCCAACGCGCGAAGGCGGATCTCGTAAAACTCGGATTGGCGCGCCGTATCGTAGGGAAACAACGCACGGCTGATAAACGCGCCATCGGCACTCACCAGGCGCTTGCTCTGTCGCGCCGGCAACACCTCGACCCCTTCAAATGCGCGATCTTCCAGAAACGCCGCGACCGACACCTTCAACCCCTTGGCAATCTTGCACAGCACCTTGATCGACGGCACGCTGCGCCCGGATTCGATCTGCGCCAGCATCGCGCGGCTCACACCACAGGCGCGCGCCAGGCCGTCCAGGGACAAATGCCGTTTGCCGCGCAGGCGTTGCAGATTGTGCGCGACGCACAGGCTGATGACGTCGTCATCGGTATTCGGTTTGGGCAGGGGCGCGGGTGGGTCAGGCAGCACATGCAGGAAATTCATCGGCATTACGCCCGGCGAGTGTCGCTGGACGACGTCGCCTGTGCAGTAAACACCGCCAGCCCTGCGCGCGCCGCATACATCGCCCACATCAGCTCGGCCGCTGCGCGCGCCTGGCGGCGTTTACGGTGGAGCGTGAAGTCGATGACAGTGGCGGATGTTTGCATAGGGGCGGTCTCGTGGGGCGTGGGTGACTCAGTGGCTCCACAGTAATCTGCGCCGGTTATTTCTTTAAATACTGAGTTTGCATGTGTTAATTCGATTTTGGACTTAAGAAGTTCTGTTGCACGACGGTGCGGGTTCGTTAATCAGGAGTGACTTGCCGGGCGTCCCTGTCTTCCCATCTGGGCCCCGCCTTTTACATCCCCCGAATTCCAAGGACCCGCCCCATGTTGTTGCGCCAGCCTCCGCTCCTGTTTGCCGCCCTGACCTTAAGCTCACTGGTGCACGCCGAAGACCTGCAACTGGCCCCGGTCGAAGTCACCAGCAGCGAAGCCAGCGCCGGCGAAATTGCCGAGGCCCAGCTCAAGAGTGTGCCCGGTGGCACTAACTACATCGACATGAACAGCGTGCAGCAGGGGCGGGTCAGCACCAACGAAGACGTGTTCAAGTATCAGGCCGGGGTGTACGCCAAGGCGGCGAACAACGAAGGGGTGAAACTGTCGATCCGTGGTTCGGGCCTGAACCGCAGCCCCGGTTCCCACGGCTCGGGCTTGTATGAAATGTTCGACGGCCTGCCGCTGACCGGCCCTGGCGGCACGCCCTATGAATTGAAAGACCCGCTGTGGCAAAGCCGCGTCGAAGTGCTGCGCGGCGCCAACGGTTTCGATCAGGGCGCGTTGGCGTTGGGTGGCGCGGTCAACTACGTGACCCGTACCGGCTATGACGCGCCCAAGCTGCAACTGCGTTATGAGGCGGGCAGCAAAGGCTACGCCCAGCGCGAGATCAGCTCCGGCCAGGTGCTGGGAGATGCCGATTACTACATCAGCCTCACCGACTCCGAATCCGACGGCTACCAGCGCCAGAGCGCCGCCACGGGCAAGGGCATGGCGGCCAACTTTGGCTACCGTTTCAGCCCGGAACTGGAAACCCGTTTCTATTTGCGCTACCGCGAAACCACCAACGACACCCCGGGCAAACTCACCCGCGAGCAGATCAGCCACGACCCCCGCGCCGCCAACAGCCTCAACGCCGCCCGCGACTCCAAGCGCCTGCAACCGGGCTCGACCTGGATCGCCAACAAGACCACCTTGCAACTGGACGACAACTCCCGCGTCGAGTTCGGCCTGGCGTACCACGATTATCCGATGGACCTGCGCGAAGGCACGATTCGCCTGAAAGTCGCCTACACCGACATCAGCAGCACCCTTAATTACATCCGCCAGGACACCTTGTTCGGCCACGACAGCAAAACCACGATCGGCCTGCGCACCACCCAGGCGATGCCCAATAACGGTGGCGCGGAATACGTGCGCATACCGGCCGGCAACACCGCGACTTATGCCCCCGGCACCAAGACCCGCGACTACAGCTACCTGGGCTCCGACACCGTACTGCATATCGGTAACGACCTGGAGCTGGTGCCCGACCTGTGGCTGACCACCGGCCTCGCGGCGATCTACACCCGCCGCGAAACCGAAGTGACCTACCCGGACGCCCACGCTCCGCTGAGCCAGCACGACTGGGACTACGCGCCGCGCATCGGCCTGCGTTACGACTTCAACCCGCAACTGCAGGTGTACGGCAACCTGAGCCGCTCGGTCGAGCCGCCACATGCGTGGTCGATGATCTGGGGTTCCAACAAGTACTTCACCAGCGGCCCGGCCAAGGGCATGGCGCGCGAAGGCATAAGCCTGAAAAACCAGACCGCCACCACCCTGGAAGTCGGCGGTCGCGGCGAACACTGGTTCGGCCAATGGGACCTGGCGCTGTACCGCTCCGAAGTACGCCACGAACTGCTCACCGTGGAAACCCAGGCCCAGACAGGCACGACAAACGCCATCGTCGCCGAAAACAACGCCAGCCCCACCGTCCACCAAGGCCTGGAGCTGGGCCTGCTCAGCCCGCTGTGGGACGGCGGCCGCAACGGCAAGCTCGCCCTGCGGCAGGCCTATACCTTCAGCGACTTCCACTACCGTGACGACGACCGTTTTGGCGGCAACACCTTGCCGGGGATCCCCAAGCACTACTACCAGGGGCAACTGCGTTATAGCCATCCGACGGGGTTCTACGGCAGTTTCAACACCGAACATTCGTCAAAGGTGGCAGTGGATTACGCCAATTCCTACAGCGCCGCGTCCTACACGATTGTGGGCGCGACCGTTGGCTACGACGCGCCGAAACAGGACTGGCAAGCCTGGGTTGACCTGCGCAACCTCACCAACCGGCGTTACGCCAATACCATCACACCGGGCTATGACGACAAAGGCGTGGACATGGCGCGCTCCACGCCGGCGGATGGTCGCGGCATCTACACCGGTGTGTCCTGGAGCTGGCGCTGAGCCCCTGAGGCAACCCCCATTCCCTATGAGCGGGCTTTGATCGTTCCCACGCTCTGCGTGGGAATGCATCCCTGGACGCTCTGCGTCCGCTCTTCAAGGCGCGACGCAGAGCGTCACCGGCGGCGTTCCCACGCAGAGCGTGGGAACGATCAAGCAATGAGATGTGCTGCCCAGCGGTTCTTGCTCCTGCTCCGTTTTACTGGCATTGTTCGCGCAATTGGTAATATTTCCCATTTGAGAAGTTTTTGCGCATGCATGACATTCCGGCCGTGCTGGACGATTCAACCCGTCAGCAGACCCTTGCGGCAATGTACAGCGAGCACCATGGCTGGTTGCACAACTGGCTGCGCAAAAAACTGGGCTGTTCGCAATACGCCGCCGACCTTGCCCATGACGCGTTTATCCGTGTGCTGTTGCTCGCCGAGCCGCAAAACATCAAGGAACCCCGCGCCTTTCTCGCCACTACCGCCGGGCGCCTGCTGATCGATGGCGCGCGCCGCCGGCGTATCGAAAAAGCCTATAGGGAAGCCCTGGTGATCCAGTGCGAAGACGCCGGCATGCCCGATCCGGCCGCGATTCATGTGGCGCTGCAAGCCCTGGAGCGTATCGCCGAGATGCTCGCCGGTTTGCCTGTGAAGGCCCGCGAGGCGTTCCTGTTGAGCCGTCTCGACGGGCTGACCTACAGCGAGATCGCCACACGCCTGGAGGTGTCCTCTAGCACCGTCAAAAACTACATCTCCAGCGCCCTGGTGCACTGCTACCACAGCCTGCACGGAGCCGATCCTCTGTCATGACCAGCGAACAAATCATCCAGCAGGCGGCGAATTGGCTGACACGCCTGCACGACGAAGACGTCACTGAAGCGGACCACCAAGCCTTCCACACCTGGTGCGACGCCGACCCACGGCATGCCGTCGCCATCGAGCGCATGCGCGGCCTGTGGGGCAGCCTGGATACGTTGCCCGCCAAACCTGCGCGCCGTGCCCTCAACCGTGCGTTCGCGCCGCAACGCGCGCGTGGCGCCCAGGCGGTCGGCGTGCTCGGCCTGGTGCTCTGCGGTTGGTTCGGCCTGCAACACCTGCCGTTGTGGATGGCCGACCAACGCACCGGCGTCGGCGAACGCCGGCAGATCGCCCTCGAAGACGGCAGCCAGTTACAGCTCAACAGCAACTCGGCGGTGGACGTGAAGTTCGACGGCCATCAACGGGTGATCGAACTGCTGCAAGGCGAGTTGTGGGTAGAGGTGGCCAAGGATGCACAACGGCCGTTTGTGGTGCGCACAGACCAAGGCACGGCGACCGCGCTGGGCACCCGTTACCTGGTCAAGCGCGCGGCAGACGGTACGACCGTGGTGACGGTGATCGAGTCCACCGTGGCCGTCAAAGGTGATAGCCGCGATGAGGTCAAGGTCACGGCCGGCCAGCGTGCGATCCTCGATCACGGCCGCGCCCAACCCGCGCAAGCCACCGGCAGCGCCGACCCGGACGCCTGGACCCGTGGCCTGCTCAAGGTCAACGACCAGCCCCTCAGCGACGTCCTGCAAGCCCTGGCCAGCTACCGCCATGGCATGGTGCGTTTCGACCCCCAGGCGCTGCGCAACCTGCGGGTGTCCGGGGTGTTCAAGCTCGATGACACGGGCGCGGCGCTCGCGGCACTGGCGGACAATCTGCCGATCCAGGTGGAGTACTTCACCGACCTGCTGGTGGTGGTCAAGCCGCGTTAGCGTTCGGTTTGCCGCAGGCGTTTGTACAGGGTGTTGCGGCTGACACCCAGTTCCCGCGCCAGGTGGGAAATATTCCCGCCGAGCGCCTTCAAGCGTTGGTTCAAGTCGATGCTGTCATCCAGAGATTCACCGATTGGCAGTGGTGCGGGTAGGTGCAGGTCCACAAAAAAATCATCCGGCAAGTGTTCCGCACGGATCGGCTGCTCCTCGGCCATCGCCAGCGCCACCTGCAACACGCTGCTCACTTGGCGCAGATTTCCCGGCCACGGGTGCTGCTCGAACAGCGCCAGCACCTCGGCGCTCAGCCCGGCCCATTGGGTCGGTTCGCGGTGCTGCTGCCACAGTTGCTGGAACAACGCCTGCTTGTCGGTGCGTTCACGCAGGGGCGGCAGCTCCAGGGTCAGGCCGCCGATGCGGTAGTACAAATCCTCACGAAACCGCCCAGCCTGCACCCACTCCCGCAGGGCGCGGTTGGTGGCAGAGATAATGCGCAAATCCACCGGGAACAATTCACTGCTGCCTACAGGCTGCACGCACCGCTCCTGCAAGACCCGCAGTAACCGCGCCTGGGTTGGCAGCGGCATGTCGCCAATTTCATCGAGGAACAGCGTGCCCTTGTCGGCCTTGCGGATCAGGCCAATGCTGCCTTTCTGATTGGCGCCGGTGAACGCGCCTTTTTCGTAGCCGAACAGTTCCGATTCCACCAGCTCCGCAGGAATCGCCGCACAGTTCACCGCGATAAATGCCTGCTGGCTGCGGGAACTCGCCTGGTGCAGGGCTTTGACGAACACCTCTTTGCCCACCCCGGTTTCGCCGTGGATCAGCAGCGGGATGTCCTTCTCCAACAGGCGCTCGGCCTGGCGTACGGCTTTTTCCACGCGGGCGTCGCCGAAGTGCAAGGTCTTCAGCCCAATCGACGTCGGCTTTGGCGGCACTGGTTGTGTGAATACTCGCGCCTGCACCGGCATTTGCTTGGGCCGTTTCAACAGGCACTGGAACCGATTGCGTCCCGCCGCCTGCAAAGAGAACGGCAGTCCTTCCGGCTGGTTCAGCAACTCCAGCAGCGACACCTTGAACAAACTGTCGATCATCACCCGCGACAAACTGATACCCAGCAGGTTGTCCGCGCGACGGTTGGCCGACAGTACCTGGCCGCTGTCGTCAAAGATCAGCAGGCCGGCCCATTGGCTGTCCAGGTTGTTCAGGCCGGTGTTGAAGGTCAGCTGGAAATGCTCGCCGCGAAACAGGTTGAGGATCAGCCGGTTTTCCACGGTCTGGCTCATCATCTTGACCATGCCCAGGGTGTGGGAGGGCGGCAGGTAGCTGTCGCTGGACACGTCCAGCACGGCAATGATCTCGCGCTGCGCATCGAAAATCGGCGCCGCCGAACCGGTCATGAAACGGTTGGCCTTGAGGAAGTGTTCGTCATGCTCGATATGCACCGCCTGGGCACAGGCCAGCGCGGTGCCGATGGCATTGGTGCCGCTGGAGCGCTCGCGCCAGCTGGCGCCGGGGTTGAAGCCACGGGCCAGCTTCGGCTCGATGAAACGCTGGGTGCCCCACGACGTCAGCACCTGGCCCTGGTTGTCGGCCAGCATGATCAGGCAGTTGGAATTGCTCAGGATGTTTTCGTAGTAGGGCAGCACTTCCTGGTGGGTGGTCTGCACCAGGGAATGCTGGCTTTCCAGCAGTTGGCTGATGCCTTCGGCGGGCAGTTGGTCGAAGCTGGGGGCGCTTTGATGGTCCAGGCCAAACGCGCGGCAACGGCGCCAGGATTCCTGGATAAGGGTGTCGTGAGCCAAGGGTTCGGCCATGGGGTGACCTTCTTTTATTGTTATTTTTATACAGCCTTGCGCAGCTCCAATGTGGGAGCGGGCTTGCCCGCGATAGCGGTGGGTCAGTCACTGAATAGGCAAGCTGATACACCGTCATCGCGGGCAAGCCCGCTCCCACATGTTGCCTGTGTCGATGGCCAAGAGAGTGTTGTTCAGAACTGTTCATTGTCAACCCCCGGACTGTTCAGTTGTTCACCCGGATTGTTCACTCCTGAACATGCCATTCAAGCCAATTCCTCACACATCAAGCACTTGCAGCTTTGGCACGAAACTCGCTCTGACGAATGGCCAGATTCATTCCAATAATAAAAAGGTCGTGTCATGTCATTGACCCTGGAACACGTCTCCCGCGTCGTTGAAGGCCAAACCTGGATCGACGACGCCACCCTGCGTTTCGAGCCCGGTTCCTTTAACGTATTGCTTGGCCGCACCCTGTCCGGCAAGACCAGCCTGATGCGCCTGATGGCCGGCCTGGACAAGCCCGACAGCGGCCGCATCCTGATGAATGGCGTGGATGTCACCCACAAACCGGTGCGTTTGCGCAACGTGTCGATGGTGTATCAGCAGTTCATCAACTACCCGACCATGACCGTCTTCGAAAACATCGCCTCGCCCTTGCGCCAGGCCGGTGTAAGCAGTGAGCTGATCCAGAGCAAAGTGCTCGAAACCGCCAGAATGTTGCGCATCGAGAAGTTTCTGCAGCGTCATCCGCTGGAGCTGTCTGGTGGCCAGCAGCAACGCACGGCCATGGCCCGCGCGCTGGTCAAGGATGCCGAGCTGATCCTGTTCGATGAGCCGCTGGTGAACCTGGACTACAAACTGCGTGAAGAACTGCGTCAGGAAATGCGCGAGCTGTTCAAGGCGCGCCACACCATCGCCATCTACGCCACCACCGAACCCAACGAAGCGCTGGCACTGGGGGGCACCACCACCATCCTTCATGAGGGCCGGGTGATCCAGAGCGGCAAGGCGGCCGAGGTGTATCACCAGCCGCAGAGTGTGCTCGCCGCCGAGTTGTTTTCCGAGCCGCCGATCAACCTGATGCCGGGGCGCATCAGTGGCAACGAAGTGAGTTTTGCCAATTTCGTGCACTTTCCGCTGAACGTCGATTTGCGTCCCATCGGCGAAGGTGAATTCCGTTTTGGTGTGCGCCCCAGCCATATCAGCCTGGTGCCGAGCAACGACGACGACCTGGAACTGGCGGTGACCGTGGAAGTCGCCGAGATCAGCGGTTCGGAAACCTTCCTGCATGTGCGCAGCGAACATTTCCTGCTGGTGCTGCATCTGCCGGGGGTGCATGAATACGACGTCGACGCGCCGATCCGCGTGTATATCCCCACCCATAAACTGTTTGTGTTCGATAGCCAGGGCCGTCTGGTCCAGGCCCCCGGGCGCCGTGTTGCGAGGGTTGCCTGATGGCCGAGATCCATTTGCAGAACCTGGCGCACAGCTACAGCCCTACGCCGAGTGGGCCTGAAGACTACGCGATTCGGGCAATGAACCATGTGTGGGAGCAGGGCGGTGCCTACGCCTTGCTGGGGCCATCCGGCTGCGGGAAATCGACCCTGCTCAACATCATCTCCGGCCTGCTCAGCCCGTCTGAAGGCCAGGTGCTGTTCGACAGCAAAGTGGTCAACGACCTCACCCCGGAAAAACGCAACATTGCCCAGGTGTTCCAGTTCCCGGTGGTGTACGACACCATGACGGTGTTCGACAACCTGGCCTTCCCGCTGCGCAACCAGGGCATGGCGGAGGCGAAAATTCACAGCAAGGTGCAGGAAATCGCCGAAGTCCTCGACCTGCAAAACCTGCTGTCCAAGAAAGCCCGCAACCTCACAGCCGACGAAAAACAGAAAGTCTCCATGGGCCGTGGCCTGGTGCGTGACGATGTGTCGGCGATCCTCTTCGATGAACCGCTGACGGTGATCGACCCGCACCTCAAGTGGAAGCTGCGGCGCAAGCTCAAGCAGATCCACGAGCAGTTCAACATCACCATGGTCTACGTCACCCATGACCAACTGGAAGCCTCCACCTTCGCCGACAAGATCGCGGTGATGTACGGCGGGCAGATCGTGCAGTTCGGCACGCCCCGCGAGTTGTTCGAGCGGCCCAGCCACACGTTTGTCGGCTATTTCATTGGCAGCCCTGGGATGAATCTGATCGAGGTGCAGGCCGAGGCGGGCGGGGTGCGGTTTGCCGGGACTCATCTGCCGTTGTCCGCGGCGATTGCGCAGCGCATCAGCGACACGTCCTACAAGAAATTGCAGGTCGGCATCCGCCCGGAATTTATCCATGTGTGGGACGAGTACAACCCTGACGCCCTGCAAGCCGATATCACTCATCTGGAGGATCTCGGCACCTACAAGATCATGACCCTCAACCTCGACGGCACGCTGTTGAAAGTGCGCCTGGCCGAAGACAAACCAGTGCCAGAGGGCAAGGCCTCCATCAGCTTTCCTGCGCAGTGGCTGATGGTCTACGCCGACGATTACCTACTGGAGGGGCAGCCATGAACAAGGTGCAGAACAACAAGGCGTGGTGGCTGGTACTGCCGGTATTTCTGCTGGTGGCATTCAGCGCAGTGATCCCGATGATGACGGTGGTCAACTACTCGGTACAGGACATTTTCGACCAGTCCAGCCGCTACTTCGTCGGTGCCGACTGGTACAAACAGGTCCTGCTCGACCCGCGCCTGCATGACTCATTGTTGCGCCAGTTCATTTACTCGGCGTGTGTACTGCTGATTGAAATCCCCCTGGGCATTGCCATCGCCCTGACCATGCCGACCAAGGGCCGCTGGTCATCGCTGGTGCTGATCATCCTGGCTATTCCGCTGCTGATCCCGTGGAACGTGGTGGGCACTATCTGGCAGATCTTCGGCCGTGCGGATATTGGTTTGTTGGGTTACAGCCTCAACGCCATGGGCATCAGCTACAACTACGCGGCCAACACGGCGGACGCCTGGGTCACTGTGCTGGTGATGGACGTGTGGCATTGGACATCCCTGGTTGCGCTGCTGTGCTACTCGGGACTACGGGCCATCCCGGATGTGTACTACCAGGCGGCGCGGATCGATCGCGCATCGGCCTGGGCGGTGTTCCGACATATCCAGTTGCCGAAGATGAAAAGCGTGCTGTTGATCGCGGTGATGCTGCGCTTCATGGACAGCTTCATGATCTACACCGAGCCCTTCGTACTGACCGGCGGCGGGCCGGGTAACGCCACCACCTTCCTCAGCCAGACGCTCACCCAAATGGCTGTAGGTCAATTCGACCTGGGGCCGGCCGCCGCGTTTTCCCTGGTGTACTTCCTGATCATCCTGTTGGTGTCCTGGCTGTTCTACACCGCCATGACCCATTCCGACGCCAACCGCTGAGGCCGCCAACATGAGCAAGCGTCTTACGTTTATGAAGAAAGTGATCCCCCTGCTGATCTACATCCTGTTCCTGCTGGTGCCGATCTACTGGCTGCTGAACATGTCCTTCAAGAGCAACACCGAAATCCTCGGCGGGCTGACGCTGTTTCCGCAGGACTTCACCCTGGCGAACTACAAGGTGATCTTTACCGACCCGAGCTGGTACACCGGTTACCTCAACTCGCTGTACTACGTGAGCCTGAACACGGTGATCTCCCTGAGCGTGGCGTTGCCGGCGGCCTATGCGTTTTCGCGCTACCGTTTCCTGGGCGACAAGCACCTGTTCTTCTGGCTGCTGACCAACCGCATGGCGCCGCCGGCGGTGTTTTTGCTGCCGTTTTTTCAGCTGTATTCGTCGATTGGTCTGTTTGATACCCATATCGCCGTGGCCCTGGCCCACTGTTTGTTCAACGTGCCGTTGGCGGTGTGGATTCTTGAGGGGTTCATGTCCGGCGTGCCGAAGGAAATCGACGAAACGGCCTACATCGACGGCTACTCGTTTCCGAAGTTTTTCGTGAAGATCTTTATCCCGCTGATCGGCTCAGGCATCGGCGTCACCGCGTTTTTCTGCTTTATGTTTTCCTGGGTCGAATTGCTGCTGGCACGCACCCTGACCTCGGTCAACGCCAAGCCCATCGCGGCGGTGATGACCCGCACCGTCTCGGCGTCGGGGATCGATTGGGGCGTGCTGGCAGCGGCGGGGGTGTTGACCATCCTGCCCGGCATGCTGGTGATCTGGTTTGTTCGCAACCACGTGGCCAAGGGCTTTGCCCTCGGCCGGGTCTGAGGAGTCGATGATGGAATGGATGGCCTGGACCACCCCAACCGCACTGTTCTTCGGTGGCATCGCGCTGATTCTGGCGGGCATGACCACCTGGGAACTGCGTTCGCCGAGTATTCCCCGGCGCGGTTTTTTGCCGATCAGCACCACCCGTGGTGATCGTTTGTTTATCGGTCTTCTCGGCAGCGCCTACCTGCATTTGCTGGTAATCGGCGTCACCGGCTGGAGCATCTGGGCGGCGACTGCGCTGTCCCTGGTGTGGCTGTTGAGCGTGATGCGTTGGGGCTAGTGCCCTTATGAATAAACAACCAGGAGGTCTCTATGTTCGATAAAAACAATAAGCTGCGACATAGCATTTCATTGGCCGCCGTACTGGCCCTCAGCGGTTTGAGTGCCTCGGCCTGGGCCGATGCGTACGAAGATGCCGCGAAAAAATGGATCGGCAGCGAGTTCAAGCCATCAACGCTCACGGCCGAGCAGCAGCTAGAAGAGTTGAAATGGTTTATCAAGGCGTCGGAACCGTTCCGTGGGATGAAGATCAACGTGGTGTCGGAAACCCTCACCACCCACGAGTACGAATCCAAGGTGCTGGCCAAGGCTTTCAGCGAAATCACCGGGATCAAGCTGACCCACGACCTGCTACAGGAAGGCGACGTGGTGGAAAAACTGCAAACCCAGATGCAGTCCGACAAAAACATCTATGACGGCTGGGTCAACGATTCCGACTTGATCGGTACGCACTTTCGCTATGGCAAGACCGAATCCATTACCGACTTGATGGCCAATGAGGGCAAGGACTTCACCTCGCCGACCCTGGACCTGAAGGACTTTATCGGCCTGTCCTTCACCACCGCACCGGACGGCAAGATCTACCAGTTGCCCGACCAGCAATTCGCCAACCTGTACTGGTTCCGCGCCGATTGGTTCGAACGCGCGGACCTGAAAGCCAAGTTCAAGGAAAAGTACGGCTATGACCTCGGCGTGCCGGTGAACTGGTCGGCCTACGAAGACATCGCCAAATTCTTCAGCGAAGACGTCAAGGAAATTGACGGCAAGCGCGTGTATGGACACATGGACTACGGCAAGAAAGACCCGTCCCTCGGCTGGCGCTTCACCGATGCCTGGTTCTCCATGGCCGGTGGCGGCGACAAAGGCCTGCCCAACGGCCTACCCGTGGACGAGTGGGGCATTCGTGTCGAGGACTGCCATCCGGTGGGCTCCAGCGTGACCCGTGGTGGCGACACCAACGGCCCGGCGGCGGTGTTCGCCACGCAAAAATACGTGGACTGGATGAAGGCCTACGCGCCACCGGAAGCGGCGGGCATGACCTTCTCCGAGTCCGGCCCGGTGCCATCCCAAGGCAATATCGCCCAGCAGATCTTCTGGTACACCGCGTTTACCGCTGACATGGTCAAGCCAGGCCTGCCGGTGGTGAATGCCGATGGCACGCCAAAATGGCGCATGGCGCCGTCGCCTGTCGGACCTTACTGGGAAAAGGGCATGAAGAAGGGCTATCAGGACGTAGGCTCCTGGACCTTCCTCAAATCCACCCCGGAAAAACAGAAACTCGCGGCGTGGCTCTACGCCCAGTTCGTGACCTCGAAAACCGTCTCGCTGAAGAAAACCATCGTCGGCCTGACGCCGATTCGTGAGTCCGACATCAACTCCCAGGCCATGACCGACATGGCGCCGAAACTGGGTGGCCTGGTGGAGTTCTACCGCAGCCCGGCCCGCACCGAGTGGTCACCAACCGGCACCAACGTGCCGGACTACCCGCGCCTGGCGCAGCTGTGGTGGAGCAACATCGCCGCCGCCGCCAGCGGCGAGAAAACCCCGCAGCAAGCGCTGGACAACCTGGCCAAGGAGCAAGACGCGATCATGACGCGCCTGGAACGCTCCAAGGTGCAACCGGTGTGCGGGCCGAAAATGAACCCCGAGCGTGACGCGCAGTACTGGTTCGACCAGCCGGGTGCGCCGAAGCCGAAACTGGCGAACGAAAAACCGAAAGGCGAGACCGTGGCTTACGGTGACCTGCTCAAGCAGTGGGAGGCGGCGCGCAAGTAAACGAGTTGGATAAAACAAAACGGCACTCAGGTGCCGTTTTGTTTGGATTGAAATACATACCTCAGTACAAAGCGATCAAATGTGGGAACTGGCAAGCCAGCTCCCACAATAGTCCTGCGCTTACTGACGACCTTTGTTCGCCGCCAAAATCCGCGCCGTATCCCGCGCCGGCGGCAGGCCAAACACCCGCGCATAGTCCCGGCTGAACTGGGTCGCGCTTTCATACCCCACCTCAAACGCTGCGCTGGTCACGCTGCTCGCACTGGCCACCATCAAGGTGCGCGCCTGTAACAAGCGCACGCGCTTCTGATACTGCAACGGGCTCAGGTTGGTCACCGCCTTGAAGTGGCGGTGAAACGCCGAAACGCTCATGGTTGCCATTGATGCCAGCGCGTCAACGCGAATCGGTTCGGCAAAGTCACGGCGAATCCACTGGATGGCTCGGCTGACCCGCGCCATGGCCGTATCCGGTGCGGCAATCTCGCGCAACATCCAGCCGTGGGGGCCTTGCAATACGTGATAGAGGATTTCCCGCTCATAAGCCGGCGCCAAGGCGGCAATCGCGACGGGATCGCCCATCAGGCGCAGCATGCGCAGCCAGGCGTCCATCAGCGCGGGCGTGACGGCCGCCACCGAAAAACCCGCTTCCTGCTCGCAGCGTCCGCTGGGTGCAGGCAGGTCGCTGAGCAGTGTGGTCAGCACGGTCGGGTCCAGGGTCAAGCTCACCGCCAAGTAAGGCTCGCCGGTACTCGCCGGGTTCACCACCCCCACGGCGGGCAACTCGATGGACATCACAAAATACGTCGCCGGGTCGTAATGCAAGGTGCGGTCGCCGACGGTCATGCACTTACTGCCCTGTAGGATCAGGTTGATCATCGGGTCATACACGGCCGCGAGCATATGCTCGGGAATTGCCCCCTGGACCATCGCCACGCGCGGGATGCCGGTCTCGGTGCGGCGGTTTTCGGCGTTTGCGGCCAAGGCGCGCAGTTCGATCAATTGAGTATTCATGATGGCCATGCTGTTCCTTCCTTCGGACCCTACGCAAGCAAAAAGCAGAAACAGGCAGGATTGAAGTAGGAACGGCTGAGTTGCCGGGTAGGGCGAGGGCTACTGTGCTCACTCAACTTTTCAGCAGTGGAGCAGGCCATGAGCGTCATCGTGATTACCGGAGGCAGCCGCGGGATCGGTGCCAGTACCGCCGAGTTGTGTGCTCGCCAAGGCCATGGCGTGATTCTCACCTACAACCGCAACCCGGCTGCGGCGCAGGCGGTGGTGCAGCGGATCGAAGCCGCCGGTGGCAAGGCCGTAGCGCTGGCATTGGATGTTGCCGCTGTCAGTACATTCGCCACTTTCCGCGAAACGCTGGTGCAAGCCTTGGACACCACCTGGGGCGTCAGCACCTTGAGCGGCCTGGTGAACAACGCCGGCTATGGCCTGTTCAACCCCCTGGAGTCGGTGACCGAGGCGCAGTTCGACGGCCTGTTCAGCGTGCACCTGAAAGGGCCGTTTTTCCTGACCCAGGCTTTACTGCCGTTGCTGGAAGAGCACGCCAGCATCGTCAACCTCACCAGTGCCACCACCCGTGTTGCGACCGCAGGCGTGGCGCCTTACGCCGCATTCAAAGGTGGTCTGGATGTACTCACCCGCTACATGGCCAAGGAATTCGGCGAGCGGCGGATTCGCGCCAATGCTGTTTCGCCCGGCGCCATCCGCACCGAACTGGGCGGTGGCTTGAACGATGAGTTCGAGGCCCTGTTGGCCGGGCAAACCGCACTCGGTCGTGTCGGAGAGCCTGAAGACGTGGCGCGGGTAATCGCGCTGTTGTTGTCGGAAGAAACCCGTTGGATCAATGCCCAGACGATTGAAGTCGCGGGCGGCTACATCATCTGAATCGCGAGGCCACATCATGCTGGATCATCTGTTTATCTCGGTCAGCGACATCGAGCGCTCTGTACGCTTTTACGAAGCCACCCTCAAACCCTTGGGCATCACTGCGCGGCTTGACTACGACGGCAAGGACGGGCCACCCGGCCACCCGGACCTGAAGGGCTTTGGCGCCCATGGGCGGATGTTCTTCTGGCTGCGTGAAGGCGTGGTCGAAGGGCGAGCAGTGCATGTGGGCTTTGTCGCCAACAACCGAGCCGAGGTGGAAAAGGCCTACGCTGCGGCCCTGGACAACGGCGCCATCGATAACGGCGCACCGGGTGCGCGCTTGCATTACGACCCCAACTACTACGCGGCCAACGTCCTCGATCCGGACGGCTACAGCCTTGAATTCGTCTACAAAAACTGGCAGCACACCCTATGAAAACCCTGATGATCTACGGCGCCACCGGCTATACCGGGCGCATGGCGGCCGAGCATGCCAAGCAGCTCGGCCTGAACCTGGTGATCGCTGGCCGCAACGTCGAGCGCCTGGCATCCCTGGCCGCAGAGCTGGACGTGCCGTATCGCGTGTTTGCGGCAGATGCCAGCCAGTTGCAGGGCATCGACGTGCTGCTCAACTTCGCCGGCCCGTTCGCCCACACCGCCGAACCCTTGATGCGCGCCTGCATGACCAGCGGCACCGACTACCTGGACATCACCGCCGAAATCAATGTGTACCGCCTGGCCGAACAGCTCGGCGCCGGGGCGGATGTGATGCTGCTGCCCGGCGTGGGCTGGGACGTGGTGCCCACTGACTGCCTGGCGATGCACGTCGCCCGCCGCGTGCCGCAGCCGCAGTCGCTGAAAATCGCCTTGCAGGTGCCGGGCGCGATGTCCCGGGGCTCGGCGCTGAGTGTCGGCGAGATCATCGGCGCCGGGGTGATGGCGCGCATCGACGGCGAATTGCTGGCCACCCCGGACGCGCAATCGCAGCTCCTGGACTTTGGCGACGGCCCTGCGTTGTGCGCACCGTTGTCGTTTGGCGACCTGATTACGGCCTGGCATTCCAGCGCCATCCCGAACATCGCGATGTTCGTGCATATCACCGGGGAAGCCTTCCCCGAAGGCGACCTGTCGCTACTGCCCGACGGCCCCACCCAGGCCCAGCGCGACGCCCATCGTGCCCGTGCCGTGGCCGAAGTCACGGGCATCGATGGCATGGTTGCTCGATCGGTGATCGAAACCGTCAACGGCTACAGCTACACCCCATTGGCTGCCGTGGAAGCGGCGCGTCGAGTACTTGGCGGCGAACGCCGATCCGGCTTTGAAACCCCGGCAAAGCTATTTGGCGTGGGCTTTGCCAAGACCATCGACGGCACTCAAATCACTGATTATTGAACTCACAGGAATTGCGCCATGACTGATCTGCAAACAGCCGCTGAAAACAGCGCGGTGATCGACACCCTGCATCGCTTCGCGGCAGGTATTGACCTGAAGGACTCGGCCCTGCTTGCCTCGGCATTCACCGCCACCGCCATCTCGGACTTCCGCCCGGCCGCCGCCAAGGCCGGCTTTGAATACCCGGTGCTGGAAGGGCGCGACAGCATCGTCGGCGCGCTGTACGCCGCGCTCGGCCAGCTCGATACCACGCACTCGGTGAGCAACGCACGGGTCACCCTCGACGGTGATAACGCGCGGCTGGATGCGTTGGTGGAAGCGCAGCACGTGCCGCAAAGCGATCCTTCGCGGCATTACTTGATGAAGAATCGCTATGACGTTGAGTTGGTGCGGGAGGAGGGCGTATGGCTGATCCAGCGCGTGACCGTGGATAACGTCTGGCGCTCGGGCGATCCGGCAGTCCTGGCCGGAACCTGATGACCTTGTGGCGAGGGAGCTTGCTCCCGCTGGGTCGCGAAGCGGCCCCAAAAAGCGGGAGCGCTACGCACTCCAGCGGGAGCAAGCTCCCTCGCCACAGCGGTTCGCAGGCGGTTCAAGGGTGGCTTTTGAAACGTGCTGCATCCTTCACCGGCGGCAAGCCGAACAGCCGCGCATATTCGCGGCTGAACTGCGAAGCGCTTTCATAACCCACGGTGAAGGCGATGGACGCCGCATCCAGGGTATCGAACAGCAGCAACCAACGCGCCCTCAATAGGCGCAGGCGTTTCTGATACTGAATGGGCGTCATCGCGGTGATGGCTTTGAAATGCCGGTAGAAGGCCGCCACGCTCATGCCAGTCATGGCCGCCAGCGGTTCCACGCGAAAAGGTTCGGTGTAGTGCTGGCGAATCCACTCGGTGGCTCGGCGGATCTGGGCTAGACGTCCATCGGGGCGCGCCATGGCCACCAGGGTTTCACGCAGGGGGCCTTGCAGCGCCCGAAACACAATCTCCCGCTCAATCATCGGTGCCAGCACGGCCGCTTCGTTGGGGCGATCCATCAGCCGCAGCATGCGCAGCCATGCATCGATCATTTCTGCTGGCGCCTGCACCGCTGCGAACCGTTGCGCGCGCGGCCGTTCAGCCGGCGCGATGTCATCTGCCAATACGCTGGCGATTACAGTCGGGTCAAGGGTCAGGCTGAGTGCCAGGTAGGGCGACTCGGGAGCATAAGGGTGAACCTGCCCGGTCGCGGGCACCTCCACCGGCACCACGAAATAGCTGGACGGCCCGTAGGTGGACACCTGATCGCCGATAGACAGCGTTTTCACGCCTTGCAGCACCAGATGCAGCATCGGCTGATACACCTGATCGGCGCAGGCTTCGGCACACACCATCGCCACACGGGGCAGGCCGGTGTCGGTCCACTTGTTTTCTGCGCGCAGCACGCGGCGGCGCAGTTCATCGAGGTCGTTGTTCATGGGCTCGACCATGAGCTACGCCGAGCGGTAGCGCAAGGCAACTGAGAAGAATAGGCAAGCATGGGCGAGGAACCGGCAACCGTCATGCGGGCGGCGGGCCGAATACTGGCGGCACGCAGTATCACTCAACCGCAGGAAATCAAACGTATGAAGCTCGACGGAAAAATTGCAGTCGTCACTGGCGCATCAAAAGGTATCGGCGCAGGCATTGCAAAAGGCTTGGCGGCGGCCGGTGCGACGGTGGTGGTCAACTACGCCTCCAGCAAAGCCGATGCTGATGCAGTCGTCGCCCATATTCAGGCGCAGGGCGGCAACGCCATCAGCGTGCAGGCAGACATGAGTGCGGGTGCCGAGGTGACGCGCTTGTTCGACACGGTTCGGCAGACCTTCGGCACGCTGGATATCCTGGTCAACAACGCCGGTGTCGCGGTGTTCCAGATGATCGAGGACCTGACTGAAGAGGCCTTTCACAAGCAGTTCAACCTCAATGTGTTGGGCTATTTGCTGGCGGCGCGGGAGGCGGTGAAGTTGCTGGGGCAGGGCGGCAGTATTATCAATATCAGCTCGATCCTCAGCACCGACCCCTACCTGGCCTCCAGCGTGTACTCGGCCACCAAGGGGGCGGTGGACACGCTGACTTTCGCCCTGGCGCGTGAACTGGGGCCAAAGGGCATCCGGGTCAATTCAATCTTGCCGGGCCATACCAATACCCCGGCCACCGATGGCAACTTTGCCGGTGAATTTGGCCAGTCACTGATGGCCGGGACGCCGTTGGGGCGTTTGGGTGAGCCTGAAGATATTGCACCGCTGGCGGTGTTCCTCGCGTCTGAAGATGCCCATTGGGTCACTGGGGAATCCATCCGCGCATCCGGTGGCGTGCGCGGTGTCGGCTACTGACGGTTTGATCACTGCCGGACATGGGGATGTGCGGCAAACACCTCCACCAACCATTCGACAAACACCCGCACCCGCGCGCTCAGGTGGCGATTGGGCATGTACACCACCGACAGCGGGTTGGGCGCCGCCGACCATTGCGTGAGCACCGGCACCAAGGTGCCTATGTCGATATGCGGCTGCACCATGAAGCGCAAGGTGTGGATTACCCCCAGCCCAGCAAGGCCTGCCGCCAGGTAGGCGTTGCTGTCATTCACGGCCACAAAATGGCGGCCCTCAACGGCGACCTGTTCGTCAGCGCGTATCAGCGCCAGACGGTTTTGTTTGCCGGTGCCGGGAAAAAAGTAGCGCACCAGCGTATGGCCTTCTTCCAGTTCAACGGGGTGGTTGGGGGTGCCGTGGGCTGCCAGATAGGCGGGTGTGGCACAGGTGACAAACTCCAGGCTGCCCAGGCCTCGCGCAATCATTGCCGAATCCGGCAGGTGCCCGCCACGGATCACACAGTCGATGCTTTCACTGGCCAGGTCGGCGGTGCGGTCGCTGGCACCGATATCGATCTGGATATCCGGGTAGCGCTCATGAAAATCGCGCAGCGCCGGGATCACCAGCAATGTGGCGATGGTGGTGCCCATGTCAACCCGCACTCGGCCGCTGGGGCGGCTGCGGGACACCGCCATGTCCGATTCTGCTTCCAGCCACTGGTCCAGCACCCGGCTCATGCGCGTGTGGTAGGCGCTGCCTTCCGGGGTCAGCGTCACCGTGCGTGTGGTGCGGTTCAGCAGCTTTACGCGCAGGTGGGACTCAAGCGCCTGAATCAGCTTGGTCACGGCGTTGGGGTGCACGTCCAATTGCGCGGCAGCTTTTACAAAACTGCCGGTTTCGACGATGCGTAAAAACGCCTGTACAGCCTGGAAGTAGTCCATGGTCTCTCGCCAATTGTCACGAATTTGATGATGCGGCATACAGATATAGGCCGTTTATCACAAAAGTCGAAGAGATTACCTTGATTTACGCCTCGCAACCCGCGAATCGACAGCCTTTCAAGGAATTATCATGACTCACTCTCTCAAAGGTAAAGTTGCACTGGTCACCGGCGCTTCACGCGGTATTGGCGCCGCCATTGCCAAGCGCCTGGCGGCCGAAGGTGCCGCTGTTGCGTTCAGCTATTCCCAATCCGCCGAGCATGCGCAGTCAGTGTTGCGCAGCATCAAGGCGCATGGGGTCAGCGGCCTGGCCGTGGCGGCGGATCAAGCCGATAGCGCGGCCGTGGCGGCGCTGGTCAGGCGCGTGCATGAACACTTCGGGCGCCTGGATATCCTGGTCAACAGCGCCGGTGTCTTTACGATGGGCATGGTGGGGGACCCCGACGCCGATATAGCCGCACTGGACCGCCAACAAGCGATTAACCTCAATGGCGTGGTGGCGGCGGTGCGGGCTGCCGTACCGCTGATGGCCGATGGTGGGCGCATCGTTTCGATCGGCACCATGTTCGCCAGCCGCGCGCCGTTCCCCGGGATTGGTGACTATGCGGCGAGCAAGGCGGCCGTGGCGGCTTACGGCCGCGCCTGGGCACGGGACCTGGGGCCACGGGGAATCACGGTAAACACTGTACAGCCGGGGCCGATCAACACCGACATGAACCCGGACACCAGCGACATGGCGCCGCTGGTCAAACAGATGACTGCACTGGGGCGTTATGGGCAGCCGGAAGAAATCGCCGGGGTGGTGGCGTTTCTCGTCGGCGTGGATGCGGCTTTTATCACCGGTGCCACGTTGAATGTGGATGGTGGGCAGAACAGCTGAGGTCTGATCGCTGAGGTCCAGTGTGGGAGCGAGCAAGCCCGCTCCCACATTTTGCTCGGTGGTGTTCCCAGGCTTACGCCGCCTGCGGTTGAAGCTGTAGCTCAGCCTCTACATCCTTGACCAGCTCACTGGCCAGGAACAACGGCGCCAACCGCTTGTGCAACTGCGGCTCAACAAACTCCTTCACCGTATCCAACCCCAGCACACCACTAAGCGGCAACTCAGCCTTGGTGTACGACAACCACGCCTTCTTCAACACCTGCAACACATCGCTACCCGCTGTGGTGGCGAAGCGGCGGTGGGTGGGTTTGCCGTCGAAGGTAAAGGTGTGCTGGAACGCGTAGCCCGTTTCATCGCCCCCGCTGGCGGTGCAGCGGATGCAGGTGCACGGGCCGTCGCCGAAGGCCGTGCGCAGGTAGCTGTTGAAGTCCACCACGGGTTTGAGTGACAGGCGCTTATCCACCTCGAACAAGTCCCCGGTCATTTTTTCGTCAGTGTTCAACGTGCATTTCCTCGCAGGTTCAGCGGTTTTTCAAAGCGCGGCACAATAGCAGCCGAGCGCCGGTTTGTGGGGGATTAATGAACGGTTCAGGCTGCAATCAGGCTGCGCTTGATCCAGTCATACAAATCATTGCCCTCGCTGGACAACTCGCTGTTGGCCCGTCGGCACAGGTAATACTGGCGGCCATCATTCACCTCCAGCTCAAACAACTTCACCAACTCGCCACTGGCCACCAGCGGCGCTACCAAGGGTTCGCGCAGCAAGGCGCAGCCGAGGCCGGTGAGGGTT
The DNA here is from genome assembly GCF_017316265.1 of Pseudomonas sp. Marseille-Q1929. NCBI lineage: Bacteria > Pseudomonadati > Pseudomonadota > Gammaproteobacteria > Pseudomonadales > Pseudomonadaceae > Pseudomonas > Pseudomonas sp. Marseille-Q1929. The sequence continues at coordinate 124,748 of NZ_JAFLWU010000016.1, forward strand.
GCCGTCAGCGCAAGCTGGCCATCTTCCAGCAGCAATCCATTCAACGCGGTGGCATCCACCTCGGCGGCCTCGAACCATTGGCCCCAGGTGCCGCGTTCTTCGTCGTGCAGCAGCGGCAGTTGGCTCAGGGCCTCGGGCGTGTCGATGGGCCCGTGCTGTGCCAGGAAGGCGCGGCTGCAATAGGGCGTCACGGCGCCGGAGATCAGCGGCTCGCTGTGATAGCCCGGCCAATGCCCGGTGCCGAAGCGGATCGACAGGTCGGCCGCATCGCTGGGGTAGCTGCGGTGGTTGGCGTAGGTCACGTTGATGTCCAGCGCCGGGTGATCCTTCAGGAAATGCGCCAGGCGTGGAATAAACAGATTAATGCCAAACAACGGGATCAGGCTGATGGTCACCTGGCGCGTGGCGCTTTTTTCGCGCACATGTTCGGTGGCGCTGCGCAGCACCGCAAACGCCGAGCGAATCGCACGGTAGTACTCGCGGCCTTCATCGGTGAGCACCAGGTTGCGGCCCTGGCGCAAGGTCAGCGGTTGCTGCAGGAAATCTTCCAGCAAGTGCAGTTGATGGCTGATGGCCGAGGCGGAAACTTCCAGCTCACGCGCGGCGGCATTCACCCCGCCGTGGCGCGCAAAAGCTTCGAAGGTGCGCACGGCACGTAGGGGAGGGTCATTGGCTAACTGTTCTGATTTATTCATGTATTGAATTAAATACTAACTCTTGCGCCGAATAAAGAGCCATAACAGCCGTATTTACGGCATAAATAGCCTGTTTCAGGGTTGATATAACCATATGACTTTCTGTTATTTGATAAAAACAGAATAGATGCTTAGTGTGCCGCCCTTGTACGCACTGAGGTCGATGGTTTTCATGGATGGGTTTATCCAACAACTGCTCAACGGTTTGATGACGGGCAGTCTCTACGCGCTGGTGGCCCTGGGTTACACCATGGTCTACGGCATCTTGCGCATCATCAACTTCGCCCATGGCGACGTGTTGATGATCGGCGCGCTGGTGGGCTTGTCGGTGATTCGTCTGATGCAGGCCGCCTTTCCAGGCCTTGCGCCGATGCTGGTGTTGCTCTGTGCGACCCTCGTCGCCATGGCCTTTTGCGCGGTGTTGGCGGTGGTGATCGAGCGCGTGGCCTATCGCCGCCTGCGCCACGCCCCGCGCCTGGCGCCGTTGATCAGCGGTATCGGCGTGTCGCTGCTGCTGCAAACCCTCGCCATGCTGGTGTGGACGCGCAACCCGCAGATGTTCCCGCAACTGCTGCCGCTGGAGCCGATCGAAGTGCTGGCCGGCGCCTCCGCACACCCGGCCATCACCAACGCCACGGCGCTGACGACGATTGCCATCGCCTTGTCGGTGATGCTCGCGTTGCTGGTGCTGGTGGAGCGCACGCGCTTCGGCCGGGCCATGCGTGCCGTGGCGGAGAACCCGCAAGTCGCCAGCCTGATGGGCATCAGCCCGAACCGCATCATTGTCATCACCTTCGCCATCGGCGGCGCCCTGGCGGCACTCGCCGGGGTCATGATGGCCAGCAACTACGGCAGCGCGCATTTCTACATGGGCTTCTTGCCCGGTATCAAAGCCTTCACCGCGGCGGTGCTGGGCGGCATCGGCAACCTCAAGGGCGCCATGCTTGGCGGCCTGCTGCTGGGCTTGATCGAAGCCCTCGGCACCGGCTACCTGGGTGCGGCCACCAACGGTGTGTTCGGCAGCAATTACCAGGATGTGTTCGCCTTTATCGTGTTGATCGCGGTGCTGGTGTTCCGTCCCTCCGGGTTGTTGGGCGAACGTTTGGCGAGCCGCGCATGATCAAGTCCCTGATCCCCAACAAACGCGCAAGCCTGGGCCTGTTGCTGCTCGCCGTGGCCCTGGTGCTGGCGCCGTGGATTGTCGGCCATGCGGGCGGTAACACCTGGGTACGCACCCTCGACTTTGCCCTGCTGTACATCATGCTCGCCCTCGGGTTGAACATCGTGGTCGGCTACGCCGGGTTGCTGGACATGGGCTTTATCGCGTTCTACGCGGTGGGCGCCTACCTCGCCGCATTGCTCTCGTCGCCCCATCTGCTGCAACAGTTTCCTGCGTTGGCGGCGTTGTTGCCAGCGGGCATGCACACCTCGATCTGGTTGATTCTGCCGCTGGGTGCGCTGCTCGCGGCCGGTTTTGGTGTGGTGCTGGGCGCGCCGACGCTGCGCTTGCGCGGTGACTATCTGGCGATTGTGACGCTGGGGTTCGGCGAAATCATCCGCATCCTGCTGCGCAACCTCGACCGCCCGGTGAACATCACCAACGGCCCCAAAGGCATCTCCCAGGTTGATCCGGTCAGCCTGCTTGGCGTCAACCTCGGTCGCACCCAAGAGCTGTTCGGCCTGCGCCTGCCGTCGGTGTACCTCTATTACTACCTGTTTGCGGCGCTGGTGGTGTTGATCCTGTTTGCGTGCATCCGCCTGGAGCGTTCGCGCATCGGCCGTGCCTGGGTGGCGATCCGCGAGGACGAAGACGCGGCCCAGGCCATGGGCATCAATACCGTGCGCCTCAAGCTGCTGGCGTTTGCCATTGGCGCGGCGTTCGGCGGCGTGAGCGGCGCGTTGTTCGCCTCGTTCCAGGGCTTTGTCTCGCCGGAATCCTTCACGTTGAACGAGTCCATTGCGGTGCTGGCAATGGTGGTGCTGGGCGGCATGGGCCATATCCCCGGGGTCATCCTCGGTTGCGTATTGTTGGCGGCCCTGCCCGAAGCGTTGCGCGCCAGCATGGGCCCGTTGCAGCAGACGCTGTTCGGCCAGGTGCTGGTGGACCCGGAAATCATCCGCCAGCTGTTCTACGGCCTGGCGTTGATCCTGGCGATGCTCTACCGACCCGCCGGATTGTGGCCCAAAGGAGTGGCACGATGAACGCACCGCTGTTGCAGATCGACAAGGTCAACAAACACTTCGGCGGCGTCGCGGCGCTGACCGACGTGAGCCTGAGCATCCAGCCCGGCGAGATCTACGGCTTGATCGGCCCGAATGGCGCGGGCAAGACCACTTTCTTTAACGTCATGACCGGCTTGTACACGCCGGACTCCGGGCGTTTCCAACTGGATGGCCGCGACTACCAACCCACCAGCGTGCATCAGGTGGCCGAGGCGGGGATCGCGCGTACCTTTCAGAACATCCGCCTGTTCAACGCGATGAGCGCCCTGGAAAACGTCATGGTCGGGCGCCATGTGCGCACCCGCAACGGCCTGTGGGCGGCCCTGAGTCAGCATCGCCGCGCCCGCGATGAAGAAGCGCAAACCCGTGCTCACGCCCATCGTTTGCTGGCCTACGTGGGCCTTGCCGGTTTCGCCAATTACCGCGCCGACAGCCTGAGCTACGGCCACCAACGCCGCCTGGAAATCGCCCGCGCCCTGGCCACCGAACCGCGCCTGCTGGCCTTGGATGAACCGGCAGCAGGCATGAACGCCAGCGAGAAAGTGCAACTGCGCGGCCTGCTGGAAAAGATCCGCGACGACGGCCACACCCTGTTGTTGATCGAACACGACGTCAAGCTGGTGATGGGCGTGTGCGACCGCATCAGCGTGCTGGATTACGGCCAGGTCATCGCCGTCGGCCCGCCCGCCGACGTGCGCCAGCACCCGGCCGTGATCCAAGCCTATCTGGGAGCCAGCGCGCATGTCTGAAGCACTGTTGAAAGTCGAAGGTTTGCAGGTGCGCTACGGCGCCATCGAAGCCGTCAAAGCCCTCGACCTGCATATCGATGAAGGCGAACGCGTCACCCTGATTGGCGCCAATGGCGCGGGCAAGACCTCCAGCCTCAAGGCGCTCACCGGTTTGCTGCCGGCGGCCAAGGGCGAGATCCGTTTTGCCGGGCACTCCATCCTCGGCCAGGCGCCGGACACACTGCTGCGCCAAGGCATCGCCATGGTCCCCGAAGGCCGTGGGATTTTCGCGCGCATGAGCGTGCTGGAGAACCTGCAGGCCGGCGCATTTTTGCGCCGCGACAACGTGCAAGTGCAGCGTGAAATGCGCCAGTTGTTCGAACACTTTCCGCGCCTGGAAGAACGCCTGCACCAATCCGCCGGCCTGCTGTCGGGCGGCGAGCAACAGATGCTCGCCCTGGCCCGTGCATTGTTGTCGCGCCCGCGCTTGCTGATCCTGGATGAGCCGTCCATGGGCCTGGCGCCGATCATGGTGGAGAAGATTTTCCAGGTGATCGACGACGTCTGCCGCCAGGGCATGACCCTGTTGCTGGTGGAGCAGAACGCGCGGCTGGCGCTGCAAGTCACCGACCGCGCCTATGTGATGGACACCGGGCGCATCAGCCTCACGGGCCCATCCCAGGATTTGCTTGAACACCCTGAGGTGCGCAGCGCGTACCTCGGCGAATAACTAAACCATGACGCTACCGGACGCCCGGCGTGTTCCGACCCGCCCGAAAAGAAGCAGGAACTACTGATGAGTATTTTGAAGAACACCGCATTGATCGGCCTGGCCCTGAGCAGTCTCGCCAGCGCCATGGCCCAAGCCGACCAGACCGTACTGATCGGCCTGGCTGGCCCGCTGACTGGCCCGTCCGCGCGCATCGGCAAGGACCTGGAAAACGGCGCCAAACTGGCCATCGACCAAGCCAACGCCAAGCACCCGAAGATCAACGGCGAAGCCGTGACCTTCAAGCTGGTCTCCGAAGACGACCAGTCCGACCCGCGCACCGCCGTCACCGTGGCCCAGCGCCTGGTGGATGAAGGCGTGGTCGGCGTGGTCGGCCACTGGAACACCGGCACCAGCATCCCGGCCGCGCGGGTCTACCACGACGCCGGGATTGCGCAGGTGGCACCGGTTGCCACCGGTCACGCTTACACCCAGCAGGGTTTCGACACCAGTTTCCGCATCATGGGCCATGACGACGACGGCGGTCAGGTCGCCGGCGATTACGCGTTGAACACGCTGAAAGCCAAGCGCATCGCCGTGATCGACGACCGCACTGCATTCGGCCAGGGCCTGGCGGACCAGTTTGTCAAAGCCATCGAAGCCGGTGGCGCGAAAGTCGTCGGCCGTGAATACGTGGACGACAAGACCATCGACTTCAGCGCCGTGCTCACCAATATCCGCAGCCAGAACCCGGACCTGATCTTCTTCGGTGGCGTCGACTCCCAGGCCGCACCGCTGGCGCGGCGCATCAAGCAACTGGGGATCAAGGCGCCGCTGATGGGCGCCGGTGGTTTTGTCAGCCAGACCTTCCTGGAGTTGGCGCAGAACGAAGGCGAGGGCGTGATCGCCCTGGAACCGGGCCTGGCGATTGCGCAGATGCCGGGTGGCAAGGCCTTCGAGCAGGCTTACAAAGAACGCTACAAGGCCAATATCGAACTGCACGCGCCGTTCGCCTATGACGGCGTTGGCGTGCTGGTGGCGGCGATTGAGCAGGCCGATTCGGTTGATCCGCAGAAGTACCTGCCGGTGCTGCGCGCCATCAGCTACGCGGGTGTGACTGGGACTATCGCGTTTGATGCGCAAGGCAACTTGAAGAAGCCGTCGTTCACCGTTTACCAGGTCAAAGCCAACCAATGGCAGCCCGTAAGTGTCGCAGGCGGCAAGTAATGATCGTTTGGGTGCCCTTTGGGGCACCCGATTCTGTGGAGCTGATGGAGGCACACAATGAGCAAACTGGAAGGTGAACTGGGCATTCTTGCCCGGCGGCGGATCGAGGCCGAAATCATCAAGCCGATCTACGAGATTCTCAAGCGCGAGCAGGGCAAGGACTTTGCCGCTGCCGTGATCGGCGAAGCGGTGGGTAACGCGGCGATCCAGGCGGGCAAGCATTTTGCTTCGCTGGAAGAGCAGGCCGACCTCAAGAGCTTTGTCGAGCTACAAGTGCTCTGGGAAAAAGACGACGCGCTGAAGGTCGAGATCATCGCCAGCGACGCCGAGCACTACGACTACGACGTCAAGCGCTGCCGCTACGCCGAGATGTACACCGAGATGGGCCTGGGCGAGATCGGCCACTTGTTGTCGTGCAACCGTGACGAGCTGTTTATCGTCGGCTACAACCCCGATATCGAATTGACCCGCACCCAGACCATCATGGGCGGCGACCATCGCTGTGATTTTCGCTACCGGGCCAAACCCCATGAATAATCTGGCACGGGTCAACGGCGCGCGTTTGTGGGACTCGCTGATGGACATGGCGCAGATCGGCGCCACCGAAAAGGGCGGCGTTTCGCGCCTGGCGCTGACCGACGAAGATCGTCGTGGGCGCGACCTGTTCGTGCAATGGTGCGAGGCTGCCGGGTGCAGCATTCGCGTGGACGCCATGGGCAATATCTTCGCCCGTCGCGCCGGGCGCTTTGCTGACCTGGCGCCGGTGCTGACCGGTTCCCATGGCGACTCCCAGCCCTTCGGCGGCAAGTACGACGGCATCTACGGCGTGCTCGCCGGGCTGGAAGTACTGCGCACCTTGAACGACCTCGGTATCGAGACCGACCGGCCGATCGAGGTGGTCAACTGGACCAACGAAGAAGGCTCGCGCTTTGCCCCGGCGATGATTTCGTCGGGGGTCTACGCCGGGGTGTTTGATCTGGAATACGGCCTGTCCCGCGAAGATAAAAATGGCGTGAGCATTGGCCAGGCGTTGCAGCAGATCGGCTATGCCGGCCCGCACCCGGTGGGTGGCCAGGCGGTGCATGCGGCGTTTGAATTGCACATCGAACAAGGCCCGATTCTTGAAGCGCAAGGCATCACCATCGGGGTGGTCACCGGCGCCCAGGGCCAGCGCTGGTACGAGGTCGAATTGAAGGGCCGCAGCGCCCACGCCGGCACCACGCCGATGGACCATCGCCTCGACGCCTTGCTCGGCTTCGCCCGCGTGGTCGAAGCGGTGAACGGCCTGGGCCTGGAACAAGGCGCTGAAGGGCGTGCCACGGTGGGCATGGCGAATATCTTCCCCAACTCGCGCAACGTCGTGCCAGGGCGGGTGTTTTTCAGCGTGGAGTTCCGTCACCCGGACGAAACCGTGCTGGCGCGCCAGGACCAGCAACTGCGCGAAGCAGTGGCGCAGATCGCCGACGGGATTGGCTTGCAGCACAGCGTGAAGCAGATCTTCCAGTACGCGCCGATCGCGTTTGACGCGGAGTGCGTGGAGGTGGTGCGGGCGTCTGCCGAGGCGTTGGGTTACAGCCATCGGCCAATGATTTCCGGCGCGGGGCATGATGCCTGCTACCTCAACCAGGTGGCGCCGACCGCGATGATCTTTGTGCCGTGTGTGGACGGGTTGAGCCATAACGAAGCGGAGGAGATTTCGCCGGAATGGTCGACGGCGGGGGCGGATGTGTTGCTCCAGGCGATATTGGCCAAGTCCCATATCTAGCGACTGTACACACATCCAAATGTGGGAGCTGGCTTGCCTGCGATAGCGGTCTACCAGCCAATATTTTTAGCTGACCCACCGCCATCGCAGGCAAGCCAGCTCCCACAGTTTGATCGGTGTAAGCCTGATCCGAAGTGGAAACCCAATCCCCTGTGGGAGCGGGCTTGCTCGCGAAAGCGGTGTGTCAGTCAAAGATGTTCCAACTGATCCACCGCATTCGCGAGCAAGCCCGCTCCCACACAAGCCCGCTCCCACATTTGGATTACCTACTCCTGCAAGTCAGCGGAAAAACTCCCCCGGCGTCGCATCAAACTGCTGGCGAAACGCATTGATAAACGCCGACGTCGATTCATACCCACACCCCAATGCCACATCCGTCACGCGCTCGCCTTGCTCCAGGGCGGGCAGGGCGGTGAGCAGGCGCAAGCGCTGGCGCCAGGCGCGAAACGTCAGCCCGGTGTCGCGCAAAAACAAGCGGCTGAGGGTTTTCTCACTGACCGCCAATTTGCGGCTCCAGTCACCCAGGGTGGTCTGTTGCTCCGGGTGCAGGTTCAAGCTGCGGTAGATCTGGCGCAAACGCGGGTCCATGGGCAGCGGCAGCATCAAGTCCACCTGGGGCGCTGCGGCCAGTTGGTCGAGCAGCACTTGGGCCAGGCGCCCCTCCGCGCCGTCTTCGGCATAGGCTACCGGCAGTTCGCTGAAGCTGCGGATCAACTCGCGCAGCAAACTGCTCACCTCCAGCACATGGCAGCGCGCGTCTGCCCAGGTGGTCACGCTGCAATCGAGGTACAGGCTGCGCATTTCGGTGCGGGGCGAGCTGAACACGCGGTGGGGCATGCCCGCCGGAATCCACACCGCGCGCTGGGGCGGTGCGACAAAGCGGCCGACGCTTGTCTGGATCTCCAGCACCCCGGAAATCGCGTACGACAATTGCACCCACGGGTGACTGTGACGCCGGGTCAGGGCGCGATTAGGCAGGGATTCAGTGCGCCCGTACACCGGCCGTGGCAAGCTGGAAAGCCCGGGCACGCTGCGGCGCACGGTTTTGTCATGTCCTTTAGGCGGCATTTGTTGGCTCATTGGCGTTAGTCGGTAACAAGCCGTTACGTTAGAGTCGCCGAGACGCTCTTGGCAACCCCCGGAAGAACTCACTTATGACCCGTCCGCGCTTTCTCCCTGACAACTTCACCCTGACCCTGATCGCCACGGTGATCCTCGCCTCGCTGTTGCCCGCCAGCGGCCAGACTGCCGTGGCCTTTGGCTGGGTCACCAACCTGGCCATCGCGCTGCTGTTTTTCCTGCACGGCGCCAAGCTGTCGAACCAGGCGATCATCGCCGGTGCCGGCCACTGGCGCCTGCACCTGCTGGTGTTCAGCCTGACTTTCGTGCTGTTCCCATTGCTCGGCCTGGCGCTCAAGCCGCTGCTGTCGCCGCTGATCGGCAAAGACCTGTACATGGGCATGCTGTACCTCTGTGCGCTGCCGGCCACGGTGCAGTCGGCGATTGCCTTTACGTCGCTGGCGCGGGGCAATATCCCGGCGGCGATTTGCAGCGCGGCGGCGTCGAGCCTGTTTGGCATCTTTCTCACGCCGCTGCTGGTGACGCTGTTGCTCAATGTGCATGGCGAAGGCAGCAACACCCTCGACGCGATCCTCAAGATCAGCGTGCAACTGCTGCTGCCCTTTATTGCCGGGCAGATCGCTCGGCGCTGGATTGGCGCGTGGGTGGGGCGTAACAAGTCCTGGCTGAAATTCGTCGATCAAGGCTCGATCCTGCTGGTGGTCTACGGCGCGTTCAGCGAAGCGGTCAACGAAGGCATCTGGCACCAGATCCCGCTATGGGAACTGGGCGGCCTGGTGGTAGCGTGCTGTGTGTTGCTGGCCCTGGTGCTGGTGGCCTCGACGGTGCTGGCCAAGGCGTTCGGTTTTAATCAGGAAGACCGCATCACCATCCTGTTCTGCGGCTCGAAGAAAAGCCTGGCGACGGGCGTGCCGATGGCCCAGGTGCTGTTCGCCGGGGCAACCATGGGCGTGCTGATCCTGCCGTTGATGCTGTTTCACCAGATCCAGTTGATGGTCTGCGCAGCGCTGGCCCAGCGCTATGCGCAGCGGCCCGAGCCGGTGACGCAATTGATGGGGCAGGTTGATCCCTGAGCAGTTGCTCAAGTCTTGAGTCAATCGGACGACTACCTTCTTAATCACCCAAGAAGGAAGTCGAGATGAACAACGTAAAGCGTTTGTCACTGGTTAGCGGGTTTTTTGCGGTGTGGGCGGGAGGCTGCCTGGCGGCATCGGGCGGGGTCATTCAATTTCGCGGCAGTATTGTCGAACCGGGCTGCAACGCGGCGACGTCGGGCGGTTCGATGATTGAGTTGAAGGGCTGTCCGCAGGCCTTGCGCGGTGGTCGGTTCGATGTGCAGCCGATTCGTAGCGTGCAGGCGCTGAGCGGTGCACCGGCCAGCGTCAAGCTGGTTACGGACAGTGGCAGCGGGCGCTATTACGACCAACGGTATGTGCTGGTGGATACTCAGGGAAAGCCGGTTCACTCTGGGCTTTACGTGGTCACCCTGACCTCGCCGTGACGTAACTGATGGCTTTTTGATCAGCATCAGCGCCAACAGACGGGCGAGAAACCTATAGAATGTTCAACGGCGGCGCTTGTCCTGGGTAGCCGTTTGATCATCGTCCGAGTACCGCGCCCTTCAATGAGCATTTCAGCCGCAACCCCCCAAGCCAATTGGCAGCCGGTCATCGCCCTTGCGTTGGCCGCCTTTGTATTCAATACCACCGAATTTGTCCCCGTCGGGCTGCTCAGCGCCATTGGCGCGAGCTTTGACATGCCGGTGTCGAGCGTCGGCCTGATGCTCACGATCTACGCCTGGATCGTGTCCCTGACGTCGCTGCCGGTGATGCTGCTGACGCGCAACGTCGAGCGGCGCAAGTTGCTGATCGTGCTGTTCTGCATGTTTATCGCCAGCCATATCCTGTCCAGCGTGGCCACCAGTTTTGGCTTGCTGATGGTCAGTCGCATCGGCATCGCCTTGTCCCATGCGTTGTTCTGGTCGATCACTGCGTCGCTGGCGGTGCGCCTGGCGCCGGCCGGCAAACAGGTGCAAGCCCTCGGCCTGTTGGCCACCGGTACGTCCCTGGCGATGGTGTTGGGTATTCCCCTGGGCCGCCTGCTCGGCGAGGCCATGGGGTGGCGCACCACGTTCCTGGTCATCGGCGCCTTCGCCGCCGCGCTGGTGTTCTGGCTGGCGCGCACCTTGCCGCTGTTGCCGAGCCAGAACTCCGGCTCGTTGCGCAGCCTGCCGTTGCTGTTCAAACGCCCGGCGCTGGTGGCGCTGTACGTGCTCACCGCCCTGACCGTGACCGCGCAGTTCACCGCCTACAGCTACATCGAACCCTTTGTCGAAGGCGTGGCCGGCATGAGCGGCAGTGCCGTGACCCTGATCCTGCTGGTGTTTGGTGGCGCGGGCATCATCGGTTCGCTGCTGTTCAGCCTGGTGCACCGCTTCAACCCCCATCTGTTCGTGGTCGGCGCGGTGTTCATCCTGGCGGCGTGCCTGGCGCTGATGCTGCCGTTGAGCGGGGCCGAATCCTACCTCGTCGGCCTGAGCATTTTCTGGGGCATGGCGATCATGGGCTTTGGCCTGGCGATGCAGTCCAAGGTGCTGGTGCTGGCGCCAGACGCCACCGACGTGGCCATGGCGATGTTTTCCGGCATCTACAACATCGGCATCGGTGGTGGCGCGCTGATGGGCAGCTGGGTCGGCAGCCAGTTCGGCTTCGCCTGGATCGGTGCGGCAGGCGGCTTGCTGGCGGCGCTCGCGTTGATCGGCTATTGCCTGGCGATTCGCAAGTTCGGGCAGGGTGTGTCACCCAGCTAAAACCAGACAAGTCTTACAGGGCGCCGCGATGCCCATTGCTACCGTCACCCAGGACCGCCCACGCCCTGTGGTGACGGCACTTGAACAGCAATGGAGTCGATTGTGCAAAAGCGTTTGACCGCGGAGTTTCTGGGTACTTTCTGGCTGACCTTCGGCGGCTGTGGCAGCGCCATCCTGGCGGCGGCATTCCCCGAGTTGGGTATTGGCTTTGTCGGCGTGTCCCTGGCGTTCGGCCTCACAGTGTTGACCATGGCCTATGCGGTGGGCGGTATCTCGGGCGGGCACTTCAACCCGGCGGTGACCTTGGGCCTTTGGGCCGGACGGCGGGTTGCCGGAGTTGACGTGCTGCCCTACATCGCGGCGCAGGTCGCCGGTGCAATTGGCGCGGCGGCAGCGCTGTACCTGATCGCCAACGGCCAGGACGATTTTGTCATGGGTGGATTTGCCGCCAACGGCTATGACGCCTTGAGCCCAGGCCACTTCGACATGAAGGCCGCCTTGCTGGCCGAACTGATCGCCACGTTCTTCTTTGTCTTCATCATCATGCGCGTCACCGCCCCGGGCGCGGTGGCCGGGTTTGCGCCGATTGCCATCGGCCTGGCGCTGACCTTGATTCACCTGGTCCTGATCCCGGTGACCAACACCTCGGTGAACCCGGCGCGCAGCACCGGGCCGGCGTTGTTTGCGGGCGGCGAGTACATTGCGCAGCTGTGGCTGTTCTGGCTGGCGCCGTTGGTGGGCGGGGTGTTGGGTGCGGTGGCGGCGCGTGGGTTGGATGAGCGCAGTTAAACGGGGCTGGCTGTTTAACCTGTGGGAGCGGGCTTGCCCGCGATTGCGGTGTATCAGCCAACAAGCCTGTTGCTGAAGGATCGCTATCGCGGGCAAGCCCGCTCCCACATTTTTTGACTGCCTCTGGTCTTACGGCTTCCAGGTCTGCACATCCTTGGCATCGACCGCCTTGGGCAACAAGCCCGCCTTGAAAAATGCATCGGCAATCTTCTGCTGCTCGCCTAGTTGATCAACCGTCACCGGCTGCACCTGATAGCTGCGGTGTGCATTGGCCGCTTCCACTGTGGCCACGTCCAGGTTGCCCCACAACGGGCCAAGCACTTTCGCCGCGTCCTGTGGGTTGGCCTTGACCCATTGGCCGGTTTTTTCCAACTGCTCATACACCACCTTCAACACCTCGGGATGGGCTTTGGCGTAGGGCGTGCCGGTCAAGTAATAGCGCTTGTAGCTCGCCAGCCCGGCGCCGTCCGCCAGGGTGCGGGTCGGCAGTTGGCGTTGCACGCTGGTGCGGAAGGGTTCCCAGGTGACCCAGGCATCCACCTTGTTGTTCTCGAACGCGGCGCGGCCGTCGGCGGGTGACAGGTAGGCGGGTTCGATATCGGCGAATTCCAGACCGGCTTTGGCCAGTGCGGCGATCAGCAAGTAGTGGGTGCCGGCGGCTTTGGTGACGGCGATTTTCTTGCCTTTCAAATCGCCTAGCTGCTGGATCGGCGAGTCTTTGCGCACCACGATGGCCTGTGCCGAAGGCGAGGGCGCTTCCTGGGCGAAGTAGGTGAGCTTGGCCTGGGCGGCCTGGGCGAAGATCGGCACGGTGTCGGCGACGTCGGCGCTGATGTCGACGTTGCCCACGTTCAGGGCTTCGAGCAGGGGCAAGCCGCTGGGGAATTCGTGCCAGGTTACGTCGATGTGGTTGGCCTTGAGGGCTTTTTCCAGGGTGCCCTGGGTTTTTAGCAGGGTGATCAGGGTGGAGGATTTTTGGTAGCCGATGCGTAGGGTTTCTTGGGCTTCGGTGGTGGCTGTGATGGAGAAGGCCAGGAGTCCTAGGACGGCGATGAGGGGGCGGCGTATGGGCATGGGGGGCTCGATCTTCTAATGGGATAGGGATGAGCTTATGGTTCTAAAAACTGTTCGTTAAATACTCTTTTGGTCTGACGGGGTACATATCCGTTATTTAGGTCACGGCGGCTTATGGTTCCGCCCTTACGGCGGGTCACTTTGGAAAAGCCCCAAAGTAACCAAAGGGCTCTTGCCCCAACACTCGGCACCTCGCTTAGGCTCGGTGTGCCCGAACGCAGGCTTGAATCCGTGGGCCGCCGCCACGCGCCATCCATGGCGCGGGGCGGCTAACCCGGCGTCCTGCCGGGTTACCCACGGATTCAAGCCTGCGTTCGGCCAGCGTGTTTGACGGGGCAAGTAAGATCAAAAGCCAGAGCGCGGCGGCCTTAAAGCCGACCGGTATTTCTCATGGCGTTCACCCTTCAACTGTGGGAACCGGAAACTGTGGGAGCTGGCTTGCCTGCGATGCAGACAACTCGGTACATCAGGTACACCCAGTTGATGCCATCGCAGGCAAGCCAGCTCCCACAGGGGAATGCGTACGCTTCATAGATCAGGTCGGCTACTAGGCCGCCTCGCTGTGTTTTTGATCTTAGGCGCCCCGTTAAACACGCTGGCCGGAATTCGACATGGATTTGGGGGGTAAACCGGCAGGGATGCCGGTTTAGCCGCCCCGCGCCATGGATGGCGCGTGGCGGCGTCCCCCCAAATCCATGTCGGATTACGGGCATGCCGAGCCTAGGCGAGGCACCGAGTGTTGGGGCAAGAGCCCTTTGCTTACTTTGGGGCTTTTCCAAAGTGAGCCGCCGTAAGGGCGGAACCCTAAGTCGCCGTTACCTAAATAATGGATATGTACACCGACAGACCGCCATCGCAGGCAAGCCAGCTCCCACATTTAACCGTGTTCACAACACCCAAATCCCAGGCGAAAAAAAACCGGCTGATCAGGCCGGTTTGGGGTCCCCTGCAAACAACGCAGGCTTACACGTGACTACTCAACAAACGTTCCGCCCCACCTTCCGCCAAACGACGCTCCTGCAACCGATCCGAACCACCTTCCGCCAAGCGACGTTCTTGCAACCGATCCGAACCACCTTCCGCCAAGCGACGCTCCTGCAACCGATCCGAACCACCTTCCGCCACACGACGTTCCAACAGACGCTCCGAGCCACCCTCAGCCACACGAAGCTCCAGCAGACGTTCCGCGCCACCTTCAGCCACACGATTCCCCTGCAACCGCTCAGCCCCACCTTCAGCAACCAGAGGATGAGCAAAAGCATTGACAGCCACTACCGAAAAAGCAAGTCCAAGCAAGATTTGGCGTTTCATGATGATGTGCTCCAAGTGTTTTAGTTAAGTGTTTCCGGGTATGGATTCGATGTTACGCGCCACAGTTTTTAAGAGAACTTCATTGCGCTGATGGTGACTATCGACATCAGCGATGGCTGCTCAAGGCATCCGTGGCAACTCCTGCGGGCGCAGGTCAAACACCAGCACCTCGGCATCATCGCCCTGGCTCACACGGATCTGCCGCTCATCACGCACACGAGCACCGTCACCTTCCTCAAAGCGCTGCCCGTTGATCTCAACACTGCCCCGGGCCACATGGATGTACGCATGGCGATCCGCTGCAAGGTCGAGGGTCGCGCTTTCGTCGCCGTTGAACAGCCCCGCATACACCCGCGCATCCTGGCGTACGTTGAGTGACCCCTCGGCACCGTCCGGCGAGATGATCAACTGCAAACGCCCACGTTTCTGCGCCTCACTGAAGTGCTCCTGTTGATAGCGCGGTTCAGCCCCGACTTCACTGGGCACGATCCAGATTTGCAGGAAGTGCACACCACGGCTTTGGCTGTGGTTGAACTCGCTGTGGGCCACGCCGCTGCCGGCGCTCATCAGTTGCACGTCGCCGGGGCGGATTACCGAGCCGGTGCCCAGGGTGTCCTTGTGTTCCAGGGCGCCTTCAAGCACGTAGGAGAAAATCTCCATGTCGCGGTGCGGGTGCTGGCCGAAGCCTTTGCCGGCGGCGACGCGGTCGTCGTTGATCACCAACAGGTCGGAGAAACCCTGTTCTTTCGGGTTCCAGTAGTTGGCGAATGAGAAGGTATGAAACGACTTCAACCAACCGTGATTGGCGGCGCCGCGTTCGGAAGCTTTGCGAAGGGTCAGCATGGTCTTGTCCTCAAGTGAGCGCGGGCTGCGAAGTGCAGGGCGCTGGCGTTGAGAAGAAGGTTAATGGTTATCGGAATATTCATTAAGAAGGTGAAATCTGAATAACTGTCTCGATCAGATTGACAATAAAAGACATGCCATAATGCCCGCCTGTACCTTATCCGATGGACGTTCCACCCTATGAAAACCGTGGCCATGGCGCTGTTTCCCGACTTCCTGTTGCTCGACATGGCCGGGCCGCTTGAAGTGTTCTCCATTGCCAACCGCTACCTGCCGGCGGCCGATCATTACCGCATCCTCACCCTGGGCACTGAGCCCGGTGCGTTGCGTGCCTCCAACGGTGTGCTGGTGCAGCCCGACCTGCTGCTGGAGCAGGCCGTTGATGCCTATGACCTGTTGCTGGTACCCGGCGGCCCCGGGGCCTATAACGAGTGCCACCCCGCGCTGTTGCCGTGGCTCAAGGCTGCCGCTCCCAAGGCGCGGCGCTTTGGTTCGATCTGCACCGGCGCGTTTGTATTGGGACACGCCGGGCTGCTCGACGGCCATCGCGTGACCACCCACTGGCACTACACCGAACGGTTGATCCAGGGCTTTCCCGAGGCGATCGTCGAGACCGATCGCATCTACTTGCAAGATGGTCGCTTGATCACCTCGGGCGGGGTCACTGCCGGCATCGACCTGGCGCTGTCGGTGGTGGCCCAGGACCACGGCAAGCAGGTCGCAGTGGACGTGGCCAAGGTGCTGCTGGTGGTGATGAAACGCCAGGGCGGCCAGGCGCAGTTCAGTCCGATGACGGCTGCGGTGGCGCCCCAGGAAACGCCGATCACGCGGGTGCAGAACCATGTGCTGGCGCAGCTGGATCAGCCGTTCACCATCGATTCCATGGCCGAACTGGCGGGCATGAGCGCGCGCCACTTCGCCCGGGTGTTTGCCAAGGAAGTGCACATGACGCCCATGGCGTTTTTGCAAGGCGCGCGCATCGACCGCGCCCGGCACCTGCTGGAAACCACCGACCTACCGCTCAAGACCGTGGCCTTCTACGCCGGTTTCGGCAGCGTGCGCTACATGCGTTTTCTGTTCAGTGAAAAACTCGGCCTTAACCCGACGCAGTACCGCCAGCAGTTCAGTTAAGGCCGATTTGGCCGTCTGACGCACCTCAAAGTCCGTGTGGCTCCCCGTGCCAGCATTGTCCTGTCACGGCGAGGTGGCAAGATAGCGCCAAGCCCATGGAAAAGGATGCGCAAACGCCCAAGGCCGGGTGTTTCAGCGCTTTATCGACATGCACAACGCGCCCACGGTGAGCTTCGGCCGCTACACCTTTCACCCGCAGCAGCGCCTGGTCAGCAAGGCGGGCTGGCCGGTGCCGCTGGGCGGGCGGGCGCTGGAGATCCTGGCGGTACTGCTGGAAGCACCGGGGCAATTCGTCAGCAAGGACAGCCTGATTGCCCGCGTCTGGCCCAACAGCGTGGTGGAAGAGAACAACCTGCGCGTGCATATCGCGGCCCTGCGTCGCGCCTTTGATTGCCAACCCTGCATCATCAACGATCCCCAGCGCGGCTACAGTTTTGTCGCGCCGCTGCACAGCGCTGCGCCTGCCGCCAAGCCCCGACACAACCTGGCCGTGCGCCTGAGCCCGCTGATCGGTCGCGATGAAGTGTTGGGGATGTTGGTGCGGCGCCTGTCCGGGCAACGCCTGATGACCCTGACCGGTTGCGCCGGCGTGGGTAAAAGCAGCCTCGCATTGGCCCTGGCCGAACGCGTGCTGCCGCGCTATCGCGATGGCGTGTGGTGGGTGGACCTGGCGACGGTGCAAGCGCCGATGCAAATGCTCCGCCATCTGGCCAAGGCGTTGGACCTGGAGCCCTGCGCCAGTGCCCAGGCATTGTGCAAACCCCTGGCCACGCGCCAACTGCTGTTGGTGCTCGACGGTGCCGACTTGCTGCTCAGTGCCTGCCGCCACCTGGTGCGCACGTTGGCGCAGTACGCGCCTGAGGTGAGCGTGTTGCTGAGCAGTCGCGAAGCCTTGCACCTGCCGGGTGAGTGGGTGCAGTGCGTTCCCAGGTTGGCCCTGCCGACGCCGTGCGGCTGGGGGGATGCCGACCAGGCGATGACCTCTCATGCTGTGCAGTTGTTTGTTGCGCGGGTACGCGCCAGTCAGCAGGGCTTTGCGTTGCGCGCCCAGGACCTGGCGCCGCTACGGGAGATCTGCCGGTGTCTCGATGGCATTCCCCTGGCCCTGGAACTGGCGGCGGCCCAGGTCGAAGCCTTGGGCATACACGGCGTGCAGACGCAATTGCGCAGCAGTTTGCAGGTGTTGACGCGGGGCCGTCGCACGGCGGTTGAACGTCACCAATCCTTCGCCGCTGCACTGGATTGGAGTTACGCGCGCCTGAGCCTGCCGGAGCGTTGGCTGTTCCTGCAATTGGGCTTGTTCAAGATGGCCGTGACCTTGCCCACGCTGACCGCGTTGGTGGCGGGCACCGAGCTGGAACATGCCGACCTGCCGTACCTGCTGGCGCGGCTGGTGGGCCTGTCGTTGCTGGCCCAGGAACCGGGCCCCGGCCCCGCGCGGTATCGGTTGCTCAACAGCCTGCGCAGCTACGCCTTGGCGCAACTGCGCGATCCCGCACAGGTGGCGCGTTTGCAGGCTGGCTACGGGCATTATCTGGGGCCGTTTTCAGGCCGGTCGTTTGTGCTGCAACTCGTCGAGCAAGCCGCGTACTCCGAGTAGATCGGCGGTGGCAAAACCTTCGCTGAAACGCCCGTACACCGACGCCAGCAGATCACGCGCCGCCTGCACGCGGCCTTGGCTCTGCCACAACCGCGCCAACGCTGTGGCGCTGCGCAACTCCCAGGCCAGCGCGCCTTGCTGGTGTGCCAGACCCAGGGCTTCCAGCAGCAGGGCTTCGGCGGCACGGCTGTCGCTGAGGCTTTCAGCGCGCACCCGCAGGATCTCCGCAGTGCACCAGCCGGCGCCGCCGTTTCGGGCGCGTTCGAACACAGCGTCGCTCGGTTCGATGGCGTTGAAGGTCACGAGAATGTCCTCCACCAGCCCCAAGCCTTGCACATCGGCGATCGGCGTCGTGCCGGCGTAACAGCGTGCCCAGGTGTGGAACAACTGCACCGAGTGTTTTTGTGCCTGTTGCAGCAGCAGGTCCATGCGCGCGCGGGTCGCGGCGGTGTCGCCGTTGTAGCGGGCGATCACCACGCCGGCCAGGGCCAGGGTGTAGCAGATCGACGTGCCATGGTTGATTTGCAACGCGAGTGCCAACGCCTGGTCGGCGATACGCGCGGCGCGCTCTGGGAAACCGCGCAGCCACAGGATGCGCGCGAGGATGGTCAACGACGCCACGCTCTGGTCGTACTGCACGCCAAAGCCATGGGTAAAGCGGTTCAGATGGCCGCTCTGGGCCATGCGCTGGAGCACTTGTTCGGCATTGTGCAACGCCAGCGCCTGGTTGCCGGCGAAGTGTTGCGCCAACACCCGCAGGCGCTGTGCGCTGAGGTCCAGCAAGGGTTCGGCCTGCGGCCCCAGTTGGTCGAAGTGCAGGCTCTGCACCAGGGCTTCGCGATAGTTGCCGCAACACAGGTTGACCGCCATATGCCCCGACACCGCGCGCAGCTGGCCGGCGAGGTCCTTGCCCGCTTCGGCCAGGCGTCGCGCGCAGGCAAAGGCGTCGATGGTCTGCGGCGTGCCGCCCTGGGTGTGATAGGAAAAGCTGCCCAGCGCCAGTTGCAAGGCCATATGCAGGCGCTGGCTCGGCGCGGCCGATTGCCGTAGCCGCGCCAGGGCCTTGCCCACGTACAAACCGTGTTCGCGCAGCAGCGACAACTCTTGCCACAGCGGCATGGCGCTGACGGTGAGACGAATGCCCAACAAGTGCACGCCGTGGTCGCCAAGGCCCCAATCGAGGGCGGCGCGGATGTCTTCGCGCAGGGGCGCATAGCGGTCGATCCACGGCTGGGTCGCGGTCAGTTCCCAATCGTCTTGTGCCTGGTTCATCAGGCTCAGGCAGCGCTCGGCGTGGCGTTCGCGGGTGGCGTCGAGCTCGTCGGCGCTGCTGAGTTTTTCCAGGGCGTAGGTGCGCGTGATGTCGTGCAGGCGATAGACCACCTCGTCATCACCGGCTTCCACATTGAGCAAGGATTTGGCCACCAGCTGCGTGATGGAACCCAGCACTTCGAGGGGCGCCACCTGTTCCCCGGCGATCACCGCCGCTGCGCTGGCCAAACTGAAGCCGCCGCGAAACACCGCAAGGCGGCGCAGGCAAATCTGCTCGCAGCCGGTGAGCAGCTCGAAGCTCCAGTCCAGCGTGGCGCGCAGGGTTTGCTGGCGGGGCAGGGCGCTGTTGCGGCCACGGGTGAGCAGGCGGAAGTTGTCTTCCATCTGTACCAGCAGGCCCGGCAGGCCGAAGCGTTCGATCTGTGCCGCCACCAGCTCGATGGCCAAGGGGATACCGTCCAGACGCTGGCAGATATCGATGGCCAGCGGCAGCTCGGCGTCACTGAGGGCAAAGCTGTCCTGATGGGACATCGCCCGTTCGATCAGCAATTGCAGGGCCGGGTAACCGAGGGCCTGGGCGCGGTTGCCGGTGGCGGGCGGGCACGCCAGCGGTTCCAGGCGCTGCACGGATTCGCCTTCGGCACGCAGCGCTTCGCGGCTGGTGGCGATGATGTGCAACTCGGGCGCGTAGCGCAGCAGCGTTTCGCTGATCAGCGCGATGTCGTCCAGCAGGTGCTCGCAGTTGTCGATCACCAGCAGCAGTTGGCGGGCGTGCAGGCTGCGGGCAACGCTGAGCAACGGCTCCTGCTCGGTGAGCGTAAGGTCGAGCAGGGCGGCGAGGTTGGGCAGGATCATCGACGGAGCGCTCAGCGGCGCCAGGTCGAGCAGGCGGATACCGTCGCGGTAATGCCCGATCAGCAGCTCCGCCACCCGCAGCGCCACGGTGGTCTTGCCGATGCCGCCGGCGCCGGTGAGGGTGATGAAACGTTGTGCGGGCAGTTGCTGCACCAATGCATCGATCAGCGCCTGGCGGCCGATCATGCGCGTGCGCCGCAGCGGCAGGTTATGGCACGGGCGTTGCGGTGCACCTTCGGTGGGCAGGCTCATGGGTTCGATGCTCAGTGGCGCGACAAAACTGTAGCCACGCTGGGCCACGGTCACGATATAGCGCTGCCCGGCCTGGCCATCGCCCAAGGCTTTGCGCAGCGCTGCCATATGCACCCGCAGGTTGCCGTCCTCCACCACGCTCTTGGGCCACACGCGGGCGATCAATTCCTGCTTGCTCACCACATTGCCGGCCTGCTCCAGCAGGATCAGCAGGATCTCCACGGCACGTCGCCCCAGGCGCAACGGGCGGCCGCCTTCCAGCACCAGACGCTCGCGCAGGTGGATGCGGTAGGGGCCGAACTGCACGGCCTGGTCGCTGAGGTCATTCATGGGCGGCCATGCTCTGGGAAAGGGTGTGGCCAGCATATTCCAGGCGTGTGCCAACCACTAGGCCGCAATCACTTGCGGCCTGTGACGCAATTGGTGATTTCGCCAGGTCATCGGGTTGACGCCTTCGCTGCGGGTGAACATGTGGCAGAAGTGCGCCTGGTCGCAAAAGCCGCACTCCAGGCTGATCTGCGTGAGGCTCAAGGCGGAACCGGTGATCAATTCCTTGGCGCGCTGGATGCGCTGTTGGCGAATCCATTCCTGCGGCGACAGCCCGGTGGTGCACTTGAACGCCCGCGAAAAATGACTGCGCGACAGCGCGCAGGCCTGGGCCAGTTCGGCAATCGCCAGGCTTTCACCGAGGTTGGCGAGGATCAATTGTTTGGCTATCCGCTCGCGCCGGGCACACAGGCCGCCGGTCGCGGATAAACGGGGAGCAGTGTGCTCAAGTCGGGCCATGACGGATATCCGCAGTCGATGGGAGCGTTCCCGGTGAATGGATGCAGTGTAGACCGACACATTCTTGGCGCCAGACCGTCTGGCTGACGAGTTAATCGTTGTTAATTTCGCCAGGTGCCGGCGTTGAAAAGACAGCACAGCGGTGCAATCCATGCCGCGTTTCGCGTGCTTATCTGGCGGCTCGCCAACCGTTTGGATACCGCCATGAACCGCAACGACCTGCGCCGCGTCGATATGAACCTGTTGGTGATTTTCGAAGCGCTGATGTTCGAGAAGAACCTGACCCGGGTCGCCGAAAAACTCTTCATGGGCCAACCGGCGGTGAGTGCGGCATTGGGGCGCTTGCGCGATCTGTTCGACGACCCGTTGCTGCTGCGCAACGGGCGGGGCATGGAGCCCACGCCACGCGCCGTGGCGATACTCAAGGAGCTGCAACCGGCCATGGACATCATCTCGGGCGCCGTCAGCCGCGCCAAGGATTTCGACCCTTCAACCAGCTGCGCGGTGTTTCGTATCGGGCTGTCCGACGACGCCGAGTTTGGTTTGTTTCCGCCGTTGCTCAGCCAACTGCGCGAGGAGGCACCGGGGATTGTCGTGGTGGTGCGTCGCGCCAATTACCTGTTGATGTCGGCGTTGTTGGCCAGTGGCGAGATTTCGGTGGGGGTGAGCTACACCACGGAGTTGCCGGCGAATGCCAAGCGCAAGAAGCTGCGGGATATTCCGTGCAAGGTGTTGCGGGGGGATGGGGGTGTATTGCCGTTGACCCTGGACGACTATTGCGAGCGGCCCCATGCGATGGTGTCGTTTTCCGGGGACCTGAGCGGCAATATCGATCTGGATTTGGCCCGGATCGGACGGGCGCGGCGGGTGGTGTTGGCGGTGCCGCAATTCAGTGGGTTGCGGGCGTTGTTGGCGGGGACGCAGATTATTGCGACCGTGCCGGATTATGCGGCGTGTGCGTTGACCGAGGGGTCGGCGTTACGGGCGGAGGATCCGCCGTTTGCGATTGAGGCGGCGGAGTTGTCGATGGTGTGGAGTGGGGTGCATGACAATGATCCGGCGGAGCGGTGGTTGCGGTTGAGGATTGCTGAGCACATGGCGCGGGTGCTTTAGGGTTTTGTGTACATATCCGTTGGTTAGGTAACGGCGACTTATGGTTCCGCTCTTACAGCGGGTCACTTTGGAAAAGCCCCAAAGTAACCAAAGGGCTCTTGCCCCAACACTCGGCACCTCGCCTAGGCTCGGTGTGCCCGAACGCAGGCTTGAATCCGTGGGCCGCCGCAATGGGCCATCCATGGCCCAGTGCGGCTAACCCGG